>DATAJS010000009.1:0-300000 GCA_036262035.1 Burkholderiales bacterium | reverse complement strand
GCGGATTAACAGTCCGTCGCTCTACCGACTGAGCTATCGGGGAATTGCCTAGTCTTACGCGGGC
Organism: Burkholderiales bacterium; assembly: GCA_036262035.1. NCBI lineage: Bacteria > Pseudomonadati > Pseudomonadota > Betaproteobacteria > Burkholderiales > Burkholderiales bacterium. The sequence goes on along the minus strand of DATAJS010000009.1, from coordinate 299,936 downwards.
TGACCTGTTGCTGTATCCCGCGTCAGGAAGGCGCGTATATTACCGGCTCGCTCCCTCCCGGTCAACGTCCTTCCTGCCAAATCTTCAAGCTTATGAAGTGGTTAAAGGGCATAGCTCTAGTGCTGCTGGCGCTCGTCTGCGCAGCAGCGCTCGTGCCGTTCTTCGTCACGCTCAACGACTACATCCCGATACTGGAGAAAGAGCTGTCGGCGCGCGTCGGGGAGCCGGTGTCCATCGACAATCTGCAGGCCGCGCTCCTGCCGGTGCCGCACGCGCGGGTGGAGGGCATATCGATCGGCACCGCGGAGGACGTGCAGGTCGGGAAGGTCACGCTGAAGCCCGACCTGTGGTCGCTGCTGCGCTCGCAGAAGGTCATCCGCAGCGTGGAGCTCGAAGACGTCACGCTCACGCAGAAGTCGCTCGGCGCGCTCGCGGCGCTGTCGCAGGGCGACAGGGGCGCGGGCAGCGTGCGGGTCGGGAACGTGCGGCTTTCCAATGCGGTCGTGAAGCTGGAGCGCTCGAAGTTCGGTCCCTTCGACGTCCACGTGCGGGTGAGCGGGGCGGGCGAGCAGGGCCTCGTGACGCTGAAGACGCGTGACAACGCGCTCGAAGCTAAGGCGATCCCCGACGGCGAGCAGTACAGGATCGAGATCAGCGCCCGCAAGTGGACGCCCCCGATGGGGCCCGCGTTCGTCTTCGATCAGCTCGAGGTCAAAGGTGTGGTGCGCGCCGAGGACGCCGACCTGCCGGCGATCACCGCGAAGCTCTACGGCGGTACTGCGACCGGCGCGGTGAAGCTCGAATGGGACAAGGGCATTGCGATCAAAGGCAATCTCGATCTCCAGGCGATCGAGGTCACGCAGCCCGTCGCGATCCTCTCGCCGAATACGCGGGTGAGCGGCCGGCTCGACGCGAAGCCCGCTTTCAGCGCGCACGCGGCGAGCGCCGAACAGCTCGACGACGCGCTGAAGCTCGAGTCGCCGTTCACCGTGCGCGACGGTGTGCTGCACGGCTTCGACATCGCGGCGGCCGCGGCGAGCCTCGGCAAGCACACCAGAGGCGGCGAGACGCGCTTCGACCGGCTTTCGGGGAAGCTCGCGGTCGAGCGCCGCAGCTATCGTTTCACCGATCTGAACATCGCTTCGGGCGCGCTCGCCGCGCGCGGCAACGTCGCGATCTCGCCTTCGAAGGCGCTGTCGGGTCAGCTCAGCGCGAACGCGACGACGCTCGGCAAATCGGTATCGATTCCGTTGGCGGTGAGCGGGACGCTCGATTCGCCGATGCTCCTGCCGAATGCGGCCGCGATCGCCGGAGCGGTGGCGGGCACAGCGGTGCTGCCGGGCATAGGGACCGCTGCCGGAGCGAAGGTGGGAGAAGTGGTGAACGGGTTGTTCGGGAAGAAGCAGTAACGCCCGGTAGCAAACCGGGGTCTGACCCCAAAAAGCCGGGGGCAGACCCCGTCAATTACACGAGCACGCTCGCGACGGCCTTGGTCACGTAATCGATGTTCTTCGACGACAGCGCCGCGACGCAGATGCGGCCGGTGTCGATGGTATAGATCGAATACTCCTCGCGCAGCCGGCGCACCTGCTCGCGATTGAGGCCCGAGTAGGAGAACATCCCGCGCTGCTCGATCACGAAGCTGAAGTCGAAATCGGCGCGCTGCGCACGGATCTTCTCGACGAACTGGCGGCGCATCGTCTTGATGCGATCGCGCATCTGCCCGAGCTCCTTGTCCCACAGCGTGCGCAGCTCCGGGGTCGTCAGCACCGTCGTGACCGCCTGGCCGCCGTGCGTGGGGGGGCTGGAGTAATTGGTGCGGATGACGCGCTTCACCTGCGACAGCACGCGCGAGGCTTCTTCGGCGCTCTGCGTCACCACGTGGCACGCGCCGACCCGCTCGCCGTAGAGCGACAGCGACTTCGAGAACGAGCTCGACACGACGAGCGTCGGGCACGCGGCGGTGAAGCGGCGCACTGCGCTCGCGTCGGCGTCGAGGCCGTCGGCGAAGCCCTGGTAAGCGAGATCGAGGAAAGGCACGAGTCCGCGGCGGTTCACGACCTCGATCACGCGTTCCCACTGCGCATCCTTGAGATCGACGCCGGTCGGGTTGTGGCAGCACGCGTGCAGCAGCACGACCGAGCCCGCGGGCATCTTGTCGAGCGCGTCGAGCATCGCGTCGAACTTCAGCCCGTGCGTCTCGGCGTCGTAGTACGGATAGGTGTTCACGCGATAGCCGGCGAACTCGAAGATCGCGCGGTGGTTTTCCCACGACGGATCGCTGATCCAGACGTCCGCGGTCGGATTCACGCGCCGGAGGAGGTCGGCGCCGGTCTTCAGACCCCCGGTCCCGCCGATCGTCTGCACCGTGACGATGCGGCCTTCGCGCACCGCGGCGCTGTCGGCGCCGAAGAGCACTTCCTGCACCGCGCGGTCGTAGGTCTTGAGCCCGTCGATGGGGAGGTAGTTGCGCGGCACCGCGTTCTCCGCCATCTGCAGCTCGGCACGGCGCACGCACTCGAGCACCGGCACCTTGCCGTTGTCGTCGGTGTACACGCCCACGCCGAGGTTGACTTTGCTGGGGTTGGGATCGTTGTGATACGCCTCGGTGACGCCGAGTATGGGGTCGGTGGGCGCCATTTCGACGCCGGCGAACAGAGATGAGCTCATGGAGGGGTCTTCGCGGCTAAGGTCATGAATCTGAAGGCCGCATTCTAGCATCGCAGCGCGGCAACCCGGGCTTGAAGTGGCGTCGCCGCAGCCCGATATGCGAAAATCCGCTGTTAGCCTCCCGCTTTGTCCGATGGCCGCCAAACCCGCCAGGAAGTCCCAGGAACCGCAAGCCCAGGTTCTCACCTTTCCCGACAGCCCGTACCGGTTGCACCAGACCTTCCCGCCCGCGGGCGACCAGCCGCTCGCGATCGAGACGCTGGCCGATGGCGTGCGCGACGGGCTTGCGTACCAGACGCTGCTCGGGGTGACCGGGTCGGGCAAGACCTACACGATGGCGCACGTGATCGCGCGCCTGGGCGTACCCGCGCTCGTCATGGCGCCCAACAAGACGCTCGCGGCCCAGCTCTATTCGGAGTTTCGCGAGTTCTTCCCGGAGAACGCCGTCGAGTACTTCGTCTCGTACTACGACTACTACCAGCCTGAAGCCTACGTCCCCTCCAAGGACCTCTACATCGAGAAGGACTCGAGCATCAACGACCACATCGAGCAGATGCGCTTGTCTGCGACCAAGTCGCTGCTCGAGCGCCGCGACACCATCATCGTGGCGACGGTGTCGTGCATCTACGGTATCGGCGATCCCGGCGAGTACCACGGCATGATCCTGCACCTGCGCGAGCGCGAGAAGAATCCGCAGCGCGACATCATCCAGCGCCTGGTGGAGATGCAGTACCAGCGCAACGATTTCGAGTTCAAGCGCGGCGTCTTTCGCGTGCGCGGCGACGTGATCGACATCTTTCCCGCGGAGAACTCGGAGACCGCGGTGCGCGTCACGCTGTTCGACGACGAGGTCGAGACCATCAACATCTTCGATCCGCTCACCGGGCAGGTGCTGCAGCGGGTCGGGCGCTACACGGTCTACCCGTCGAGCCACTACGTGACGCCGCGCTCGACGACGATGCGCGCGGTCGAGGCGATCAAGGCGGAGCTGCGCGAGCGCATCGCGTGGTTCCAGCAGCACAACAAGCTCGTGGAGGCGCAGCGCATCGAGCAGCGCACGCGCTTCGATCTCGAGATGCTGAACGAGATGGGCTTCTGCAAGGGCATCGAGAACTACTCGCGCCATCTCTCCGGCCGCGCGCCGGGCGAGCCGCCGCCCACGCTGCTCGACTATCTGCCGCGCGACGCCATCATGATCGTCGACGAGTCGCACGTGACGATCCCGCAGGTCGGCGGCATGTTCAAGGGCGACCGTGCGCGTAAGGAGAATCTCGTCGAGTACGGTTTTCGCCTGCCTTCGGCCGTCGACAACCGGCCGCTCAGGTTCGACGAGTTCGAGAAGATGATGCGACGGACGGTCTTCGTCTCGGCGACGCCGGCAGACTACGAGCGGCAGCACCAGTCGCAGGTGGCGGAGCAGGTGGTGCGGCCGACCGGCCTCATCGATCCCAAGCTCGAAGTGCGGCCGGCGTCGACGCAGGTCGACGACCTGCTGTCGGAGATCAACGACCGGGTCGCGAAAAACGAGCGGGTGCTCGTGACCACGCTGACCAAGCGCATGGCCGAGGACCTGACCGACTATCTCGCCGAGCACGGCATCAAGGTGCGCTATCTGCACTCGGACATCGATACCGTGGAACGCGTGGAGATCATCCGCGACCTGCGTCTCGGCGAGTTCGACGTGCTGGTCGGCATCAACCTGCTGCGCGAAGGTCTCGACATCCCCGAGGTGTCGCTCGTCGCGATCCTCGACGCTGACAAGGAAGGCTTCCTGCGTTCCGAGCGCTCGCTCATCCAGACCATCGGCCGCGCGGCGCGCCATCTCCACGGCACCGCGATCATGTACGCCGACGCGGTGACCGAATCGATGCAGCGGGCGATCGACGAGACCGAGCGCCGGCGCGCGAAGCAGGTCGCGCACAATGCAGCGCACGGCATCACGCCGCAGGGCGTTTCGAAGCGCATCAAGGACATCATCGACGGCGTGTACGACGCCGAAGGCGCCAAGAAGGAGCTCAAGGCGGCGCAGAACGAAGCGCGTTACGAGCACATGCACGAGAAGGACCTCACGCGCGAGGTGAAGAAGGTCGAGAAGGAGATGCTCGACGCGGCGAAGAACCTCGAGTTCGAGCGCGCGGCGGCGCTGCGCGATCAGCTCAAAAAGTTGAAAGAGCGGCTGTTCATCAGGGCGGCATGACGGATGAGGCGGTGAATAAACAAGTCAGGATTCTGTTCGTCTGCCTCGGCAACATCTGTCGGTCACCGACCGCCGAGGGCGTGTTTCGCCATCTGGTCGAGAATGCGGGCCTCGCGGACCGCATCCTGATCGATTCTGCGGGCACCGGCGAGTGGCACGTCGGTTCTCCGCCGGACGCACGCGCATGCAAAGCGGCGGCGGCGCGCGGCTACGATCTGACCAGGCTGCGCGCGCGGCTCGTCACGCCGAAGGATTTCGAGACCTTCGATTACGTGCTGGCGATGGACGAGGAGAACGTTCGCGCGCTGGAGCGCATCGCGCCGCGCGCGCTCAGGCACAAGATCAGGCTTTTCACCGAGTTCGGGGCGAACGGTGCGAGCCACGTCCCCGATCCCTATGCGGGAGGTCCGAAGGGGTTCGAGCTGGTGCTCGATCTCGTGGAAGACGCGGCGCAGGGTTTGTTGCGCCACGTGCGCTCGGAGCTTCACGTATAAAAAAAACCGGGATGCGACGCATCCCGGTTCTTGTTTTTCCCGCGCGTTCTATTACGCGTGCATCTCGGGCTCGCGGCGGCGGGTTTCCACCTGGACCAACGGCTCGGTCGAAGGCGGCGGCAGCGGCTTGCGCGCGCGCGGGATGCGCCGCGGCGGCTCGGGCTGCGGCTGGGCCGCGGCGGCGGCTGCCTTGCCCGGATCGGTCTCGACCTGCACGAGGTCAGCCGGCCATTCGAGCTTGAGCGCGAACGGAACGGCGGGCCGTTGCTCGGGCTCGGGCGCGCGAGCGGTGGTCTCGACCGGCGCAGGGTGCGCGATGGGCTGCGGCTGCGTTTCGAACACGGGCTCAGGCGCGGGCGCGGGCGCCAGCGGGGCGGTGGTCTGCACCTGCTCGGTCACGACTTCCGCCTGCGGGTTTGCTTCGGCGACCGGCGCTGCTTCGGCGACCGGCGCAGTGGGGAACGCACGATGCGCGCTTTCCTCGGCGCTGATCTCTGCGCCTGCCGCGGCGATCTGCGGTTCGGTCACTTGGTCGGAGAGATCCGCGACGAGCGCAGCGGCGCCGCTTCCGGTCTCGAGCGTCGGCATGCCTTCGCTGCCGGCCGGTGCTTCTCCGCGATGCTCGCCGTGACCGCCGCGGCCGCGGCCGCGCCGACGACGACCGCGACCTTCGCGGCCTTCACGCGCTTCGCCTTGCTCGCGCTGCTGACCTTGCGCCTGAGCTTCTCGCGGCTCATGTGGTTCGCGCTGCTCGCGCGGCTCGCGTTGTTCCCGAGGCTCACGGGCTTCACGCGGCTCGCGCTGTTCACGCGGCTCGCGTGCTTCGCGCGGCTCACGCTGTTCACGCGGCTCACGCTGTTCACGCGGCTCGCGCGCTTCGCGCGGCTCACGTTGCTGCTGTCCGCCGCCGAGCGCGTCCGCCTGCTGGCCTTCGGCCGCGCGGCCTTCGCCGTGACGCTGCCGGCCGCGGCCGTCGCGACGGCCTTCGTGACGCTGCTCGCCGCGCTCACCGCGTTCCTGGCGCTCACCACGCTCACCGCCGCGGCGCTGTCCGTCGCGATCCCGGCGCTGGTCACTACCTTGGAGCGCGCCTTCGCCACGCTGGCGCTGACCGCGCTCTCCGCGCTCGCCGCGGCCGCCGCCTTCACGCTGCGATCCGCGCTCGCCTTCGCCGCCAGGTCGGAAACGGTTCATGTCGCGGCGGCCGCGAGGCGCGGGACGCACGGCCGGACGTTCGGCTTCGGCCGGCGCCATGGGAGCGGCAGGGGCCGCGTCGGGCTTGCGCTGTTTGAACCAGCCGAAGATCTTGCCGATGATGCCCTCGTCCGCGGCGGGCACAACCGACGGCGTTGCAGGCGCCTCGGGCGCCGCCTCGCGCGCGATCGGCGCGGGCTGCTGCGGCGTGATGCCGCGCACCGCGGCTTGCGGCCGCGGCGCCGCGGGTTCGGCCGACGTCGCGCCGATCGTGTTCTCCTCGGCCGGCGCCTCGACCATCTCGTAGCTCGCGGGCAGCGGCTCGGAATTGTTGAGATCGTCGTGACGCAGACGCTGCACCGTGTAGTTCGGCGTCTCGAGGTGGATGTTCGGAATGAGGGTGACGCTCACGCGGTGGCGCGCTTCGATGAGCTGGAGATCGACACGCTTTTCGTTCAGGAGGAACGTCGCCACGTCGACCGGCACCTGCGCGTGCACCGCGGCGGTGTTGTCCTTCATGCCTTCCTCCTGAATGATGCGCAGGATGTGAAGGGCGGTGGATTCGGTGCCGCGGATGTGTCCGGTGCCGTGGCAGCGCGGGCAGGGGCTGTGGCTGGACTCGCCGAGCGACGGCCGTAGGCGCTGGCGCGAGAGCTCCAGCAAGCCGAAGCGCGAGATCTTGCCGGTCTGTACGCGGGCGCGGTCGTACTTGAGCGCGTCGCGCAGACGGTTCTCGACTTCGCGCTGGTTGCGCCCGCTCTCCATATCGATGAAGTCGATGACGATCAGCCCGCCAAGGTCGCGCAGCCTGAGCTGGCGCGCGATCTCGTCGGCGGCTTCGAGATTGGTCCTGAAGGCGGTCTCTTCGATGTCCGCGCCCTTGGTCGCCCGCGCCGAGTTGACGTCGACCGAAACCAGCGCCTCGGTGTGGTCGATGACGACCGCGCCGCCGGCGGGCAGGTTGACCGCACGCGAGTACGCCGATTCGATCTGGTGCTCGATCTGGAAGCGCGAGAACAGCGGAACGTCGTCCTTGTAGAGCTTCACGCGGTTCACGTTGTTCGGCATCACGTGCCCCATGAACTGCTGCGCCTGCTCGAACACGTTCTCGGTGTCGATCAGGATCTCGCCGATGTCCTGGTGGAAGTAGTCGCGGATCGCGCGGATGACGAGGCTCGATTCCTGGTAGATCAGGAACGCGCCGCCCTGCTGGTGAGCCGCGCCTTCGATCGCGCGCCAGAGCTGGAGCAGGTAGTTCAGATCCCACTCGAGCTCTTCCTTGGAGCGCCCGATCGCCGCGGTGCGGCCGATCACGCTCATCCCCTGCGGGATGTCGAGGTTGTCGATGATGTCGCGCAGCTCGTTGCGGTCCTCGCCTTCGACGCGCCGCGACACGCCGCCGCCGCGGGGGTTGTTGGGCATGAGGACGAGATAGCGGCCGGCGAGGCTGATGAAGGTGGTCAGCGCGGCGCCCTTGTTGCCGCGCTCGTCCTTGTCGACCTGGACGATGACTTCCTGGCCTTCCTTCACCGCGTCCTGGATGCGGGCGCGGCCGACGTCGATGCCGTCGCGGAAGTAGGCGCGGGCGATCTCCTTGAACGGGAGGAAGCCGTGACGCTCGCTGCCGTAATCGACGAACGCAGCCTCGAGGCTGGGCTCGACGCGGGTGATGACACCCTTATAGATATTGCTCTTGCGTTGTTCCTTGGCGGAGGACTCGATGTCGAGATCGATCAGCTTCTGACCGTCGACGATGGCGACGCGCAGCTCTTCGGCCTGCGTCGCGTTGAACAACATGCGTTTCATTTCTTGTTTTCTCCCGCGCTCGGGCACGACACGGGAAGAGCTGCACGGCTGCAGCCTGCGACGGGCAGGGTGTCAGGAGAGAGGCGATCACCGGATTTGCATCGTCAGGAAATCGTGACCACTCGGTCGGAGTGCAGTTCTTGAGCAGGTGACGCGGCGTGCGCATCGCGTGCGAGCACGCGGCGGAAAGCGCGTAACCAGGGATTCTGAAGTGCCGTGAGCGCGTAATTCGTCTACTATCGCTGCTTCGTCTGGTGAGCGACATTAACCAGGAATCGCGCCGTTCGGTTCCGAACGACGCCGATTCTGCGACGCTTCGTCGCAATGCCCTTCGTTGCACTGATACACACCAGTCTCAGCTCGTGTCGCGGTCCCGCTCGTTTTTCCTGCAGGGAAGGCTTACGTCGGTTGCCGGTCGCGCCTGCTGCCCGCATTTCGAGCAGATCGCACAGACCGGGGTCATGGGCTGGTGCGCGGAATAGTATAGGCAAATGAAAGGGTTAAGTAAAGAATCCGCAACGTCGCACGAAGTCGGGGAAGAAGGCGAGGCCCAGCGCATCGACAACTACCTGACGCGGCTGCTCAAAGGCGTGCCCAAAAGCCACGTCTACCGCATCCTGAGAAGCGGGGAAGTCCGGGTCAACAGCCGCCGCGTCGGTCCCGAGCATCGGCTCAAGGCCGGCGACCGGGTGCGCGTGCCGCCGATCCGGGTGGCGCACCGCAGCGAGACGGCTGCGGGTCGCATGCCGGCCGCGCCGCGGACCCCGGTGGCCCCGCGCTTCGCCGGGCGCATCCTGTTCGAGGACGATGCGCTGCTCGTCATCGACAAGCCCGCCGGCGTCGCGGTCCACGGCGGCAGCGGCGTGTCCTCGGGCGTCATCGAGCAGCTTCGCCACGAGCGGCCGCAGGCGCGGTTCCTGGAGCTCGTGCATCGCCTCGACCGCGACACCTCGGGCGTGCTGGTGCTCGCCAAGAAGCGCTCGGCGCTCACCGACCTGCACCGGCAGCTCCGCGAGGGCGCGGCGCGCAAGCTCTACCTCGCGCTGACCAAAGGCCGCTGGACAGGTCCGGCGCGCACCGTGGCGGCCCCTTTGCATAAGTACGTACTGCCGTCCGGCGAGCGCCGCGTGCGGGTGCACGACGAAGGGCAGACGGCGCGGACGATCTTCCGGGCGAAGCGCCTGTGGTCGGGCTACAGCCTGGTCGAGGCCGAGCTCAAGACCGGCCGCACCCACCAGATCCGGGTACATCTCGCGCATGTCGGTCATCCGATCGCCGGCGACGACAAGTACGGCGACTTCGATCTCAACAAATCGCTCGCGCGCGAAGGGCTCAAACGCATGTTCCTCCACGCCTGCCAGCTCACGGTGCGGCACCCGGTCAGCGGCGAAGCGGTGACTTTCGAAGCGCCGCTGCCCGCAGAGCTCGCGACTTTCGTCGATCGACTGAACGCTGCCGATGCCCCGACGCTTTGATCTGCTCGTCTTCGACTGGGACGGCACGCTGATGGATTCGGCGCGCTGTATTGCCGAGTCGTTACAGGCCGCATGCGGCGATTGCGGCTATCCGGTTCCGAGCGATCGGGACGCGCGCTATGTCATCGGGCTCGGCCTCAACGACGCGATGGCGCACGTGCTGCCGGGCGTAGCTCCTTCGGACTATGCGACCGTCGTCGAGCGCTATCGCCATCATTTTCTGTTGCACGATAGCGGCACTACGTTGTTTTCGGGAATCGCCGAATTGCTCCAGCATCTCAAGGACTCGGGTCACCTGCTCGCGGTGGCGACGGGCAAGACCCGCCGCGGGCTCGATCGCGCGCTGGAGCAGACGGGGATCCAAGGTTGCTTCGACGCGACGCGCTGCGCCGACGAATCGCAGTCCAAGCCGCACCCCGAGATGCTGCATTGGCTGATGAAGAGCCTCGCAGTCGCACCCGAACGCACCCTGATGATCGGCGACACGACTCACGATATGGAAATGGCGCGCAACGCGGGCGTCCCGCGCCTCGCCGTGGCGCACGGCGCCCATGCGTCGTGCGCCCTCGTGGAGTACGAGCCGCTCGCATGCGTCGACGATTGCGCAGGCTTGCGCGAGTGGCTCGAGCGCAATGCGTGACGCGCCCGCACAATCCAGCGGCTATACTAGACGCAGGCTTCTTAGTCGCGAAGAACAGGTTCAGGTGAGCAATGGCTGAGCTCGAAAGGCCAACGGAAGACAACTGGGAGCGCAAGGCGCTCGAGCGCGTCGCGATGGCGGCGATCCAGGAGCAGCGCCGCGCGCGCCACTGGGGCATCTTTTTCAAGATCCTGCTGTTCGTCTATCTCTTCGCCCTGCTGTTCATCGCCCTCGGCTGGACCGGTAAGAAAGACGCGTCCACCGGCAAGCACACCGCGCTCGTCGAGCTGCGCGGCGTCATCAGCCCCGAGAGCGCGGCCAGTGCCGATAACGTCGTCTCCGGGCTGCAGGAAGCCTTCAAGGACAAGCGCACCCAGGGCGTCATCCTGCGCATCAACAGTCCCGGCGGCAGCCCGGTGCAGGCCGGCCACATCAACGACGAGATCAAGCGCCTGCGCGCGAAGTATCCGAACATCCCGTTGTACGCGGTCGTCGAGGACATCTGCGCGTCCGGCGGCTACTACGTCGCCGTCGCCGCCGACCAGATCTACGTCGACAAGGGCAGCATCATCGGCTCGATCGGCGTGCTGATGGACGGCTTCGGGTTCACCGGACTCATGGACAAGCTCGGCATCGAGCGCCGCCTCCTCGCCGCGGGCAAGAACAAGGGCTTCCTCGATCCGTTCTCGCCGATCCGCGAAGACCAGAAGGAATACGCCGAGACGATGCTGGGCGAGATCCACCAGCAGTTCATCAACGTCGTGCGCCAGGGCCGCGGCAAGAAGCTCAAGGAAACGCCCGACCTGTTCTCCGGATTGCTGTGGGTCGGCACGCGCAGCGTGGAGCTCGGGCTCGCCGACGCTCTCGGCAGCGTCGATTACGTGGCGCGCGAAGTCATCAAAGCGGAAGACATCATCGATTTCACGCAGCGCGAGAGCATCGCCGAGCGCGTCGCACGCCGTTTCGGATCCGCGATGGCCGAGACGCTGGTGCGCGCCGCGAGCACGAACCCGGTGAGCTTGCGCTGATACGCCGGGCCGTCGCCCGACGCGACGGCTGTAGTTTGCACGATCGGCCCGGTGGCCGGATACAGGCTCGCGCGAGCGGCGCGCGAGGCGGGTGCAGGGGAGGCTACGGTGAAAAGCAACGCATGGCTGTTGCGGCCCATGGTCCTGGCCGTCAGCAGTTGCTTCGGCATGTCGGCGTGGGGCAATCCGCTCGGACCGCAGGTCGTGCAGGGCAACGCGACGTTCCAGGGTCTGGGCACGAACTCGCTTCAGGTACGTAACGCCCCCGGCACCGTCATCAACTGGCAGGGCTTCTCGATCGGCCAGGGCCAGCTCACCAACTTCATCCAGCAGAACGCGTCGAGCGCGGTGCTGAACCGCGTGGTCGGCGGCGACATCTCGCAGATCCACGGCACGCTGCAGTCCAACGGGCGTGTGTTCCTCATCAATCCTGCCGGCATCGTCGTCGGCTCGACCGGCATCATCGACACCGCGGGGTTCGTCGGCTCGACGCTCAACATGCTCGACGCCGATTTCCTCGCCGGCCGCTTGCGCTTCCAGGGCGATCCGAACGCCGGCGGCATCACCAACCAGGGGACGATACGCACCAGCTTCGGCGGCAGCATCGTACTCATCGCGCCGCACATCGAGAACGGCAAGGACGCGCTGATACAGACGCCCGGCGGCGAGCTCATCCTCGCCGCGGGACAGAAGGTGACGATCGGCACGCTCGACGCGAACGGCGTGCAGTTCGAGGTCCAGGCGCCGGGCGACTCGGTCGTCAACCTCGGCAAGTTGATTGCGGAAGGCGGCGCGGTCGGCGTCTTCGCCGGCACGCTCAAGCACAGCGGCGACATCCGCGCCGATGCGCTGGTACGCGACGCAGCGGGCCGCATCGTGCTGAAGGGCCGCGACACGGTCACCGTGGCGGGCAGCGTCAGCGCAACGAGCGCGGCAGGCCGGGGCGGCGACATACAGGTGCTCGGCGATCGCGTGAACGTGCTCGCCGGGGGAACGATCGACGTGTCGGGCGCGGCCGGCGGCGGCCGCCTGCTCATCGGCGGCGATTACCAGGGCGGCAATCGCAACGTGCCGAACGCGTCACGCACGTTCGTGGCGCAAGGCGCGAACCTCTTTGCCGATGCGACGAGCCAAGGCGACGGGGGCCGCATCATCGTGTGGGCGGACAAATCCACGCGCTATGACGGCAATCTCTTCGCACGCGGCGGACCGCTCGGCGGCAACGGCGGATTCGCCGAGGTCTCCGGCAAAGAGAACCTCGTCTTCACCGGCTTCGCGAATCTCTCCGCGCCGCGCGGCGCGCTCGGCACGCTGCTGCTCGATCCGCTCGATCTGTACGTCTCCGCGACGGGCGGTCTCAATCCGGACATCATCGACGAAGCCGGCGATTTCCCGAACAACGCGGTCACGGTCTCGCCGGACACGCTCGCCAAGATTCCGGGCAACGTGACGCTGTTCGCGTCGCGTTACATGCGTTTCAACGACGCAGTCAATCTCACCACGGCCGGCCAGACGTTCACCGCGCAGGTCGGCCGGGTGACCAACACCGATTTCCCCGGCACCACGTCGGACCTGTTCCCGTCGAACGGCCTGATCAACGGCATGGACATCGGCGCCAGCATTACGACCAACGGCGGCGCGGTGTCGCTGACCGCGCCGACGATACGCTCGTTCGGCAGCAGTCTCATCAGCATCACCACCGGCGGTGCGGCGATCACGCTTTCGCCGACGGCGGCGTCGACTCCGACACCGCTTCTGGTGCAGGCAGGCCTGCTCAACCTCAACGCCGGCACGGGCGTGGTTACGATCAATCAAGGCGGCAACGTACAGGTGCGCGACATCACCAGCGCACCGCTCACGATCAATGTGACCGGTTCGCTGAGCACCGGCGCGATCACGTCGACCGGCGCGGTCGATCTCACCGGCGCGTCGGTGTCCACCGGCGCCATCGGCGCGGGCGGCCTCGTCAACCTGACGGCGAATACGGGTTCGATCTTCACCGGTGTCGTTACTGCCAACGGCGCGATCACGGAGATCGCGCCGGGCACGATCTCGAACAGCTCGCTCGCGAGCGGGGGCGGGGCGGTCAGCCTCATGGGCTCCGGTACGAGCGCACCGAGCATCAGTACCGGCAACATCACCGCGGGCGCGGGCGCCGTAACCCTGAGCGGCCGCAGTATCTTCACCGGCACGATCGACACCACCGCGGCGGTGAGCCTCACGGCGTCGGCAGGCTCGATCTTCGCCACGGTCGACAACGCAGCGAGCGTCGTGGCCAATGCCACCAGCGCCGGCAGCCTGAGCGTGCAGGTTTCGTCCTCGACCGCGCTCAACGCGAACAACGTGAGCGCGATCGCGACCGGATGCACCGGCTTCACCGTCTGCAGTTCGGCTAACGTAGCGCTCAGCGGCGCGAACGGCGTCAACGTCGGAACCGTGAAGGCCGAGTCGCCGATCCATCCGGTGACGAACAACCGCAACAACTCGGTCACGATCAGCTCGAGCCGCGGCTCGGTCGTGGGAATGGCGGCGGATTCGCAGGTAACCGCCACCGACGTCACGCTGGGCACCAACACCGGATCGGGCGGCGGCATCCGCGGCGCGGGATCGGGCGCGTTGAACGTGAGCGCGGAACGCCGCTTCACATTCGCGCCCAACGGCGCCTTCAACGTCAACCTGAACGGCACCGGCCCGAACGTGCTGAGCGTTGCGCCGGGCCTCGCGGCGACCGGCTCGTCCTATACCGGCACGCTCGCGCGCCAGGGCGCGGGAACGTGGCTCGACGTCTCGGCCAGCGATGCGCTCGTCACGGTGAATTCATTCGCACCGACCGGGTTCAACGATCGCGTCTACAACATCGAGCCTGCGATTGCGCTCTCCGTGCCCAACGGCGATCTGCGCGCGGTCTCCGTCATTGCCCCGCAGGGCGACACACGTCCGTCCGATCCGCTGGTACCGTTCACGACGGCGTCGCTGCCGGTCATGATCAGCGCCAGCGGCAACGTCACGATCGATTCGTATACGCGCGAGGCGACGGCCGCGAGCCTCGCCAAGAGCACGACCATACGGTCCGACGGCTTCGGTTCGGTCACGCTCGGCTCGATCAACGCGAACAAGGACAGCGTCGACGTCTTCGGACCCGGCGGCGTCACGATCTCGTCGTCGACGCTGACGTCCACCGGTCCGATCTCGGTCAGCTCCACGTTCGGCACCATCAACGGCGGGCGCATCGTCGGCGGCAGCAGCGTCAGCCTGAGCTCCGACTCCGGCACCATCAACACCGGGCAGATCACCTCCGCCGATTCGACCAGCGTGACCAGCGACAGCGGCAGCATCTTCGTCGGGCGGATCGACGCCACGGGCGCGGTGACGCTGAACAGCGCTTTCGGAGCGATCGGGGCGAGCGCAGAAGGCGCGACGCTCGAGGTCGTGTCCGCCGCATCGATCGATGCCAGCGCGCCGACGATCGGCCGCGCGGGATTCGCCAATCCGCTCGACCTGCAAGCGCCCGCCATTACGCTGAGCAGCACCGGCTCGGGCGGCAGGATCGGCTTCCTCGATCCGGCGACGCCGGCCGCGCCGGTGGTCGCGCTCACACCCGACCTCACGATCAACGCCGCCAGCGCAGGCCTTCCGGGCGGCTCGTTCAACGTGAGCACCGGCAGCACCGCGCTCAAGAACCTCACGATCTTCGCGAGCTCGAGCGGCGCGTCGGTCACGCCCGGCAGCGGTCCGCGGCAGGCGAGCCGCGTCACGAGCGAGGCCAAGACCTACACCTTCGACGGCTTCGGCGGCGAGCTGGTCGTCGATATCGGCACGGTCCCCGATGCGGGCACTCCGTCGCAGACGCAGTTCGTCAACGGCACGCTCGCGGTGACGAACAACCTCGGCAACCTGCGCATCGCGAGCAACACCAACATGGGCGCGGGCGGCCTCACGGCCGAAGCGCAGCGCGGCAGCGTGCTTTCCGACGCCGCGACCTTCGACGGACGCGCGCTCGACCTGCGCGCCGGAACCGCCGGGCTCCTCGCACCTTCGACTTCTGTCGTCGTTTCGACCGCCGCGATCGGCACGACGATCGCGCCGGAGAGCGTCACGTTGCGCGCGGGGCGCGCGGCCGGCGACTCGCTGCCGGCGGTGACGGGCTCGGTCCAGACGAGCGGCGACGTCGTGGCCAGCGCGGTCACGATGGAAGCGTTCAACGGCAGCATTCGCGTCGGTCCGACCGGGACGGGCGCAATCGGCTCGGCAGCGTCGCGGGGGGCGATCAACCTCACGCTCAACCGCTCTACGCTCGACCCGGCCGCCAGCATCCGCACCGGTAACATCACGGGGTCGAACGTCAACGGCACCAACATCGCCAACGCCATCGTCACCGGCAACATCGACGCGACCGGCGACGTCGTGCTGAAGTCGCGCGAGTCGGTCACGACCGGGAACATCGACGCCGGAACGATCCTCATCACCGACGACCAGCTGATAACGACGACCATCACGACCGTCGGCGCCATCGGCCAGACGCGCGCACCGACGAGAGCCACGCTCATCGGCGCGCCGCTCACGATTGGCGGTGCGGTGACCGGGGCGGCCGGCTCGACACTCGGTTTCTTCTCGAACGGTCGCGGCAGCGCCGTGGGCACCACGACGATCAGCGGTCCGATCACCGCAGGCGACGGCAGCACGATCACCATTCTGTCGCGCCGGGATTTCGACTTCACGCGCATCGATGCCGGCGCCGGCGAGAGCTCGGTATCGGTGACCGCCGATACCGGGTCGATACGGCAAACGGCGGGCGGCGCCGGGGGCGGGATCACGGCGAAGACGATCTTCGTGTCCGCGCCCGACGCGATCACCAAGACCGCGGCGGGCGGAACCGACCCCGTCGATCTGTTCGGCGTCACGAATCTGACTGCCAGGGCGACCGGACGCGCGACCTTCGACGCGCACGCGAGCACGCTCGAACGCCTGAGCGTCAACAAGGGGCCGATCGGCCCGACCACGCCGTTCGGCGTGAGCAACCTCGGCAGCGGCCAGACCGTCTCGGTCACCGGCGGTCCCGACATCACGCTCGTGGTCGACAGCCCGACGAGTCCGCTCAATTTCGAGCTCAACTACATCGGCGGCGCGATCACGCTCGCGGGGCTCGGCATACGCACCTCGGGCGGCGATGCGACCGTGACGTCCAACGGTACCTTCACCGGCCTGACCGATACCAGCCCGACGGGGCTCACCGGAAACGGCATCCATACGGCGGGCGGTGCGGTCGTCCTGCGGGCCCCCAGCATCGTCACCGGAACCATCGATACGCGTCCCGGCATCGGTGCTTCGGGTGGCGGGATCGACATCAACACGAACTTCGGCACCAACATTCTCGTGAGCGGCGATCTCAGGACGGGTGAGACCGGCGGCGCGATCGTGATCGGGACCGGCGGCGGCTCGATCACGCGCTCGGGCACCGAAACGATACAGTCGGGAACTCGCGCCGACGTGAGGGCGAGCGGCGACATCGGCGCCGCGGGCAACCGCCTGGTGATCGAAGCGCCGACCGTCGTGCTGGCCGCGGCGGGCACGGGCACTGCGTTCGCGCAGCTTACCGGCACGAACAACCTGGACCTGCGCGGCGACCATGGCTTCAACGTCTCGTCCGACACCGCGTTCAACACGCTGACGGTGTCGAGCAGCGCCACCGGCGCCGGCACCGCGGCGGCCGGCACGCTCAATCTGACCGCGCCCGGGCAAACCTTCGACTTCGCACACCCGGGCACCGCGTTCCAGGTCGTCAGGGCGGATCTCGGCGCCTCGCAGCCCGATGCCAATCGCGCGACGTTCACCACCTCGGCCGGCGATCTGCTGATCTTCGGCGGGACGTCGTCGACGCCGTCCCTCATCAACGTGCCGAACCTCGATCTGTTCGCCGCGCAGGATGTGAGGCTCGAAGGGGATGCGGCGAATCGCCTCGTCCTCACCAACGCCCTGCAGAATTTCAGGCCGACCCGCGATCTGCTCATCACAGGCAACGCTGCGATCACCGCGACCGCACCGGGGAGCGCGGCGCCCAGCGGCACCGCGGCGCAGATCTTCCGTCCGGGCCGTGACATCGTCGTACAGGCGCAGGGCGGCAGCATCGCCATCGACGCACCGACGCAGGACTTCACCGCGCTCAACGGCAACATCTCATTCCTCGGCGGCAGCGGCGCGGACGATGCGGTGACCGTCACCGGCAGCGTCAACCAGTTCATCTCGACCGCGCAAGGCGCGGCACGAAACATCGTGCTCGGCGCCGGCAGCGGCGCACGCTCCAACGTGAGCGTGGTGTATTCGGGCGGGGCCAACGTGTCACCGTCTGGGGACGGCAACCTGGCCGATCAACGGATAGAGGCCGGCGGCGACGTACGCGTGCTCGGCGGCAGCGGCGCCGATGCGATCGGCGAGATCAGAACGGGCGCAGGACGCCAGCAGGTGCGGGCGGACGGCACGGTGCTCGTCGCCGGCGGCGCTGGCACTGGTGCGCGCGCTCGCATCCTTCACAGCGGTACCGCGGACCATGCGCAGCAGATCGGTGAAAGCCGCCTCACCGGCGGGCTCGATCCGGTGCCGTTCCCGTACCAGACCGACGCGATCGAGGTGCGGGGCGGGACCAATACCGATGCGACTGCGGAGATCACGTCCAGCGCGCGGCAACAGGTGTTCGTTCAGAACCTGTCCGGGACGCCTGGGAGTGCGGGAACCCTCAAGGTGCTCGGCGGCAGCGGCGCGGGGACCACGGCCCGCATCGACAGCACCGGCACGACCGAACAGGAGATCGGGCTGCCCAACTATCTCGTCGACCGCCCCGGCTTCAGGATGGGCGACATCACCGTCGAAGCGGGCACCGGCGTCGGCTCGGCCGTGCGCATCACGTCCGCGGCCTCGCAGCGCGTCACGACGAGCAGCGATTTCGGGGCACCGGGCGCGCTCGCCGTCAGAGGCATGGCGACCGATGCGTCGGCGTCGCTCACGGGCGCGGGCCAGGACATTCGCGTCAAGGGACTGACCGTCGAAGCCGGCGCAGGCAACAACGCCAACGCGCTGGTGCAATCGAGCACGACACAGACCATCCAGCACTCCGGTGTCAACGTTTTCGGCGGCGGCGGTGCGGGCGCGACCGCGACCGCCCAGATCCTCGCTGCGGAGAATCAGGCCATACAGCAGTTCTTCTCGGCCAACAGCGTCGTCAGAGGCGGCGCGGGCGCGAACTCCTTCGCGCGCATCAACACGCCGGCGACCCAGACCCTCTCGTTCAGCAACCTGCGCGTCGCAGGCGGCGACGGCGCGGGCGCTTTCGCGCGCGTCGATTCGGGCGCCGATCAACGACTGAGTCTGTCCACGATGACGATCGCAGGCGGGGCCGGCACCGACGCGTTCGGCAAGATCGACGCCGCCACCTCGCAGGCCGGCACGTTCGGCAGCGGCAACATCGGCGTCGCGAGCCTCACCGGCGGCGGCGGCACCGGTGCGTACGCGGCGTTCGAATCGGGCACGCTGCAATCGCTCGGGTACTCCTCGCTAACCCTGCAGGGCGGCACCGCGACGAGCACGCCGGCGCGTTTCGTCGCGGCGACCACACAATCGCTGTCCGGCGGCAACATCACGCTCCAGGCCGGCGGCAACGCGGATACCGCGGTCGCCGATGCGGGCGCGCTGCTCGAGGGGCGCTCGCAGTTCTTCTCCGGGTTCGGCGCGGTCATGGTCAACGGCGGCGCAGGCGTCGCCGGCAGCACGTCCGACGCGATCATCCGCAACCTCGCCGGCAATCAGACGCTGAACGCGGGCAGCGTGACCGTGCGCAGCGGTTTGCGCAATTCGCTGGGCGCGATCGTCAATGCGGGCGACGGCACCCAGATGCTCAGCGCATCCAGCGGGATCGCCGTTGCCGGCAGGTCGGCGGATACGACGGCGAACGCCATGATCCAGAACGTGCCGGCGACCACGCAGACGCTGAGCGCAAGCTTCGGCGGCATCACGATCGCCAATACCGGCGCGGGCGAAGCGCGCATCATCTCGGCCGCCGCGCAATCGACGACCTCGCAATTCCTGCACGTCACTACGGATTCCACGGGCTTATCGAGCCTCTCGGCGTCGGGGAACCAGCGGGTGGTCACGACCAACGGCGGGGTCGCCGCCGCCGGCGGTCGCAGTCTGCGCGTCGCAGGCATCGGCAGCGGCACCGCGAGCATCGTCTCGGGCGCGACCCAGCTCTTCGAGATCGACTACCCGGGTGTCATGACGACGGTATTCGGGACGCCGCCGCCCGGGTCCTTCGTGATCGGCGACACGACGTCGACCGGAACCTCGCTGATCCAGGGCAACAATCAGTTCATTTTCGCCGGCTCTGCTACCATACAGTCGGGAAGCGGTTCGGCATCGTCGGCCAAGCTCGATGCCGCCGGCACACAGGTGGTGAGCACACTTCCCGGCGGCATAACAATAGCAAGCGGCAGCGGCGCGGGTTCGTCGGCATCGATCGACCCCGAGTCGCAGAGTCTCGTGAGCAATGGACCGATGACCTTGAACGCCGTGGGAGGACCGGTGACGCTGGTGTCGAACGGACCGCAGAACATCATCGTGACCAACGGTCCGTTGACCGTGGGAGGCAGCTCGAGTGCCGCCGCCTCGTCGATCTTCACGTCCGGCACCCCCGACCAGCAAGTCATTATCGCCTCGGGCGGGGTCACCATCCTGCCGTTCGGAAGCATCGGGGCGAGCCCGGCGGGCGCGAGCGCGGGCGCTCTCGCAAGCAGCGCCTCGACCAACCAGCTCGTGCGCACGCAGGACGAGCTGGAGCGCACCCAAAGCGAGTTCGAGCGCCTGCTGGAGGAGGCGGAGGCCGAAGACCGACGTAGCCGCCGCGGCATAGGAGCCTGCCAGTGAGCGCCGCGGCGATGGCGTTCAGGCTGGTCGGGCTGCTCGTCGCTTTCTTCGGGTTCGCTTCCGCCGCCTTGTCAGCCGTGCCGGAGGCCGCGGGTGAAGTCACGTTCGTGCAAGGCATCGCGACCGCCCAGACGCCCGGTTTCGCCGCACGCTTCCTCGCCAAGGGCGAGCCGGTCTACGAAGGCGAGATCCTGAATACCGGTGCAAAGGCCTTCGCGCTGATCACCCTCAAGGACGGCACCAAGCTCACGCTGCGCCCGAACTCGAGCTTCCAGCTCGAGCGCTTCAAGCAGGGCGGCAACGACGAATCGGCGATCTTCAGGATATTGAAAGGCGGCGTGCGCGCGCTCACCGGCCTCATCGGCAAGCGCAATCCGCAGAACGTCGAAGTGCGCACGACGACCGCGACCATCGGCATACGCGGCACCTCGTTCGACGCGCGCCTCTGCGAGAACGACTGCGCCGAGGAACAGCGGCGCATGACGACCAAATCGCGCGTTCCGCAGCCGGAGGCGATCGTCGCGCGCGTGGCGGTGCTTTCGGGCTCGGCGACCGCCGCGGGTCCCGACGGGCAATCGAGGCGGCTCAACGAAGGCAGCGCGCTCTTCAGCGGCGACACGGTGCGCACCGCCAAGGCCTCGCACGCCGTGCTCGGGTTCCGCGACCGCTCGAAGGTGACCGTGACGGCCGACAGCGAATTCAAGCTCGAGGACGTGCGTTTCGCCGGTCCCCAATCCGACAGCGGCAATTTCGCGGTGCGGGTGGTACGCGGAGGCATACGGCTGCTGACGGGCCTGCTCGCCAAGCGCGATCCGAAAGCCGCGACCGTGAACGCGACGACCACGGTCATCGGTCTGCGCGGCACCGGCGGCGACTTCTTCGTCGGACCGCACTGCCTCGCCCCGCAGGACTGCGTGAACGAAGCGGTGCTGGCATTCGTGTGGGAACCCGAAATCGAGATGCGCGTCGACGGCCGGGTGCTGCAAATCCCGAACGGGCAGGTCGGCCTCTACGTGCCGAGCCGCAACCTCCTCACGCTGCTCGACGCGATACCCGACATCATCCGCAACGAGCCGGCGCCGCGGCCGGACGGCGTAGACGTCAACTTCGAAGCGCTCTTCGCCGCGGTCGATCTCGACAATATCGGCCCGGGGTTCTACGTCGGCATGCGCGACGGCGACATCGTCCTGCGCGGGCCGGACGGCTTGATCTATCTGTCCCGTGACGAGGCGGGCGTGCTGCGCGACGGCCAGACCGTGCCGATCCGCATCACGCCGTATCCGCTCTTCCTGCTGAACGATCCGTATCCGACGCCGGAAGGCTTCGACGAACGCGCGTTCCGATTGCTCGAGCTGCTCAATCCCGGGGATGTGATTTGCGAAATTCGATGACGATGCGCTCCAAAGTTTCGTGGGTCCGCAGGCACAAGCGTGCATTCGCCGGTATCTCCTGCGCACTCGCGCTGGCGTTCGCTCCCGCGCTGCACGCCGCCGACACGCCGGTGCTCGAAGTCAACCGGTTCGTCATCGAAGGCGACAACCCGCTCTCGCAAAGCGAGACCGACGAGATCCTCAAACCCTATCTGGGACCCCACTCCAGTCTGCAGACGCTGGAACAGGCCGCGGCAGCGCTGGAGAAAGCGGTCAGGGCGCGCGGCAACTCTTTCCACCGCGTCATCGTGCCCGCGCAGCAGCCGACGGCAGGCGAGCTCACGCTGCGCATCCTGCCGTTCACGCTCGACCGCGTGACCGTCGTCGGCAACCAGCACTTCACCACCGAGAACATCCTGCGCAGCGTGCCCGGGCTCAAGCCCGGCCGTGCACCCGACGTGCGCCTGCTAGGGCAGCAGCTCAGCCTCGCCAACGAGCACCCGTCCAAGCGCGTCACGCTGCAGATCAAGGAAGGCACCAAGCCCGATGCGGTCGACGCGGACCTGCGTGTCGCCGACGTCGCGCCGTCGCAGTTCTTCGTGAGCCTGATCGGCGGCACGCGCGATTTCGACAACACGCTCAACCGCAACACCGGCTACACGCGCCTCACCCTCGGTTACCAGCACAGCAACCTCTTCAACCGCGATCACACCGCGACGATCGCATACACGACCTCGCCGGACCACGTGAGCGACGTCACGCAGATCGGTGTTTTCTATACGATCCCGTTCTACGGCTACAACACGATGCTCAGCGCGTACTACACGCACTCGGACATCGACAGCGGCAGCATCGGGCTAGGTACCCAGAGCTTCGACGTGAGCGGAAGCGGCGACTTCTACGGCATCAAGGCGACGTACCTGCTGCCGCGCTTCGGCGAGCTCGTGCACAACGTGTCGATCGCGTACGACTCGCGCTACTTCGAGAGCAACGTCGCATTCGGCGGCACTGCGCTGCCGGCGACCGCCGTCGGCAGCCGCCCGATCACGTTCCGCTACGCCGCGCGCATGGAAAAGGACCAAGCTGCGTACGCCGGCTTCGCCGAATACAGCCGCAATATTCCGGGCGGCCGCGCCGGCAGCGATACCGCTTACATGAACGCCCGCTTGCCCGGCGGGGCGGAGCGAGACTGGTCGGCGTTCCGCTACGGCCTGGATGGAACCTACAGCTTCGGCGCGCGCTGGAGTCTGAGCGGACGCCTGCGCGGCCAGTACACCGACGATCCGCTGATCCCCGGCGAGCAGCTCGGCATCGCCGGCATCACCGCGGTGCGCGGCTTCCGCGAGCGCGAAGTCACGGGCGACCGGGCGTACTTCGTGAACCTCGAAGCGAACGGGCCTGCGTTCTTCTTCAATATTGCGCCGTTCGCGTTCTTCGACTTCGGCTGGAGAAAGCTCGTCACGCCGGTGACCGGCGCGTCCCAGACCGACAACATTTCGAGCGCGGGCGCGGGGCTGCGCTGGAAATGGCAGGGGCTCGACCTCAACGTGGCGTACGCGCACGTGACCAACGGCGTGGCGTTCGGCACGCCGCGCGATCACGACAAGCTGCACTTCACGGCGTTCTACCGCTTCTGATTTCCCGATAGAGCAGGAACACCGCCGGCCGCCGGTTGAGCGCGGGCTTGCCGCGCTTCCAGTCGGCGATCGGCCGCGTGCGTACGAGCTCTGAGCTCAGAGTGAGATCCGCCGCCACGCACAACAGCGTGTCCGCGCGGCATGCCTCCAACACCGCGCCGAACATCGCGTCGTTGCGGTAAGGCGTTTCGATGAAGGCCTGCGCGGCGCCGTGCCGTTCCGACTCGCGCTCGAGCTCCTTCAATCTGCGATCGCGGGCGGCGCGCTCGACGGGCAGATAGCCGTGGAAAGCGAAACGCTGGCCGTTCAGGCCCGACGCCATGATCGCCAACAGCAGGGCCGACGGCCCGACGAGCGGCTTCACCGTGATGGCCGCGGCGTGCGCTTTCCTCACGAGGCCGGCGCCCGGATCGGCGACGGCGGGACATCCCGCCTCGGACAGGAGCGCGCAGTCGGCGCCGGCGACGATCGGTGCGAGCAGCCGATCGAGAGCCGCGGCCGGGGTGTGCTCGTCGAGCGTATCGATCGGCAGCCCTTGCAGCGGCCGCGGATAGCCGATCGCCTTGAGGAACGCGCGTGCGGTCTTGGGATTCTCGGCGACGAAGCGCTCGCAGCGCATGACCGCCTCCAGCGTCGCCGGCGGCAACAGCGGCAGGGCTTCGCCGCCGAGCCCGGTCGGCACGAGATAGAGCGTGCCCGGAGCCATCTACAGCACGGCTATGCCGGCGCTCTCGAGCATCGTGACGAGCGCGACGAGCGGCAGGCCGATGAGCGCGGTCGGATCGGCGCTCACGACCTCGGACACGAGGGCGATGCCGAGCGACTCGATCTTGGCGCTGCCGGCGCAGTCGTACGGCTGGTCGGCCGCCAGGTACTTCGCGGCTTGGGTTTCCGAATACCGGCGAAAACGCACCGCGGTCGGTACGCATTCGACGTGCGCGCCGCGGCTGTCCAGGACGCATAACGCGGTATGGAAGACCGCGCTGCGCCCGCGCATCTCCATCAATTGCGCCAGCGCTGCATCGTGCGTCCCGGGCTTGCCGATCGCCTTGCCGTCGAGGCTTGCGACCTGGTCCGACCCGATGACGACCGCGTTCGGGAAATCCGCGGCAACGGCCCGCGCCTTCATCTCCGCGAGCCGGCGCGCGGTCGCCTCGGGCAGTTCTCGCGGCAGCGGCGCCTCGTCCACGGCGGGGACCGCCACCGCGTACGGCACCCGCAGGCGGTCGAGCAGCATGCGCCGGTACGGGGAGGAAGAGGCGAGGACGAGCACGGGGTTGGTCGAAGGTGCGGCTGTAAGTGTCTGCTGAAGTTGAACTTTTTTAAACCGTGGCTTTGACAGCAGGCTGCAAAAATACTATCATCCGCCGCTTATGTCTGCACCGGCGGTCATCGATGCTCTGGAGTTCGCCCGCTCGGCGCAAGAATCGTCCGGCAGCGTCCCCGTTTCAGCCCTCGAGCGTCTCGAAGACCTCCTTTGCGATTCGGCCGGTATCCTCGATTGGAGGATCAAAGGCCGGCGCGACGAGCGCAATCGGCCGCTGCTCGACGTCGCCGTCGACGGAGAGCTGCACCTGCAGTGCCAGCGCTGCCTGGGACTGCTCGAGTATCCGGTCGCGGTCCGCAATTCGCTTCTGGTGGTGCCGGAAGGCGCTGCGCCCGAGGACGATCTCGAGGACCCGGAAGCGCCGGATACGCTGGACGCGAACCCGGAGCTCGACGTGAACGCGCTGGTCGAAGACGAGGTGCTGCTCTCGCTGCCGCTGGCGCCGCGCCATCCCGAAGGGACGTGCGAGAGCCGGTTCGCAACGCAATCACAGGAGAGCGCCTCACCCAAGGCGTTCGAAAAGCTGGCCGCTTTGAAGCGCCCGCAAAACAAGCATTAAGGAGCACGTAAATGGCTGTTCAGCAGAACAAGAAGTCCCCCTCCAAGCGCGGCATGCACCGCTCGCACGATCACCTGTCGGCGCCGCCGCTCGCGGTCGAGCCGACGACCGGTGAAGTCCATCTGCGCCACCACGTCAGCCCCACGGGTTATTACCGCGGCAAGAAGGTCGTCAAGACCAAGGGCGAATAAGCAGCCGGCGCCCGGCCGCGCGGGCTCGCGCCCGCCGATCTACAAGAACAAACGGCGGACGTTTGAAGTGGAGGAAACTCGATGGACGTGACCGTTGCCATCGACTGCATGGGTGGCGACCACGGCTCGCACGTGACGGTGCCGGCCGTGCTCAAGTACCTCGCTGACGATCCCGAATCCGCTTTTGTGCTCGTTGGACAGCAGCCCGCGATCGAGGCGGAGCTCGCTCGTCTGCGCGCGCAGCCCTCGGCGCGACTGCGCATACGCCACGCGGCGGACGTCGTGCAGATGGACGATCCGCCCGCGACGGCGCTGCGCGGCAAGAAGGACTCGTCGATGCGGGTCGCGATCGATCTCGTGAAGAGCGGCGAAGCGCACGCGTGCGTGAGCGCCGGCAACACCGGCGCGCTGATGGCGATCTCGCGTTTCGTGCTGAAGACGCTGCCCGGCATCGACCGCCCCGCGATCGCGACGACGCTCCCGACGCTGACCGGCCATACCTGCGTGCTCGACCTCGGCGCGAACGTCGACTGCACGGCCGAGCATCTGCTCCAGTTCGGCATCATGGGCTCGGAGCTCGTCGCTTCGGTCGACGCGAACCCTCGTCCCAGGGTGGGATTGCTCAACATCGGCGAGGAAGCCATCAAGGGCAACGACGTCGTGAAAGAAGCCGCGGAGCTCCTGCGCGCGAGCGAGCTCAACTTCCATGGCAACGTCGAAGGCGACGACATCTTCAAAGGCACCGTCGACGTCGTCGTGTGCGACGGCTTCGTCGGCAACGTCGCGCTCAAGAGCTCGGAAGGCGTCGCGCAGATGCTTTCCACCGCGCTGCGCGAGGAATTCAAGCGCAACTGGCTGACGCGGCTGGCGGCGCTGGCCGCCTGGCCCGTACTCCAGCATTTCAAAAAGCGCCTCGACCATCGCCGCTACAACGGCGCGACGCTCATCGGTCTGAAGGGCATCGTCATCAAGAGCCACGGCTCGGCGGACACGTTCGCGTTCGGTTTCGCGATCCGCCGCGCGGTCGAGGAAGCGCGCACCGGCGTTCTGCGTCACATCGAAGAGCGCATGTCTCACATCCAGAAAACGGCGGCATGACCATTTATTCGCGCATCGTCGGCACCGGCAGCTATCTCCCGGAGAAGATCCTCACCAACCGCGACCTGGAGAAGCTGGTCGACACGTCCGACGAATGGATTTACACGCGCACCGGAATTCGCCAGCGCCATGTCGCGGCCGAGCAGGAGAACGCGAGCGACCTCGCGCTCGCGGCGAGCCGCCGGGCCCTCACCGCGGCGGGGCTCACGCCGCAGGACATCGATCTCATCATCGTCGCGACGACCACGTCGGATATGGTGTTCCCGAGCACCGCCTGCATCCTGCAGGCGAAGCTCGGTGTCAAGAACTGCCCGGCGTTCGACATGCAGGCCGTGTGCAGCGGTTTCGTCTACGCGCTCGCGACGGCCGATCAGCTCATGAAGTCGGGCCAGTACCGCAATGCCCTCGTCGTCGGCGCCGAAGTGTACTCGCGCATCCTCGACTGGAAGGACCGCTCGACCTGCGTGCTGTTCGGCGACGGCGCGGGCGCCGTGGTGCTCAGCAGGAGCGACCAGCCCGGGGTGCTCGCTTCGCGCCTGCACGCCGACGGCAGCTACGCGCACATCCTGTCGGTGCCGGGCAGCGTGTCGCGCGGCGAGATCGCGGGACGGCCGCTGCTGCAGATGGAAGGCAACGCGGTCTTCAAGTTCGCAGTCAAAGTGTTGAGCGAGGTCGCCGATGAGACCTTGCACGCGGCGGGTATCGACAAGTCGCAGATCGACTGGCTCGTGCCGCACCAGGCGAACATCCGCATCATCCAGTCGACGGCGAAGAAGCTGGGATTGAGCATGGAGCGCGTGATCGCAACGGTCGAGCGTCACGCCAATACGTCGGCCGCGTCGGTGCCGCTCGCGCTCGACGAAGCGGTGCGCGACGGCCGCATCCGCGAAGGGCACAACGTGCTGCTCGAAGGGGTGGGCGGGGGCTTTACCTGGGGCGCGGTGCTGGTGCGGTGGTGAGCAGAGAACGACAGAGATGAAAAAATTCGCATTGGTGTTCCCGGGACAGGGCTCGCAGTCGGTCGGCATGATGCACGGCTACGCCGAGCTTTCGATCGTTCGCCGCGTTTTCGACGAAGCGTCGGATACGCTGTCGCAAGACCTGTGGCAGCTCGTGGCCGAGGGTCCCGCGGAGGACCTGAACGCCACGGTGAACACCCAGCCCGTCATGCTCACGGCCGGTTACGCCACTTACAAGGCGTGGTTGGAGCAGGGCGGCGCCGAGCCCGCGATGGTGGCCGGGCATAGCCTCGGCGAATACACCGCGCTCGTCGTTGCCGGCGTGCTCGAGTTCAGGGACGCGCTGCCGCTGGTGCGCTTTCGCGCGCAGGCGATGCAGGAGGCGGTGCCGCTGGGCACCGGCGCGATGGCGGCGATCCTCGGACTCGCCGACGACGCGGTGCGCAAGGCGTGCGCGGATGCGGCCAACGGCGAAGTGGTCGAGGCGGTGAACTTCAACGCGCCGAGCCAGGTGGTGATCGCCGGGCACAAGGCGGCGGTAGAGCGCGCGGCCGCGGCGGCGAAGGCGGGTGGTGCGAAGCGCGCGCTCATGCTGCCGGTCAGCGCGCCGTTCCATTCGTCGCTGCTGCAGCCGGCGGCGCAGCGGCTCGCCGAGTACATGTCGAAGCTCACGCTGAAGGCGCCGCGCATCCCGGTGGTCAACAACGTCGACGTTGCGGTGATCGACGATCCCGCGGCGATCCGTGACGCCCTCGCGCGTCAGGCGTGCAGTCCGGTGCGGTGGGTCGAGGTCGTCCAGGCGCTCGCGCGCGGGGGCGTGACCGACGTGGTCGAGTGCGGACCGGGCAAGGTGCTGGCGGGTCTCACCCGTCGCATCGATCCCTCGCTGCAGGGCCACGCGGTCAGCGATCCCGCGTCGCTCGCAAACACCCTGGAGGCGCTCAAGTGACGACACTCGAAGGCAGGGTCGCGCTGGTCACCGGCGCTTCGCGCGGTATCGGCCGCGGCATCGGCATCGCGCTGGCAAAAGCCGGTGCCTCGGTCGTGGGCACCGCCACCGGCGAATCGGGCGCGAAAGCGTTCGCCGACGCGCTCGCGGCCGAAGGATTGAAAGGCGCCGGCATCGTCATGAACGTGACCGATGCCGCGCAGGTGGACGCGGGACTCAAGTCGATCGAGAAGGACTTCGGCGCGATCGGCATCCTCGTCAACAACGCCGGCATCACGCGCGACAACCTGCTCATGCGCATGAGCGACGAGCAGTGGGACGACATCATGTCGACCAATCTGAAGTCGGTTTACCGGCTGTCGAAGGCGGTGATCCGCGGCATGATGAAAGCGCGCGAAGGCCGCATCATCAACATCACGTCGGTGATCGGCGCGATGGGCAACGCGGGACAGACCAATTACGCGGCGGCGAAGGCGGGTGTCGTCGGTTTCTCGAAAGCGCTCGCGCGCGAGCTCGGCAGCCGCAACATCACGGTGAACTGCGTAGCACCCGGTTTCATCGAGACCGACATGACGAACGCTCTGCCCGAAGAGACGCGCAGGGGATTGCTCTCGCAGATCCCGCTCGCTCGTCTCGGACATGTCGACGACATCGCACAGGCCGTGCTCTTCCTCGCTTCGCCGGGTGCTTCGTACATCACCGGATGCACGCTGCACGTCAACGGCGGCATGCATATGGATTGAGCGTCTCGTCTTTGTTTTTACAGCGCTTTTCGCTGAAACTAATGTGGTAAAATCCACGCCTGTCGAAAACCCCATCCCGCTTCGTCAGGGATGGCCGCAATTCACTGAACCCACAAAGCAAGAGGAAAGGGGACCGTATGGAGAACATCGAGCAACGGGTCAAGAAGATTGTTGCCGAGCAACTGGGTGTGAACGAAGCCGACGTGAAGAACGAATCGTCCTTCGTCAACGACCTCGGCGCTGATTCGCTGGACACCGTTGAGCTCGTGATGGCCCTCGAAGAGGAGTTCGAGACCGAGATCCCCGACGAAGAGGCCGAGAAGATCACGACCGTGCAGCAGGCGATCGACTTCATCAAGTCGCACGGAAAATCCTGATCGCGAGCCGGTGCTGATTTGGCAAGACGCAGAGTAGTCGTAACCGGCCTCGGCATCGTTTCGCCCGTGGGCGTGGGCGTGCCCGAGGCCTGGGCCGGCATCCTCGCCGGAAAATCCGGCATCGGCCCGATCACCCGCTTCGACGCTTCCCAATTGCCGTCGCGCATCGCGGGTGAAGTCAAGGGGTTCGACGTCGCCCAGTATCTCGCGCCCAAGGAAGCGCGGCGCTTCGACACTTTCATTCACTATGGGCTTGCAGCCGGCATAGAGGCCATCAAGGACGCCGGCCTCGATTTCGAAAAGCTCGACCGCGAGCGCATCGGCGCGGTCATCGGCTCCGGCATCGGCGGCCTGCCGCTGATCGAGGAGACCGACGACGCGGTCGACGCAGGCGGCCCCCGCAAGATCTCTCCCTTCTTCGTCCCCGGTACGATCATCAACATGATCGCCGGCCAGCTCTCGATCATGTACGGTCTCAAGGGGCCGAACCTCGCGATCGTCACCGCGTGCACGACCGCGAATCACTGCATCGGCGACGCCGGCCGCCTCATCGAGTACGGCGACGCCGACGTCATGGTCGCGGGCGGCGCGGAGTCGACGGTGAGCCTGCTCGGCGTCGGCGGGTTCTGCTCGGCGCGCGCGCTCTCGACCCGCAACGACGATGCCCAGGGCGCCAGCCGCCCGTGGGACAAGGACCGGGACGGCTTCGTCCTGGGCGAAGGCGCGGGCATGCTGGTGCTCGAGGAGTACGAGCACGCCAAGGCGCGCGGCGCGAAGATCTACTGCGAGCTCAAGGGCTACGGCATGAGCGCCGACGCCTATCACATCACCGCGCCGAGCGAAAACGGCGACGGCGCAGTGCGCTGCATGATCAACGCCCTGCGGAACGCGGAGATGAATGCCGACAGCGTCGATTACGTCAACGCGCA
Organism: Burkholderiales bacterium; assembly: GCA_036262035.1. Lineage (NCBI taxonomy): Bacteria > Pseudomonadati > Pseudomonadota > Betaproteobacteria > Burkholderiales > Burkholderiales bacterium. The sequence goes on along the minus strand of DATAJS010000009.1, from coordinate 269,383 downwards.
CGGCACGTCGACCCCGCTCGGCGACATCGCCGAAACCACGGCGGTCAAGCGCGCGTTCGGGGACCATGCGCGCAAGCTCGCGGTGAGCTCCACCAAGTCGATGACCGGGCACCTGCTCGGCGCGGCGGGCGGCATCGAAGCCGTGTTCTCCTGTCTCGCCATCCGCGATCAGGTCGCGCCGCCGACGATCAACCTCACCAACCCCGATCCACAGTGCGACCTCGATTACGTGCCGAACACCGCGCGACCGATGAAGATCGACGTGGCGCTCTCGAACTCGTTCGGGTTCGGCGGGACGAACGGCACCCTGGTTTTCCGCAAGGTGTGACGCCCGCGCGCTCGGCGAGGCCGTCTCGATGATCCTCGTCGACGGCGTGCCGGCCGGCCAGGTGCGCGCCACCGATCGCGGGCTTGCCTACGGCGACGGCGTTTTCCGCACCTTCACCCTGACGGCAGGCAGTCCGCGTCACTGGCGCCGGCACTATGCGAAGCTCGCCGCCGACTGCGCCGCCATCGGTCTCGCGTGTCCGGCGGAACCGCTGCTAGGCGACGAGCTCCGACGGGCGTGCGGCGACGCCCCCGGCGAGCACGCGGCGAAAATCACCGTGACCCGCGGCGACGGCCCCCGCGGCTATGCTTACGCCCACGATGCCATCCCGACCCGTATCGTTTCCGCCTCACCCCGTGTGCCGTATCCCGCGGAGTACGCCGCGCGCGGCGTGCGCGTGATGAGGTGCGTTCTTGCGCTCGGCCACCAGCCCGCGCTCGCCGGGGTCAAGCATTTGAGCCGTCTCGAAAACGTGCTCGCACGGGCCGAATGGAATGATCCGTCGATCGCCGAGGGGCTGTTGTGCGACGCCGACGACAACGCGATCGGCGGAACCATGACGAACCTCTTCATCGCCGCGAACGGCGCGCTTGCGACGCCGTCCCTCGCGCGCTGCGGCGTCGCGGGCGTCACGCGCGATCGCGTGCTCGACGCTGCGCGCAGGCACGGCGTGGCCTGCGCCGTCCGCGACATCCCGTGGGCAGACGTGCTCGCGGCCGACGAAGTGATCCTGACCAACAGCCTGGCCGGGGCCTGGCCGGTCCGGGAGATCGACGGGCGCATGTTCGAGGCCGGTCCGCTCGCGCGCTCGGTTCAGCGCTGGCTCGAAAGCGACGATGAAGAAAGCGCTTAAGCTCCTCACGTTAGCGTTCGGGCTGGTCGCCCTCGCCGCGATCGGCTGGTGCGTCTATTACCCGACGCACGAGCTTCCGCTCGCGCGCTCGCCGATGCAGTTCAGCATCAACGCCGGCAGCAGCCTGCGCGCGGCCACCCAGCAGATGGTCCAGGCCGGCGTGGTCGACAATGCGACCGCCTTCGAGATCCTCGCGCGTGTGTTCGGCGATCCGCGCAACATCAAGGCCGGAAACTACGAGGTGGAGCAGGGCACCTCGCCGCTCGACCTCATCGAGAAGATCTCGAAAGGCCGCAACAGCACGCTCGCGATCACGTTCGTCGAAGGCTGGACCTTCAGGCAGATGAGGAAGGCGCTCGACGACAATCCCGAGCTCAGGCACGACACGCAGGGACTCTCGGATGCCGAGGTGCTGGCGAAGCTCGGCATCAACGAGCACTCCGCCGAAGGGTTGTTTTTCCCGGACACGTACCACTTCAGCACCGGCGTGCCGGACCTGAACATCCTGCGCCGCTCCTACGATCTCATGCAGAAGCACCTCTCGGCGCAGTGGGACCAGCGCGCGCCGGACCTGCCGCTCGCGACGCCGTACGAGGCGCTGGTGCTCGCGTCGATCGTCGAGAAGGAGACGGGCAGGGCGGTCGAGCGATCGATCATCTCCGCGGTGTTCCTGAACCGTCTGAAGCTCGGCATGAAGCTGCAGACCGATCCGACGGTCATCTACGGCCTCGGCGAATCGTTCGACGGCAACCTGCGCAAGCAGGACCTGCTCGCCGACTCGCCCTACAACACTTATCTGCGCACCGGCATGCCGCCGACGCCGATCGCGATGCCGGGGCTGGGGTCGCTGTACGCGGCGCTGCATCCCGCCTCGACCGACGCGCTCTACTTCGTCGCGAAAGGCGACGGCAGCTCGCATTTCTCCAAGAGTCTCGAAGAGCACGACCGCGCGGTGACGAAATATCAGAAGGGCGGCAAGAAATGAGGCGAGGGCGGTTCGTCACCATGGAAGGCCTCGACGGCGCAGGCAAGACGACGCAGCTCGACGTCGCCGCCGATGCGCTGAAAGCGCGCGGTCTCCCGCTGCGCGTGACGCGCGAGCCCGGCGGGACTCCGCTCGGCGAAGCGCTGCGCGGCCTGCTCCTCGATCCGGCGGCCCGCTATGCGCCGGAAACCGAGACGCTGCTCATGTTCGCCGCGCGCCGCGAGCACATCGACAAGGTGATCGCGCCCGCGCTGGCGGAAGGCACGTGGGTGCTGTGCGACCGCTTCACCGACGCGAGCTTCGCCTATCAGGGCGGCGGCAGCGGCGTCGAGTGGCCGAAGCTCGAAACGCTCGAGCACTGGGTCCACGCCGATCTGCACCCCGATCTCACGATCTATTTCGACGTCAGCCCCGAGATCGGGCGCTCGCGCGCGAGCGCGATCAAGACACCCGATCGCTTCGAGCAGGAGCGCGCGGAGTTCCACGCGCGCGTACGTGCGGCGTATCTGGAGCGCGCGAGAGAGCATTCGAACCGCATCCGCGTCGTCGACGCCGGCGCGACGGTCGACGAGGTGAGCGCGGCCGTGCGCGCGATCCTCTCCGGCTTCTGCGAGGCCGCATGATGCTGCCGCTGCCGTGGCATCAGGGCGAGTTCGACGCGCTCGCGAGCGCCAAGGACCGCCTCGCGCACGCGCTCCTCATCCACGGCCCGCGCGGCATCGGCAAGCTCGATTTCGCCCGCGCGCTCGCGCAGGCGCTGCTGTGCGAGACGCCGACCGAATCGAACGCGGCCTGCGGCGGCTGCACCGCGTGCGCGTGGTTCGAAGCGGGCGCGCACCCGGACTACCGGCAGATCGAACCCGCCGCCGAGAGCGAAGACGACGAAGACGAGGAGGGCGGGAAACCGGCGAAGGCGGCGAAGAAGAAGTCGGTCTTCATCACGGTCGCCCAGATCCGCGCCCTGCCCGAGCTCATCAATATCACGAGCCATCGCGGCGGTCCGAAGGTGATCGTGCTGCACCCGGCCGAAGCGCTCAACGTCAACGCTGCCAACGCGCTCCTGAAGAGCCTCGAGGAGCCGCCGCCGGGCACCCATTTCGTGCTCGTGTCGCATCGCCCGCACCAGCTCCTGCCGACGATCAAGAGCCGCTGCCGCCAGGTGGCGTTGCGCGCGCCGGACCGCGACAGCGCGGCTCGATGGCTCGCGTCGCGCGGCGTCAGGGACGGCTCGCTCGCGCTTGCGCATACGGGCGACGCGCCGCTCCTCGCCCTCGAGCTCAACGACTCCGATTACTGGGGCGCGCGCAAGGCGTTCCTGCGTCAGATCACCGCGCGCGAGGTGGACGTGCTCGACGCCGCCGAAGCGGTCCGCGACTTGCCTGTACCCCATATCGTGAGCTGGCTGCAGAAGTGGTGCTGCGACATCGCGTTCTACGGGACGTTGGGCCGCGTGCGCTACAACCCGGACGAGCGCGAAGCGATCGCGCGCGTCGCCGACCGCGTCGACCCGCTCGAAGCGCTGAGGCTCTACCGGCGCATGACCGAATACCAGCGGATCGCGCAGCATCCGCTCAACGCCAAGCTGTTCATCGAGCACCTGTTGCTCGCGTACCGCAACCTCGTACAACCGCAATGACTCTCGTCGATTCGCACTGCCACCTCGATTTCCCCGAGCTCGCCGCCGACCTGCCCGGCGTGCTCGACGACATGCGCGCGCACGGCGTCACGCACGCGCTGTGCGTGTCGGTGACGCTCGAAGATTTCCCGAAGGTGAGGGCGCTCGCGGAGGGGCACGAAAACCTCTACGCGTCGGTGGGAACGCATCCCGATTATCCGGACGCGCCGCTGGTGACGGTCGACGCGCTCCTGCGGCTCGCCGACCATCCCAAGGTCGTGGCCGTCGGCGAGACCGGCCTGGATTACTACCGGCTCGAAGGCGATCTCGAGTGGCAGCGCGAGCGCTTTCGCACGCATATCCGCGCCGCGCGCGCGTGCGCGAAGCCGCTCATCATCCACACCCGATCGTCCGCCGCCGACACGCTCGCGATCATGCGCGAAGAGAGCGCGTCGGATGCGGGCGGCGTCATGCACTGCTTCACCGAGACCTGGGACGTCGCCCGCGCCGCGCTCGACCTCGGGTTCCACATCTCGTTCTCGGGGATCGTGACGTTCAAGAACGCCGTCGAGCTCAAGGAGGTCGCGAAACGGGTCCCGCTCGACCGCATGCTGGTGGAGACCGACTCGCCGTATCTGGCGCCCGTGCCGTACCGCGGCAAGACCAACCGGCCCGGATGGGTGAAATACGTCGCCGAGGAGATCGCCAAGCTGCGCGGCATCGCTTTCGAGGAGGTCGCCGAGGCCACGACCCGCAACTTCTTCGGCCTGTTCAAGCGCGAAGGAGCGCCCGCATGAGCGCCCTGCTGCGCGTCCTGGCGCTGGCCGCCGGTCTCCTCGTCGCCGCGCCCGCGCTCGCCGACACCTACGACGACATGCTGCGGGCGATCGAGATCGACGACCACCGGACCATCGCCGGCTTGCTGCAGCGAGGCGCGGACGTGAACATGGTCAACCCCAAGGGCGACACGCTCCTCATGGCCGCGGCCCGCGGCGGCAAGCCCGAAGTCATCCGGACGCTGCTCGCTGCGAAGCCGCGCCTCAATGCCCGCAACGCCTACGGCGAGACCGCGCTCATGCTGGCCGCGATCAACGGCCGCGCCGACATCGTCAAGATCCTGCTCGACGCCGGCGCGGAAGTGAATCAGACCGGCTGGACGCCGCTCATGTACGCGGCGGTCAACAATCACGTCGAGGTCGCCAAGCTGCTGCTTGCGAAAGGCGCGCAGGTCAACGCCATCGCCCAGAACGGCACCAGCGCTCTCATGATGGCTTCCCGCGAGGGGCACCTGCCGATGGTGCTGCTGCTCCTCGAGCACGGGGCGGACGTGAACTACACATCGGCCTACGGCCACAACGCGTTGAGCGTGGCGACCGACAGGCACCAGAACGAGGTCGCCGACGTGCTCGTGAGGGCGGGCGCAAAGCGCTGACCGCGGGCTTTCTCGATGGGCGACGGATTCATCCCGAATTGCGCATAATGTGTATTATGTAAAATGAAGGGCATGTCGAACGATTGAGGCTTGCAGGACGCTGCGTCGGGTGATCCCCTGCAGCCCTATTGGCCGATTGCTCTTACGATAGGCCTGCAAGGACACTCGATCTCAGCAAGAACAACAAAGCATCGACCGACACACCGCGCGCCGGTTTTCCGGAAACCCATCGACCATGCGGCAGCTTTGGGACATCGCTGCGGGAGCCCCTGTGCCGTCGCGCGCAGGCGTGCGCCCGGATTCGTCAAGGCGCAGCCCGAAGTCCGTGCTGTGCCTCCTGCCGCGCTCCTCGCGCATCAACCCCCTCGCCGGCCTGCTGAGGGCCTACGAACTGTGCGTGGGCGACAGCCTGGGTCAGCTCGTGAAGCTCTCGCGCGAGCGCACCTTCGATCTCTACGTCCTGGAGAGCCCGCTCGGCTGGATAGGCGCGCCGGAGCTGTGCCGCCGGATCCGCCGATTCGATCCGCACACCCCGATCGTTTGTTACGCGATGCACGCCGATTCGCAGGAGCGCCGCGAAGTGCTCGGCGCCGGCGCCCAGGCCTACGTGCCGCGCGCCCAGGGCTCGCACGTGCTCTCCGGGACCGCTGCTCAGCTCGTGATGCTGACCGAGCTGAGGAGCGACGAAGCGCTCGCCGCACGGGGTCCTACGATCCGCGAGGAGCTGGCAAAGCAGCTCGCCCGGTCGCGGGCGCTGCGCAATCCTGCAGGGACGATGCTGCGGCCGCATTCGCAGGCGAAGCTGAAGGCCGAGGCGCGGCGGCTTTTCGCTGCCGCGGGCGGCAGCCGGGCGAACTTCGAGCGGGCGTGGCCGGCGTTCTATCGAGAGTTGCTCGACGAGATCTCGGCGTCGGCCGGCGGCGCTTCGCAGTCGCAGAAATAAAAAAGCCGGGAACGCATCCCGGCTTTTTCGATGCCGCCGCAGCGCGTCAGACGCGCTCGAGCACCGCCGCGAGACCCTGACCGCCGCCGATGCACAGGCTCACCAGGGCGTAACGGCCGCCGCTGCGCTGGAGCTGGCGAGCGGCCGTCAGGGCGAGCCGCGCGCCCGACGCGCCGAGCGGATGGCCCACGGCGATCGCGCCGCCGTTCTGGTTCACCCGGCTGTCGTCGAAGGCGACGCCGAGCCCTTTCAGGCACGACAGGACCTGCGCGGCGAACGCCTCGTTGATCTCGATGACGTCCATGTCCTTGATCGTGAGGCCGGCGCGCGCCAGCGCTTTCTGCGACGCCGGCACCGGGCCGATGCCCATGATGTCCGGACGCACGCCCATGGCGCCGGTCGCGATCACGCGCGCGAGCGGTTTGACGCCGGCTTTCTCGCCCGCTTTCTTCGAGCCGACGATCAGCGCCACCGCGCCGTCGTTGACGCCCGAAGCGTTGCCCGCGGTCGTGACGCCGCCCTCGTACAGCGACTTCATCTTGGAGAGCGCTTCGACGGTCGTGCCGGGCCGCGGATGCTCGTCGTCGGTGACCGGCGGCACCGGGCCTTTGCGCGTGGCCGGCATTTCCACGGCAGCGATCTCGCCCGCGAAGAAGCCCTCGCCTTTCGCGATCTGGTAACGCTGCTGCGAGCGCGCCGCATAGGTGTCCGCCTGCTCGCGCGTGATGCCGTATTCCCGCGCGAGGTTGTCCGCGGTCTGCGGCATCTGGTCGTTGCCGAATTTCTTGACGATCTTGGGATTCATGAAGCGCGGGCCGATCGTGCTGTCGGCCATGTGCTGGTCGCGGCCGAACGCCATCTCGGAGCGGCTGATGACGATGGGCGCGCGGCTCATGCTCTCCACGCCGCCGACCAGGATGACGTCGCCTTCGCCGCAGGTCACCGCGCGCGACGCGTAGACGAGGGCGTCGAGGCCGCTCGCGCAATTGCGCTGGAGCACCGTTCCCGGGGTCTCGATCGGCAGGCCCGCGGCGAGACCGGCATGGCGCGCGACGCAGCGGCTGTCCTCGCCGCCCTGGTTGGCGCAGCCGACGACGAGGTCGTCGACCTCCTCGGCCTTGAACGCCGACTGCTTCATGAGGTTGCTGATGACGTCACCGAGCAGATCGTCGGGACGGACCCTGGCGAGCGTGCCGCCGTGGCGGCCGAACGGGGTGCGGAGGCCTTCGTAGAGATACGCGTCGAGCATGGGATGTCCTTTTCGGTGGTCGGTCAGGATTCGGCCGTGAGCAGCGGGACGCCGAGCTTCGCCCGGCGCGTGAGCCAGATATTGGGACGATACCGCGGATCCGCATAGATGCGGTTCATCGACGACAGAATGCGGTGCACGGTGGCCGGCCCCAGCAGCTCGCCGAACGCGAAGGGGCCGTTCGGGTAATTGAGGCCGAGCGTGACCGCTTTGTCGATGTCGGGCGGGGTCGCGGTGCGGCTCTGCGCGATCGAGCACCCGATGTTGACGATCATCGCGACGATGCGCTGGGCGATGAAGCCGGGACTGTCACGGCAGACCGTAACCGGCACGCCGTCTGAGGCGAGGAGCCCGTGGGCGGCTTCACGGTAGTTCGGATCGATGATCGGCGTCGTCATGATCGTGCGGCGCTTCACCATCGGGAACAGGGTGTCGACGGCGACGGTGCGCCTGGGGTCGAGTCCCTGCTCGGTCGCGCACGTCGTCGTGTCTTCGCCGACGGGCGTGACGAGGATCAGCGCTTTCGCGCTCGGCTGGTCACCCGATTCGACGTTGGCGCCGAGCTTCGACAACAGCTCGGTGAGCACGCGATGTCCGCGCTCCTCGGCGCGGCTCACCCACACGCTGTCGGGACGCGCCGAAGGCGCCGGCGCCTCGGGCGGCTGCGTCGCTTTCATCTCGGCGTCGTATTCGTAGAAGCCCTTCTTCGTCTTGCGCCCCAGGATGCCGGCCTCGTAGCGCGACTGCATGATGAGGTTGGGCCGGTAACGCTGTTCCTGGAAGAACTGGTTGTAGATGAGGTGCGACGCGGGCTGCGTGACGTCGAGACCGGTGAGGTCCATCAGCTCGAATGGCCCCATGCGAAAACCGCCGACGTCGCGCATCACGCGATCGACGTCCGCGAACGTGGCGACGCCTTCGTAGACGAGGTGCGAGGCCTCGAGGTTGTAGCCGCGGCCGACCTGGTTCACGAGAAAACCGGGGGCGTCGACGAGGCGCACCGGTTCGCGCGTCATGCGTTTGCCGATCGTCATCAGCGCTTCCGACACCCACGGCGCGGTCTGCAGGCCTTCGATCACCTCGACGAGCTTCATCAGCGGCACGGGGTTGAAGAAGTGAAATCCCGCGAAGCGCTGCGGCGTCTTGAGCTTGGCCGCGACCGTCGTGACCGACAGCGACGAGGTGTTCGTCGCGAGGATGCAGTCGGGGGCGACGATGTCCTCGAGCTGCGCGAAGAGCTCGCGCTTGGCGTCGAGGTTCTCGACGATCGCCTCGACGACCATGTGGCACGCCTTGAAGTCCGAGAGCGCCTCGACGACCTTGATGCGTCCGACGGCGGCGTCGGCGGCCTCCTTCGTCAGCTGACCCTTCTCCGCCGCGCGCGCGATCATCTTCGCGACGAAGTCCTTCGCTTCCTGCGCCGCGCCCGGGCGTGTGTCCTGGATCAGCACGTTCATGCCGCCGGCTGCCGCGACCTGGACGATGCCACGCCCCATCGCGCCGGTGCCGACAACGCCGATCGTGAGATCGGATCTGGATGCGTCGAATGCCATGGTGCTCTCTCTGAGTGTTTCTTCGGGTAAACCGGATTGTCGTTGTCGAAACGCTGCCGCGGTGCGCTACGATCGCGAGCGGCGGATCGATTGCGGCGTACGCGTGCCGGGACGGATGCGAGCGGTGCGTCGAGGGGCCGATGATACCAAATTCTCACTCTCGGACCGGATGGCCCTGCTCACACAGCTCCTCCGCTACTGCATGGTCGGCGGCGTCGGCTTCGCGGTCGAAGCGGCGGCGATCGCGGTGCTCCAGTACGGCTTCGGCTGGTCGGCGCTGCCCTGCCGCGCGGTGTCCTTCCCGCTCGCGGTCCTGGTCACGTACTGGCTCAACCACCGCTACACCTTCGGCAGCCGCGGCGGGCTCGCGGAGCTCGCGCGCTACATGCTAAGCCAGGGTGCGGGCCTGATCGCCAATCTGGCCGCATACGCCGCGACGATCTTCGCGGTGCCGCAGCTCGACCGGCACGCGCTCGTCGCGCTCGTCATTGGATCGGCGCTGGGGCTGCTGGTAAATTTCGTGCTCGCGAAGCTCTTCGTCTTCGGCGCTCCCGACGACAAACGGGGATAAACAGAACGTGTCCAGCGCACCCAGCGTCGCGGTGATCATTCCGTGCTACAACGAAGCGGCCGCGATCGCCAGGGTCGTGCGCGATTTCCGCGCCGCCCTGCCCTGCGCCGACGTCGTGGTCTACGACAACAACTCGCGCGACGATACCGCGCGCCTCGCGCGCGAGGCCGGCGCGCAGGTCTTTGCCGAGCCGCTGCAGGGCAAGGGCCACGTGATACGCCGCATGTTCGCGGACGTCGACGCGGACGTGTACGTGCTCGTCGACGGCGACGACACCTACGACGCCGCCGCAGCGCCGGCCATGGTCGACAAGCTCCTCGCCGAGCGCCTCGACCTCGTGAACGGCCGCCGCCGCGAGACCGACGCCCAGAACTGGCGGCGCGGCCATCGCTGGGGCAACCGCGTGCTCACGGGCATGGCGAAGCGCCTGTTCGGAGATCGTCTCGACGACATGTTGTCCGGCTACAAGATCTTCAGCCGGCGCTACGTGAAGTCGTTTCCTGCGCTGTCGACCGGTTTCGAGATCGAGACCGAGCTCACCATCCACGCGCTCGAGATGAACATGCCGATCGCCGAAGTCGACACGGCGTACCGCAACCGGCCCGAAGGCTCGGTGAGCAAGCTCAACACCTTCCGCGACGGCTTGCGCATCGTCGCCATGATCGCGCGCCTGCTCAAGGAGGTGCGGCCGCTCGCGTTCTTCTCCACGATCGCGGCGCTGCTGGGAGCGGCCGCGCTGTTCCTCGCGGTGCCGCTCGCTACCGAATATCTCGAGACCGGGCTCGTGCCGCGCCTGCCGACCGCCGTCCTCGTCACCGGCATGATGATCGTCGCCGCGTTGAGCTTTACCTGCGGCGTGCTCCTCGATTCGGTCGCGCGCAGCCGCCGCGAGATCAAGCGGCTGCACTACCTCGGCATCCCGCTCGTCTTCCGGCCGCCGACATGACCGGGCGATGGCGGCCGGGTCGCGGGCTCGCGCTTTTCGCGGCGCTCGTGTTCGGCGCCTGCGTGGTCATCGATCTCGCGGTCTTCCCGCTCGCGCCCCGCTTTCCCGACGAGCAGCGCTTCATCTCGGAGGCGATCGCATTCGCGCAGTCGGGCCAGTTTCGAATCGGAGAGGACCGCGCGTGGGAGATGCCGCTCACCGGTCTCGTGTACGGCGTGCTGTACGCGGCGACGGGCAGCGAGCCTGCGCTCGTCGCGGCCGCGCGCTGCCTGCAGGCGCTCATGCTCGTGGTGATGGCGTGGCACGCTGCAGATCTCGCCCAAAGGCTCTTCGCGCCGCGCGCCGCAGGCACGCTCGCTTTCGCGGGCGTGCTCGTCTACCCGATGTTCGTCGCGTTCCAGACGCTGCTGCTGTCCGAGACGCTCTTCATGACGCTGCTGACGGCGGCGATGCGCTGGCTGTATGTCTGGGCCGAAGAGCCCGCCCGGTACTCCAGGCTCGCCGCGTATGCCGCGCTGATGGCGGCGGCCACGTATGCGAAACCGAGCCTTACATGGCTGCCGCTGGTACTGCCGCTGTTGTTCGCGCGGCGTCCTTCGCATTCATGGCGTGAAGCCGCGCGCATCGTCGCGGTGGCCGCGACGGTCTATTGCGCCGCGTTGAGCCCGTGGTGGATCCGCAATGCGCTGATCCTCGGCGAGCCGGTGTGGTTCACGACCGGCTCGGCGAGCAATTTGTATCTGGGGAACAACCGCGCCAACACGACGGCCGGCGTCGACTGGAACAGCGACGTGGAGCAGCCCTTCACCGACGAGACCGAGAAGCTGCCCGAGGTCCGGCGCGACCGCCGCTATCATGCGCGTGCGGTCGAGTACATCGTCGCGGAACCGGGCCGCTTCGTGCACGACGCGGGACGCAAGCTTGTCCGGTTCTGGAACGTGTTCCCGAACTACGAGCTGTTCCGGCAGGGACCGTACCGCTTCGTCGTCGCCGCGAGCTACGGCCCGGCGCTGCTGCTCGCGTTGTGCGCGGTGTGGCTGTATCGCCGCGAGTGGCGGCGCCTCTTGCCCATCTACGCGTTGTTCGCCTACTTCACGCTGGTGCACACGGTGACGATCGCGTCGCTGCGCTATCGCCTGCCGCTGGAAGTCTTTCTCGTGGTCTTCGCGGCGGGCGCGCTGGCGCGCTTGGCCCAGCGCCGCCCCGGCGTCAGCGGCCGGTGAAGACCGGTTTGCGCTTCTCCATGAACGCCGTCTGCCCTTCCTTGTAGTCCGCGCTCGCGTAGCAGGCGTCGACCATCTGCTGGCAGCGGCCGAGGTCGCGCTTCTCGGGATCCTGAGCGCACTCGAGCAGCGCGCGCTTGACCGACGCGATCGTGAGCGGCGCGTTGTTCGAGATCGTGGTCGCGTAGTCGAGCGTGTACTTCTCGAGCTCCGCGGCGGGCACGAGCCGATTGATGAGGTTCATCTGCAGCGCTTCCTGCGCGTTGAACTGGCGCCCGGTGTAGAAGATCTCCGCAGCGAACGACGGGCCGACGATGTCGGTGAGCCGCTTGATGCCGGCGAACCGATAGCCCAGGCCGAGCTTGGCGGCGGGAACGCCGAAGCGCGCGTCGTCGGCCGCGATGCGGATGTCGCAGCCCACCGCGATGCCGGTGCCGCCGCCGATGCAATAACCGCGGATCATGGCGATCGTGGGCTTGGGCGAATTGCGCAGCGTCTCGCCTGCCTCGTCGGCCGTCGCGTTGTAATGCGCGACCGCTTCGGGGCTCGAGCGCTTTTCCTTGAACTGCGAGATGTCGGCGCCGGCGACGAAAGCCTTCTCGCCCTCCCCGCGCAGGATGATCACCCGCACCTCGGCATCCTCCGCGTAGGCCTTGAGCACGTTGGTGAGCGACTGCCACATCTCGAGCGACACCGCGTTGTGGCGCGCGGGATTGTTGAAGACGATCCAGCCGATGCCGCCTTCCTTGCGGGCGACGAGCTTGTCCGTGATCGAAAGCGGAGTGCCGGGATGGTTCATGGGACGGGCCTTGTGCGGGAGGGAAAAGACGAAATTCTAGCGCATCGGCCTCCGTCCGGAGGGTTGCTGCGGCGCTACGAGTGCTCGATGACGCGGCCTTGCGAGCCGCCCGGGGCCGCGGGAACGGCTTCATCCCCTATCAGCTTCGAAGGCGTCTCGCGCGTGAGCCTCTGCGCCAGCGCTTCGCCGCCCATTTCGACGAGCGCGGCGTAGGCGAGGTCGAGGTTCGGCGGCCGGTGCTTGAGGTTGTGCGCGTCGGTCGCGACGACGTGCGCCCAGCCGCGCTCGAGCAGAACCTGCGCGCAGTCCTGCGCGGGCTTGCCGAAGTGGCCGATGATCGACCCGCCGGTGAGCTGCAGCAGGCAGCCCATGTCGACGAAAGGCGCGATCTTGTCGACGCTGCGCATGACCTCCTTGTTGCGCTCGGGATGCGCGATCAGCGGCCGGATGCGCCGCGCGAGGAGCCACTTGACGAGCTTGTCCGCGCCGAGCAGGAGATGGCTGTGCGGGAACTCGAGCAGCATGATGCGATAGCCGTTGGAGACGCCGAGGAACGGTATCTCCTGGTCTTCCACCATCTGAATGATGTCGGCCGAGATGCGCACCTCGCCGCCGGCGCGCACCGCGAGCGGGATCTGCTTGTGCGCGAGCACGCGCTGGAACGCGGCGGCGAGCTTGGCGATCGACGAAGCGTTGTTCTCGTAACGGCCGGGGTGCACGTGCGGCGTCATGACCGCGGTGGTGATGCCGGCGGAGACCGCGGCGCGCGCGAGGTCGAGGGACTCCTCGAGAGTCTGCGCGCCGTCGTCGATCCCCGGCAGGTAATGACAGTGCAGGTCGATCACGTGCGCAGCGCGGGCACCGCGTCTTTCGACGTCCGCGTGTAATACCCGTCGTATTTGTAATACGCACCCGTATACGCGCCGTAGTAGCGTTCGGCGCGCTTGAAATCGAGCTGGTTGAGCGTGATGCCGAAGAGCTTGGCGTCGACCTCGTTGAGCGCGCGGATGCAGCGGCGCGCAAGCGGATACGGCGTCGAGTCCGCCTTGACGACGAACATCACGCCCGTGACCATCTTCGACAGCACGAGCGCATCGCTCACCAGGTGCACGGGCGGCGAATCGATCACGAGGAAGTCGCACGTGCCGGACAGCGCCTTGATCAGTGCTTCGAAGCGCCGCGAGAGGATGAGCTCGAGCGGGTTGACCGGCACAGGACCGGTGGCGATCGCGTAGAGCGACGTGCCTTCGACGCGCTGCAGGCATTCGGCGAAAGTCGCCGATCCCGACAGCAGGTTCGTCAGACCGGGCTTTTTCGGATCGAGCCCGAGCTTCTCGCCCACCGAGGGGCGCCGCAGGTCGGCGTCGATCAGGAGCACGCGCTTGGTCTGCGCCTGCGCGAGCGCGAGGTTCACCGCCACCGCGGTCTTGCCTTCGCCGGGCACCGACGACGTCACGAGCACCGTCACCTGCGGGGTATCCGCGGCGGACAGCAGCACGCCGGTGCGCGCGGTGCGGATCGCTTCGGAGAACACCGACTTCGGGTCCTCCAGGTAGTGACGCCCGACCGACTTCGCTTCGTCGCCGTGCAGGAGCGGCAGCGTCGTCAGCATCGGCTGCCCGAGCTTCTCTTCGACGTCGTCGGCGGACTTGAGCGTGTTGTCCAGGCGTTCCAGGAGCAGCGCGACGAGCGCACCGACGAGCAGGCCGATGACGAGCGCGATCGAGACCACCTGTTCCTTCTTCGGCTTCACCGGATACTGCGAAGGGCGCGCCTCGTCGCTGATGCGCGCGACGGCGTTGGCCTGCAGGTCGCGCGAAGCGCGCGTCTCGCGGAAGCGGTTGAGGAACAGATCGTAGATCTGGCGGTTCGTCGCCACGGCGCGCTCGAGCGACGCGAGCTCGAACTCCTTGCGGTTGATCGACTGCACCGTGCCCTTCGCCTGCGCGACGCCGGCTTCGAGCGCCTGCTCGTTGGTGCGCGCGATGTCGTATTCGTTCTTCAGGCTGGCCACGACGTTCTGGACCTCGCGCCGCGTGTTCTCGCGCGCCTGCTTCAGCTCGGCCTGCGCCTGGATCATGCGCGGGTGCTCGGGCCCGTGCTTGTTCGAGAGCTCGATCACCCTCTTCTCGGCTTCGCCCTCGGCTTCCTTCAGGCGCTGTATGAAGGGGCTGCGCATGACGACCGGCAGCACGTCGAGCTGTCCCTTCGCGTCCCTGACCTGCGCGTAGGCGTGCTCGGCGGCGTAGCGCCGACTGCGCGCGGCCGCGAGGCGCGTGAGCTGCTCTTCGATCTGGCGCGTGGCTCCGCTCTGTGCCAGCCCCTTGGTTTCGATGAGGCGCGCCTTCTCCCGGTACTGCTGCAGCGCGCGCTCCGATTCCTCGAGGTTCTTCTTCAGTCCGCCGAGCCGCCCGCCCAGCCATTCGCTCGCGCGCATGTTCATCTCGTCGCGCGCTTCCATGTCGGCTTCGATATAGGTTTCGGCGATCGCGTTGGCGATCTCCGCCGCGACCTGGGGGTCCGACGATTCGAAGTGCACCCGAATCAACTGGGAGAGCCGTACCGGCTCGACGGCCATGCGGCCCATCACCGAATCCACCGCGGCCTTCTGCAGGGCCTCCTCGGACAACGGCTGGTCCGGCGGGCCGAAGCCGAGCTGCTTCTTCAGCTTGTCGGTCCACGACGGCTCCTGCTGGCGCGGGTCGAAGTCCTTGTGCTTGGTCAGGTCGAGCTTTTCGACCAGGCGCACAGCAAGAGCGCGCGCCTTGAGGATCTCGGCCTGGGTCTGGAAGTGCTCGCGGCTGTCGCCGATGCTCGCGTAGACCTCCTCGGTCGGCGCGATCTTCGCCTTGTTCTGCTCGATCAGCAGCGTGACGGTCGAGCGATAGATCGGCGTCTGGAGGTTGACCATGACCGCTGCGATCGCGCTGAGCGCGACGGCGAACGCGAGGATCGCCCATTTGCGCTTGGCGATCGCACGCCAGTAGATGACGAGATCGAGCGTCTCGCCCTTCTGGCGCATCGCGCCGACCATGGATTGCAAGCTGAATTTGCGTGCGTCTGCCGCCATCGATTCAGGATCCGTAGTGGACAGTCAGAGCACGCCGCGGACCGCGGGGAGCGCGTGGAGCACTGACATGGATAATATAGCTAAACAGCTGCCGAAAGTAGGTCGCGGTAAACCGCGAACGTCTTCTCGAAAACAATGTCCTGGTCGAAGTACTCGAGCACTGCGCAGCGCGCGGCCGACCCCATCCGCGCCCGCTCTTCGGGCCGTTCCCACATGAAGCGTATCGCCGCCGCGAGCGCCGCCGGGTCTCTCGCCGGCACCAGCAGGCCGTTCACGCCGTGCTTCACGACTTCGCGGCACCCCGGCACGTCGGTGGTCACGATCGGAAGCCCGCAGGCCGCCGCTTCGAGGAGGCTGCGCGGTACGCCCTCGCGGTAGCTCGGCAGCACGGCCACGTCGATCTCCGCGAGCAGCCGCGGCATGTCCGCGATGTGCCCCAGGTAACGCACCGCCTGGCCTTCCTGCCATTTCGCGATCTGCGCTTCGGGCACCGAGGCCGGATTGCCCGGGTCCGGATTGCCGGCGAGCAGAAACTCGACCGGTAGCCCGGCCTCCTTGAGGAGGTTCGCAGCATCGATGTATTCGCGTATCCCCTTGTCCCACAGCAGCCGCGACGCCAGCAGCACGCGCATCGTGTCCGATTGGCCGGGCTCCGCGGCCGGATGAAAGCGCGCCGTGTCCACCCCCGAGCCCATGATCACGTGTGTGCGCTCCGTCGAGGTGAGATCGGCCGCGAGAAAGGCTGCGAGGTCGTCCCTGTTCTGCAATATCAAGCGTGAGCCCTCGCCCCCCAGGGTCGCGCGGATCAGGTTGCGGACGACCGGCCGGAGCAGCCGCGCCTTGTAACCCTCGTCCGAGAACACATAACCCATGCCCGTCACCGCGTTCACGCGATTGCGTATGCCGTGACGGCGCGCGATCAGGGAACCGTATACCACGCATTTGATGGTGAAATGATGAACTATGTCCGGTTTTTCAGCGGCATACACCGCGGATATGCGACGGATGAGCGCGAGCTCGCGAGCCGGATTGAGGCTGCGCCGATCCATGTCCAAGCCGATCCAGCGGAACCCTTCGGCCTGCAGCAGCGGCCCGTACGAGCCGGCCGGCGACAGCATCACGACCTCGAATCCCCGTGCGCGCAGGAACTTGGCCAGCGGCAGCCGGAAGTTGTACAGATACCAGTCGGTGTTCGCGAAAAAGATGACCTTCAATAGAGCGTCCTTCGCCGCGTCAGAAGCGCAGCCGCGGCTGCAGGGCATCCAGCATCGTGAGTCCCGGTACGTGGCTTAACGTGTGGACGGCGACGATTCTTCCGTCCCACGTCGGTTCGATGCGCTCGATTTCGCGCTCGCGATACTCCGCCTCGTCCAGCCGTTCGATCTCGTGCAGCCTCACGCCATAGCCGTAGCGCACCGAGCAATCCTGCGCCGGACGCAGCAGCCGCCCTTCCCGTCGCATGATCGCGCCGGCAGGGCGCGCCCGGCGGGCATCGGAGACGATGGGGTTGCGCCGGTGCGGCTTCCACGGACCCGTGAGCGCGTCGCTGTGAAAGAGGTACAGCTCGTCGGAGAACGATGCGCCCGGGTTGTCGACGACGTTGGCGAACAGCCACCAGCGGCCGTCGTGCTCGATCAGCGTGGAGTCGGTCGCCGCGATATCTGTCAGGAGTGTCCTGACATGCTCCCAGTGCTGCGGAAAGTCGGTGCAGCGGTAGAGATCGATCGTGCGGTTCGCTTCGGATTCCGGGACCATGTAGAGCTCGCCGTCGTGCTCGAACACGAACGGGTAAGACAGATGGTACTCGCGTTCCAGAACCTTGACGGGCGCGGACCAGGTCCCGTCGTCGCCCAGCGAGAGCACCGCGATGTGTCCCTTGCCCGTATCGAACGGACACTCTTCGATGAACGCGTAATAGCGGCCGTGGCGTCGCACCAGATGCGGATCGGCCCAGAAGCGGTCTTTCGGCGGAACGAGCTTGGTGAACTCTGCCGGTGCCGTGGACAACGCGTCGCCGCGCCGGTAGAGCAGTATCCACTGATCGAGCATGAAGCGGCGGGCAGCGGACGCGCGGGCGCGCCGCGTGACGTTGCGCGCGACATAGCGTGCGAGCGCGGCCGTTCCCGGCGCCTCGAGCGGCGCGTCGGATCGCATTGCGGACGGCGCGCGGTCCGTGCTCTGCGGCAAGCGTTGTGCTCCCTCCTCGTGCAGCCGCCGCAGCGTCTGCGGAACCAGCGCAGCGATGCGCCAGCACAGCGCGCTCGCGTTGAGCTTGAGCGAAAACGGATTGGTCGCGGGCGTGGTCGTCGCGAGCGCGACACGCGAACCGTCCGCGCGCGTCTCCTCGAGCACCGCCTCGCCGACAGCCCAGCCGTGATACACCGGCCAGAAGCTCGCTTCGGCGGCATCGGCCGAAACGCTGTACGGCTGTGTGACACTCCACACGCCGTGGCGCACGAGCGCGGCGATCTCGCGCGGCGGCGCGACGCCTCCTAGGTCGACGAGCACGTCGAGCCCGCGGCCGGCCAGCGCTTCCGCGATGACGGCCGGGGCGCGCTGGAGCACGCTGACCCTTTCGAGCAGGGCACGCGCGTCCTTGAGCTCGAGCGCGTCGACCTCGCACACCATCCTGGCGTCCAGACGCGCGACGATGCGTGCGAGGATGCTCTGCGCGGCGCTTCGGACTTGGGTTCCCTCGGCGCCGCCAGGCACTACGATCGCCAGCGCGAGCTCCGAATGACTCGAGCCGGCGATGCTTTCCAGCGCCGCATGCTGCCACACCGGAATGTCGAGCGCGCGCAGCAGCACGCCGACCGCAAGTTTCGGTGCAGGAGCCGGCGTCGCGGTCGCGTGCGTAACCGGGTCGGCGGCGAGATCGGGTCGGGTCACGCGGCGTCCGCTTGCGTCGCGAGCCACGCCTGGAACATGAGGACGTCCCACAGCCAATACTGCCAGTTGCGCGTGCCGGCGAGATGCTCGGCCCATTTCTCGCGGATAGGCACCGGGTCGAAATGTCCGCCGTCGCGCAACCTGCGCTCGTCGAGGAGGTCCTCCGCCCAGTCGCGCAGCGGGCCGCGCAGCCAGCTGTCGATCGGCACGCCGAAACCCATCTTCGGCCTCTCGACGAGCTCGCGCGGCACGTAGCGATACAGCACCTGCCGCAGCAGCCACTTGCCGTGATCGTCGCGGATCTTCATCGACAGCGGCACGCGCCACGCGTACTCGACCACGCGATGGTCCAGCAGCGGCACGCGCGCTTCGAGGCTCACCGACATGCTCGCGCGATCGACCTTCACGAGGATGTCGTCGGGCAGATAGGTCACCGCGTCGAGGTACATCATGCGCGACGTGAAGTCGTCGAGCGCAGCCCACTGCGCGGGATCGGTGATCGGCGTGGCGGGCTCGCGCGCGCCGTAAACGATGGAATCCGGCTGCGGCCAGTGCGAGATGAGGCCGTGGTACAGCACGTCCGCCGACGGCACCGACAGCACTTCGGCGAGCTTGTGCACGCGGTCGCCCGTGATCTCGCCGAGGCTCGCCGGAACCAACCGGGTCACTCCGCCCATCAGCGTGTTCCACGATTGCGGCGAGAGCGCGGTCAGCGCACGTCCGGCGAGGCTGCGCAGGCCGCTCGGCACCTTGCCGATCTTGTTCCAGATGCGGCGTCCCCAGAAATAACGCACGTAGCCGCAGAACAGCTCGTCGCCGCCGTCGCCCGACAGCGTGACCGTGACGTCGTTGCGCGCGAGCTGCGAGACGAGGATCGTCGGTATCTGCGACGAATCGGCGAACGGCTCGTCGTAGACGTGCGGCAGCGTCGGGATCACCGCCATCGCCTGCCCCGGCGTGACGTAGAGCTCGGTATGGTCGGTACCCAGATGCGCCGCCACCGCTTTAGCGTGCCGCGCTTCGTTGTACTCCTCCTCTTCGAAGCCGATCGAGAAGCTCTTCACCGGCCTTTGCGACTGCGCCTGCATCAGCGCGACCACCGTCGACGAGTCGATCCCGCCCGAGAGGAACACCCCGACCGGCACGTCGGCGACGGTGCGTATCTTCACCGCGTCGCGCAGCAGCGTGTCGAGCTCGTCGACCGCTTCGCGCTCGCCGACTGCGAGCGGCGCGCGGGCGCCGGCTTCGGCAGCAGTGCGCAGGCTCCAGTACGCACGAGGCTGCGCATCTCGGCGATCCGCAGAGACCGTCAGGTAGTGCGCCGCCGGCAGCTTCGCGACGCCTTTGTAGATCGAGTACGGCGCGGGCACGTAGTTGTGGCGCAGGTACGCGGAGAGCGCGTTGCGGTCGATGTCCGCGCTCCATCGCGGGTGCGCCCGCAGCGCCTTCAGCTCCGAGCCGAAGAGGAACGTGTCGCCGATCCAGCCGTAATACAGCGGCTTCTCGCCCATGCGGTCGCGCGCCAGGTGCAGGACTCGCTCGCGGGTGTCCCACAGCGCGAACGCGAACATGCCGTTGAAGCGCTCCAGCGCGCCGGCGATTCCCCAGCGCTCGAACGCCGCGAGCATCACCTCGGTGTCGGAGTGTCCGCGCCAGCGAAAGCCGTCGAGGTCGCGGCGCAGGCTTTCGAAGTTGTAGATCTCGCCGTTGAACGCGATGACGTAGCGTCCCGACGGCGACACCATCGGCTGGTGGCCTTCGGGCGAAAGGTCGATGATCGAGAGGCGCCGGTGTCCGAGGGCGATGCCCGCGGCGGGATCGGTCCACACACCGGCATCGTCGGGGCCGCGATAGCGGATCGCGTCCGCCATCCGCGTGACGGTGTCCGGCATCGCTTCCGCCGAAACGATCGCGCCGCGCTGAAGAAATCCCGTTATGCCGCACATGCCGTCAAAGACCTTTCCGCTCTCGATGAACCTCTAGGTAAAGCGCTTCGTACTGCCTGACCACCGCGTCGAGCGAGTAGCGGTCCACCGCACGCGCGCGCGCCTGCCGCCCAAGCGCCTGCAGACCGTCGCGTCCGAGCGCGATCAACTCGGCGATGCCGGCTGCGAGCGCTGCCGGATCGCGCGGCGGGACGACGATGCCGGTATCGCCGACGACGGCCGCGGATTCCCCGACGTCGGTGACGACGCACGGCACCGCGCAGCACATGGCCTCGCCGACCACGTTCGGAAAACCTTCGCCGCTGGAGGAGGACGATACCTGGATGTCGAACGCCGGCACGATGGCCGCAACGTCGTCGCGCGGACCCAGGAGATGGGCGCGCTCGAGGGCGCCGTTCGCGCGAAGCGCGCCGACGAGCGCCTCGTTGCCGGGCTCGACGCCGAGCCCGACGAGCACGAAGCGCACCTCGCGACGCGCGGCCGCGACGATGCCCGCGGCGCGGGCGAAGGTCGCATGGTCCTTCATCGGGTGGTGCCGCGCGACCATCCCGACGACGATCGCATCGTCGGGGAGACCGAGCGAGCCGCGCAGCGCCGCCCTCGCCTCATGCGACGGACAGTAGCGCGTCACGTCGAAACCGTTGGGCACGATCACGCGCTTGGCCGCCGGATAGCCCATGAGCTCCTCGTGCTCGAGCGCGCTCGCGACCGAGTTGTTGACGATGCGCCTGGCGAAGTACGCGAGCTTGCCGCCGGCACGGATCAGCAGCAGCGTCAGCGGATTCTCCAGCCGCCGCTCCATGAGCGAGGCCCGCACGTTCCACAGCACGGGCGGCGCATCGCGCCGCCACGCGGTGACGAGCGTCGCGCCGATGTTGCCGTGGTACATCCAGCCCTGCACGACGTCGGGGCATGCTCTGTCCAGCGCGCGCGAAAGCTGCCGCAGCCCGCGCAGCACATCGAGGCGGCGGCCCGGTTTCCAGTCGAGCAGCTCGCACGCGATGCCCAGCGCGCGAAACGAATCGACCATGCGCGCTGCGTGGCCGTGCAGGACGATCACCGAAGGCTCGAAGCGCGCGCGGTCGATGCGCGAGAGCAGCTTCCACAGCATCATCTCGGCCCCGCCCACGTCGAGGTCGGTGATGACGAACGCGACGCGCAGCGGCCGCGCGGCCGCTGCACCGTCGTCGCCGATCGCGAAGCGCGAGGGATCGTTCGCGTCGCCCATCAAACCGGGGTGGCGGCATCCCGCGCGACCGTCCTCGGACGCACGTAGCGCCGCGCGTCGGCCGTTGCAACCCGGCGCGCACCGAACGCCGCCGCCGTGAGGAAGGCCATCAGGAAGACGGTGAACGGGTCTTCGAGCACGTTGTGGCTGAAGAAGCCGTAGACGGCGAGAGCCATGCCGAAAAGCGCCATGGAGTTCCCGATGTCCCTGTCGCGTACGCTGCGCGCCCATCGCGCCACGCTTCTACCCTGGCGCACGAGCAGCGCACACAACGAGATGTACAGCAGAAACCCGAAGATGCCGTGCTCGGCCATCAGCATCAGGTACATGTTGTGGGGCCCGTCCAGGTCGACCGCGAGGGAGGTGGCGCCGATACCGTTGCCGATCGCCGGCGAATCGAGGAAGGCCTCCCACGCACGCTTCGCACCCCATTTGCGTCCCTCGACCGCGGAGTCCTCCTCAGCAGTGTCGCGAAACCAGTTCAGGCGCTCCACCACGCCCTTGACGTGGCGGTTCTCCGAGGTATCGATCGCGTAGTCGTAGGCGAGGCTCACGCCGCCGACCAGCACCGGCAGCGCCAGCACGAGCACCATCCCCTGGGCTCTCTTCACGAGCTTGAGCCAGATCATGCCGGCCATCGCAATGGTGACCATGACGAAGGCCCCGCGCGAGAATGTGCCGGCGACCCCGAACACCGCGGCAACCAGCAGCAGCCCGCGCAGACGCGACGGAATCATCGGCAATGCGGCGATCGTTCCCATCACGATGAACGAGCCCGCGATGTTGGGATTGATGAACAGCCCGGCGCCGCGCTCGGAGGAGCCCTCGATGCCCTGCGGCACGATGCGGCCGGGGCGCAGCACGTCGAACCAGCAGAGCGCGCACGCGAGCAGCACGCAGCCCACCATCACCCAGCCGATCAACCGCCGCTGCGAGCCGCTCGCGAGTATGGTGATCGTGTAGAAGAACATGAGGGCGAGCAACCGCAGGCGCCACTGACGGGCGGCGTTCTCCATGAAATCCTGCGCGAGCAGGAGCGAGAACAGGCCTATCACCACGAACACCACGAACCACCAGAACAGCGGATCGCGCAGGAAGCGCACCGCGCTGCCGGGATCGGCGAACAGCATGGGGATGATGAGCACCGCGGGCAGCGCGTAGAAATACAGCGGGATCGGCCCGCCGCGCACCTCGTACTGATAGGTCGGCCAGTTGGTGAGCAGCAGCAGCGCCACGATCGCCGTCGCGATCGTGGCATAGGTGATGAGCCCGGTCAGCCGCGGCGCGTCCGCATCAGAATTCATTGTTGCCTCCCATCGATGCGCGCACCAGCGGGACCCGCCCGCCGAGCAGCGGAGCGAGCGCTCCGATCGTGCGCTCCAGCAAGGCAGCCGAGCTGTAGGCGCGGCTGACGTGCTCCCGGTTCGCCTTGCCGTCGCGCGGGAGCGCGCCGATCGCCCGGGTCATCGCATCCGCGAGCGCTGCGCTGTTCCCCGGCGGTGCGACCCAACCCAGCGCACCGACGATCGTCGCCGAATCTCCGACGTCTGTCACGACGCAGGGCACGCCCGTCGCCATCGCCTCGACGATCGAGTTGGAGAACCCTTCGCCGTAGGACGACGACGATACCGCGATATCGAGCGCGTTGTAGACCGCAGGCATGTCGCCGCGCGCGCCGGCCCACGTCAGGCGCCCCCCGAGCCCCAGGGTCGAAGCCTCGCGCTGCAGCGCGTCGCGATACCCCGCGGGCCCGTCCCCCACACAGACGAAACGCGCACGGGGATGCGTCGTCGCCACGCGTGCGGCGGCCGCGAGAAAGCTGCGATGGTCTTTCATCGGGTCGAGACGCGCCACGAGGCCGAGCAGCACGTCGTCGGGCGCGAGGCCCCACTCGGCGCGCAGCGCCCGCCGCGCGTCTTCATCGGGCGCGAAGCGCTGCACGTCGACGCCGTTGGGGATGACGACCATCCGTTCCGCGGGGTAGCCCCTGGCGACGTGGTAGGAGCGGCCCGCCTCGGAGTTGCAGATGAGCAGATCGGCGTAGCGCGAGAGCGCGCGCGCGAATCGGGACTCGACAGCCGCGAGGCGATCGTAGTGCGTCAGGTCCATGTTGGACGCGCGGATCCCCCACACGACGCGTGAGCCGCCGAGGAACGGCCGCAGCAGCGCCAACAGCACGTTCGAGGTGTCGAGGTAGCCGTGGACGATGTCCGGGCGCTCGCGACGCAGCAGGCCCAGCAGGCGCGCCGCGAAGGCGAAGACGTCCCAGCGGCCGCTCTTGCCGAGGCTCACCGTGGTCACGCCCGCGGCGGCGAGCTGCGCCGCGAGCGCTCCGCCGCCATAGAAGGTCGCCACGACGACACGCCAGCCCGCGGCGTGCAGGCCGAGCGCGAGCTCGACGAGCTGACGCTGCGCCCCGCCGACATCCAACCGGCGGGTAAGAAATACGATCTTCGGCGCGCCCGCCGACGCCGAAAACGGCGTTACGCGCGCTTGGTCGCGCATGGTTCCCTCAGGACTGCATCCCACATCGGCACGACGCGGTGCGGCGAATATCGCTGCGCCGCCGTGCGGGCGTCGGCCGCGAGCCGCTCGCGCAGCGCGGGGTCGCCGAGCAGGCGACGCAGCGCCGCAGCGAGCGCGGTCACGTCGTCGATCGGCACGACGTAACCATTCCGGCCCTCCTCGATCATTTCCTCGGTGCCTCCGCACGCCGTGCTGATCACCGGCAGCCCGGCGCCCATCGCTTCCAGCAGCGCGTTCGGGAAACCTTCGTAGCGCGACGACATCACGAACACACCCGCGCACGCAAGCACTTCTTCGGGAACGTCCATCCAGCCCGGCAGGGCGACGCGGTCGGCGACGCCGAGCGAGGCCGCGAGGGCGGTCAGCGCCTCGCGCTCGGGGCCCTCGCCGACGATCGTCAGGCGCCATTCCGGATAGTCGGGGGCGACCGCCGCGAATGCCCTGATCAGCACGTCGTGCCCTTTCTCCAGCCACAGCCGGCCGAGCGCGGCGATCACCGGCTCACGCGCCCCGCCGGCGCGTGCGCAGCCCTTGAGCGTGCGCAGCGGGTTCGGGATCGCGTGCGCGGCACGCCGCCGCAGCGCGGCTCGACGCGCCCAGGGCAGGAGGCGCGCGGTCTGTACGACGACCGCGTCGGCGAGCGGATAGGTCAATCGCCTCAGCACCGCCCACACCACGCCGATCTCGTGATGCGTGGGATCCGTGCGCTCGGAGACGACGCGACGCACCGACAGCCCGAGCGTCGCCACCACGACGAGCACGTTCGTGCGCTCTTCGAAGCTCAGGACCGTGCGGGCGCCGGTGTGACGCACGGCGCGCCTCACCGCGCGCAGCCTCTGCCAGTTCATCGCCAGCGCGCGCCCGAGGTCGGTCGACTCCCGGACGAGACCGAGCGCCACGCGCTCGATGTTCGGCGCGAGCGGATACGCGTCGAGGTCGATCGTGTCGAGGGTGATCAACGTGACGCGGTCGCCGCGCTCCGCGAAGTGGTTGGCGAGCTCCGACATCACGCGCTCGGCGCCCCCGGTGCCGAGCGACGCGATGACGAGGGCGATGTTCATCACGGTGCGGCGGGCTCCGCTTTCTCCTCGCCTGGCCCGCCCTGGGCATCGGATTCGGCGAGGTAGCGCCGCACCAGGATCCAGATCATCGTCATGGAGACCATGTACACGACGGCGGACGAGAGCGCGATACCGCTCACGCCGAGCCAGCGCATGAACACCAGGTTTCCGACCACGTTCACGGCCAGGTTGACCACCGACATCGCGGTGATCAGGTACGTCCTCGACGTCGCCAGTAGCAGCCTCACCCCGAGCATGCCGAGCATGAAGAAAGGCACCTGGAGGAAATACATCTGCTGGATGAACGCCACCAGCGACGTGTCGTCGCGCGTGAACGCACCGCGCTGGAACAGGATCGCGATGATCCATTCCGAACCGACGATCAGCGCCGCGGTGACGGGGACGCTGAGCGCCAGGATCGCGAAGGCGTACGTGCGCAGCACGTGCCGCAGCGACGCGTGGTCGCCCACCGCGATCAGTCGCGAGAAGTGAGGCAGCACGGCCGTGCCGATGGCGCTGACGCCGATCGCGGTGAGGAACGACGGTATCTTGTTACCGAAGCTCAGCGCCGCGACGGCTCCCGAGCCCAGCCACGAGGCCATCGCCTGGTCGACGACCCCCGCGCCGCTCATGATGACGGTGCTCGCCATCAGCGGTACGTAGTGCCTCAGGACTTCCGCCGTGGCGCTGCGGTCGCGGTGCCATCGCGGCAGCGGAAAAAGCCCGCGGCGCGCGAGCGTGACGCCGATGACGACGAGCTCCACCGCCGCGCCGAGCACCGTACCCCATGCCACCGCGGTGATATCCGCGCCGACCGCGATGAGGAGCGCCACGATGAGCAGCGGCGTAGCGATAGGCGCGAGGGCGACGAGCGCGAACTTCTCGCCGGCATTGAGCACGGCTCCCCACAGGCCGCATTGCCCGGTGAGAACCACCATCGGCAGGAGGATCATGTACAGCTCGTGCGTGAGCTCGAGCTTGGACGCGCTGAATTCGGGCGCGAGCACCCGGAGGATCGGCAAGCCGAACACGGCGAGGAGCGCGGCGGCCGCGAGCAGGATCAGCAGATCGAGGAGCATCACGTGCGCGAAGATGCGTCGCGCGCGCGCTTCGCCTTCCTGTTCGCGCACGCGGATGAAAGCGGGCATGAAAGCGCCGATGAACGCCTGAGCCAGCACGGCGGTCGCGAACGTCGGCACGACGAGCGCGATCAGGAACGCGTCGAGGTCGTCGCCGAGGCCGAATTTGCCTGCGACGATCATGTCCTTGATCATCGCGGCGGCTTTCACGCCCACCGTGGCGACGGCGATCACCGCCATCGCGTGGAAGATGCGCCGATTGATGCTTCCGCTGGTGAAGCCCTTCCAGACGTTCAGCGCTCTGGCGAAGATCATGGTGCGTGCCGCGCGCGCGTCAAAGCGATCGCGCCTGGGCCTCCGCGGCATGGCCGTAGTACCCGAGGTACCACTCGACGAATCTCTTCACGCCGACCTCGACCGGCGTCGACGGGCTGTAGCCGACGTCGCGTGCGAGGTCGGCGACGTCGGCGCACGTGTCGGGCACGTCGCCCGGCTGCAGCGGCAGCAGGTTCAGGCGCGCTTTCCTGCCGAGGTTCTGCTCGATGAGCTCGATATACCGCATGAGGTGCGTCGCGCTGTCGCTGCCGATGTTGTAGACGCGGTAAGGCGCCCTGCTCGTCGCGGGATCGGGCTGCGCGCCGCTCCATTCCGGGTCCGGCGCGGCGGTGCTGTCGAGCGTGCGTATCACGCCTTCGACGATGTCGTCGATATAGGTGAAGCCCCGGGTGTGCTTGCCGTGGTTGAAGACGTCGATCGGACGGTCGGCGAGGATGTTCCGCGTAAAGAGGAATAGCGCCATATCGGGGCGGCCCCACGGTCCGTACACGGTGAAGAAGCGCAGACCCGTGGTCGGCAGCCCGAACAGGCCGCTGTAGGTGTGCGCCATCAGCTCGTTCGCCTTCTTCGTCGCGGCGTACAGGCTGAGCGGATGGTCGACGTTCTGGTGCACCGAGAACGGGAGCGTGGTGTTCGCCCCGTAGACCGAGCTGCTCGACGCGTACACCAGGTGCTCGACCTCGAGCTGGCGGCAGCCTTCGAGGATGTTGCCGAAGCCGACGAGATTGGCGTCGATGTAGGCTTGCGGATGGGTGATCGAGTAGCGCACCCCTGCCTGCGCGGCGAGGTGCACGACGCGCTGGGGGCGGTGCATCGCGAACGCCTGGGCGACCGCATCGCGGTCCGCCACGTCCGCCCGCACTTCGGTGAACCCATCCGAACGGCAGAAATGCGCGAGGCGCGCTTCCTTCAGGCGCGGATCGTAATAATCGTTGACGTTATCCAGGCCGATCACTTCGTCGCCGCGGGCGAGAAGCCGGGCAGAAACGTGAGCGCCGATGAAGCCGGCCGCGCCGGTGACGAGGACTTTCAATGTTCGTATTTCCCGGTTGGCGCGAGCTGCCGCCCCGACGCACGGTCGAGCGGCGGCGCTGCAACTCGCGGAAACTGTCGCTGGTCAGGAGTCAGAGATGCTAGCGCAGCTTGTTCGCTTCGCGCACGGTTCGGCGCGACGCTGCTGCACGGTGCATCGTCGCCATGCGCCGCAGCACGTAGCCGGCGCCCAGCGGACCGGCGCGCGACTTCGAGCGGGCGCCGAAGCGCACCAGCCGCCGGTAGATGACGAGGTAGACGAATACGTACGCGAAGGCGGCCGCTACGAGGTAAGTGCTCTCCTGCCACCACAGCACCGCGGGCACCGCGCTCCCGCACGCGAATAGTATCATCGATACCGACGCATCCGAGTTGCGGCGCGAGCGCGCCTTGCCGTCCTGCATCGGCTGCTTCACGCGCTTGTAGAACAGCGTGTGCATGTGCAGCTTGTCTGCCGAAGACGCCGGCCTGCCGCGCAGGATACGGCGGCGATATGCGGAGAACAGCGTCTCCCACACCGGATAGAGCACCAGCAGCAGCGGGAACCACGCCGACACCTGCGCATGCCGATGCACGAGCAGCGCCGACAGGATGGCGACGAGCGCGCCCAGGAAATACGCGCCGCCGTCGCCGCAGAAGATGCGGCCGCTCGGATAGTTCCACACGCGAAAGCCGATCACCGCGCCGGTGCCGATGCCGCACAGGAGCAGGATCTCCGAGTCGCCGACCTGGAAAGCGACGTAGCCGAGCGCGAGCAGCGCGATCAGGCACACGCCCGAGGCGAGGCCGTTCAGGCCGTCGATGATGTTGATCGCATGCGCCACCCCTCCGACGGCGAAGCACGTGAACACGAAGGCCGCCACCGGCATGGCCAGCAGAAGGTCTATCCAGGGCACGTCGATCCGCGATACCGAAGCGCCCAGCCAGGTGTAGGCGAGGCCCGCGGCGAAGAAGCAGGCGACGAGCCTCATCGCGGGGTTGACGCGCTTGGTCAGGTCCTCGGCGAAACCGCCCGCGAATGCGGGCGCGAGGCAGGCGAGCCACATGCCGACGATCGCAAAGTCGAGACTGCCTGCAAAACCGGAGGCGATCAGGGCGACCAGCCAGCCCGCGAACACCGACAGCCCGCCGATGCGGGTAACCGATCGCCTGTGAACTTTGTGTGAACCGGCGACCGCGACATCGCCGGTGAAATGGCCGTGCAGGTGTTCGAAGCGGAGGGTCAGGTAACCGACGCCGAGCGACACAGCGAACGACAAAAGGAACAACCGTAGCAAGAGCTAGCCCCTGTTTCGTGATGCTGCCGGATGATCTTTTTTTATGGCGCTGCGCCCGGTCGACGCCGAGGGACTTCCGACCACGTTGTTTCCCCGGCGGTTTTTTCGCGACCAGCGAGGGCTGATTATCCTAGCAGCCTAGTTGCGGGTTAAGGCATAAAGTCATCCTAATGACCGCCACCTGTCGGTCTAACAAACCTTCGATGCGGCGCGTCAGCCGGGCGTTCCCTGATAGGCGCCATACTCTTTCGCATAGCCGGTGTAAGCCCCGTAGTAGCGGTCGGCTTGCGTGAAATCGAGCTGATTGAGCGCAACGCCGATGATCGGCGCGCCCGCGTCGTACAGCGACCGGATGCAGCGGCGCGCGACGGGATACGGCGTATCGTCGGCCTTCACGACGAACAGCACGCCCGTCGCGAGCGTCGAGAGCACGACGGCATCGCTGACCAGGTGAACCGGCGGCGAGTCGATGATGACCACCTCGCACGCCGCTGCGACGCGCTCGATGAGCTGCGCGAATCGATGCGACGAGAGCAGCTCCTGCGGATTGTCGGGCGGAGGGCCGGAAGGCAGCACGTAGAGCGACGAGCCTTCCACGCGCTGTACGCATTCGGTGAAGTTCGCGTCGCCCGCGAACAGGCTCGTCAGGCCCGGCTTGGACGGATCGAGCGCGAGCTGCTTCACCACCGACGGCCGGCGCAGGTCGGCCTCGATGAGCAGCGTCTTCTTCGCCTGGGCGTGTGCGAGCGCGAGGTTCAGCGCGAAGGACGTCTTGCCTTCGCTCGGCACCGACGAGGTCACGAGCAGCACCTTGTTCGCCGAGTCGATCGCGGAGAGCAGGATGCTCGTGCGCGCGGTGCGTATCGCCTCGGAGAATACCGAGCTCGGGTTTTCCAGGTAGTAACGGCCCGCATTGCCGGCGGCATCGCCGGTGAGCAGCGGAACGACGGCGAGCGTCGGCAGGCCGAGCTTCTGCTCGACCTCCTCGGCCGTCTTGATCGTGCTGTTCATGCGCTCGAGGAGCAGCGCGACGATCGCCGCGAGCAGCAGGCCCGAAGCGAAGCCCGCCATGACGATCTCACGCTTGCGCGGCTTGTACGGGACGCCGGGACGCACCGCCGGATCGATCACGCGTGCGACGAGGCTGCTCTGCGTGTCGCTCGCCGCGCGGGTCTCGCGGTAGCGGTTCATGAACTTCTCGTAGATCTGGCGGTTGGCGGTGAGGTCCTGCTCGAGCGCGTCGAGCTGGAACTCTTTGCGGTTGATCTGCTGCACCGACCCTTTGGCCGCGCCGAGCGCGCGCTCGGCGGAGCGCTCGTTCGCGAGCGCGACCTGGTATTCCTTGGCGAAGCTCGCGATCGCGCTGTCCACGCCCTTCTTCGTGTTTTCCCTCGCCTGCGCGAGCTCGTTCTTCGCCTGGATGAGACGCGGATGCTCGGGGCCGTAGCGTTCGGAGAGCTCCGCGACTCTCTTTTCGGCGCCCCCCTCGAGCTCCTTCAGGCGCTCCACAGCGGTGTTGCGCAGGACGATGGGCAGTGACGTCCGGTCCTTCGCCTCCTTCGCCTGGCGATAGTTCGCTTCGGCCTCGACGCGCCGCTCGGTCGCGTCGTTGACCGCGCTGCTCAGCACTTCGAGCTGCCTGACCACGCCGCTTTGCGCGAGGCCCTTGGTGTCGGGGAGCCCTTCGCGCTCGCGATACTGCTGCAATGCGCGCTCGGAGCCTTCGAGATTGCCTTTCAGATCGGACAGCCGCTCTGCCAGCCAGTCGGTCGCGCGCTGGCGCAGCCGCGCGCGTATCTCGATGTCGGCGTCGATGTACACGTCGGCGATCGTGTTGGCGATGCGCGCGGCGAGCTCCGGGTCGGCGGCGTCGAAGCCGACCTTGACGAGCTGGGTGAGGCGGATCGGCTCGATCGTCATGCGGCGCAGGAAATCGTTCAGCACCACGGCCTTCACCCGCTCTTCGCTCCACCCGTCCTTCGTCACGGGCTCGTCGCCGCCCGGCAGCCACGAGGTCCAGGCGGAAAGCTTCTGCTGACGCGGGTCGAATTCCGGGTGCGTCATGAGGCCGAGCTTCTCGATGACGCGCGCGGCGAGCGCCGGGGAGCGCAGCATCTCGGCCTGCGTCTGGTAGTGCTCGCGATTCGGCGAGATGCCGCTGTAGACCTCCTCGATCGAGACGAGCTTCGCCTTGTTCTGCTCGATCATCAGGGTCACCGTCGCGCGATAGATCGGCGTGAGGAACATGACCGCAACGGCGGTAAGGACGGCGCACACGAGCGCCGTGCCGAGCAGCCACCACTTGCGGCGGAAGATCGCGCGCCAGTACAGCGCGAGCTCGAGAGGCTCGCCGCCCGCGCCTTCATTCGGGGCGAAATCCTCGCGGTTGTCGGTCAGGGCCTCTGCAGCCATCGCCGGTCCTTTTGCAGTGCGGTCAGAAGAAGCTCTCCTCGACGTTGATC
This sequence comes from Burkholderiales bacterium, assembly GCA_036262035.1. Taxonomy (NCBI): domain Bacteria; kingdom Pseudomonadati; phylum Pseudomonadota; class Betaproteobacteria; order Burkholderiales; species Burkholderiales bacterium. The sequence continues at coordinate 237,980 of DATAJS010000009.1, read as the reverse complement.
GTGTCGCCGGGGCCGACCGGCGTGTTCAGGTCGACGTTGATCGGGGTCGGCGACGCGCCGCTCTCGGGGAGCAGAAAGATCTTTTTCAGTGAAGCACGCTCGCGCAGGCCGCCGGCGATCGTGATCGCCTTGCGCACGGTCAGCCCGGGCTGATACGGGTATGCACCCGGGCGTCCGACCTGGCCGTCGACGAAGAACGGACGGTACTCGTCGATGTTCACCGACACGCGCGGATTGCGCAGGAGGCGCCCTTTCACGCTGGCGGTGATGTCGGTCTCGATCTCGCGCGTCGTACGGCCCTGCACCTTGAAGTCCCCGAAAGGCAGGACGAGCGTGCCCGATCCGTCGAGCCGCATGCGCTCGACGCGGATTTCTTCGTCCCCCCCGTAGACGCGCACCGAAACGACGTCACCGGAGTTCAGGCGGTATTCCTGCGGCACGACGTAGTTCGTTCTTGCGACATGGGGGCGATTGCCGCCGTCGAACATCGATTCGCAGCCGGCGAGCGTGAGCACGGCGGCTATCAGTACTGCGATGCGGAGTAGAACCATTGATCGTTCCGTGAGGCTGTGGAAGGTGGGGAGTCTAGAGCGCGGTCTCTAGCGTCAACAGCATGATGTTGCGCGTGTATTCCAGGGTCGCCGCGGTCGAATCGCGCGATTCGTGCCGCAGCTCCGCGCCGACGCGCGCCCAGCGCCGCAGCGGATAGCTTACCCGCCCGGCGAGGGTCTGGTAGGTGTCGGTTCTGTTCAGCCCTTCCTGCTCCGCGCGGCCGTACGCGTAATTCAGGGTCGAGGCGATCCCGGTGTTCCAGACGTGGTTCCACAGGACATTGACGTAGCTGTTGATGACGAACGACCCGCCGATGTCGTAAGTCTCGGTGAGGAAGCGGCGTGCGCTCACGTCCACGAGGGAATAGCTGCGCGGGCGCCACGACGCGCCCAGCTCGAAGTTGGCGCCGGAAAAACCGGGACGCAGGGCGACGTCGAACTTCTTGTCGGTGTAGCCGACCGAGGCCCGGCCCGTCGTCGCGGCGAGTGCCTCCCACGTCGCGCCCACGTCGACATGCACCTCGCGGTTGTCGAGGGTGGCGTCGTTCGGATGGTCGATATCCGCCCACCGGCCGCGGATCAACGCCTGCGTCTTCGACCCGAGCCGGTAGTAGAAAGTCCCGTCGAGCTCGAACCGGTCGAATTCGCCGACGCTCGAAGCCCCGCTGGCGGTGGTGTAGCGCCGGCTCTGGTGGATGACGTCGCCTTGCAGGCCGCCCTGTGCGCCGACCGCGCCGTAGTTGACTGTGCCGCGAACGGTGTGCACGGCCCACCGTTCGGATTCCGACAGTGTGGCCACAGTCAGACCGCGCGGGGTGTGGCCGCGGTAGAAATCGTACGACAGCATCGTGCGCAGGCGGTCGGTCCAGGAGCTCAAAGCGGCGAGCGTGACGCTGTGGTCTGCGTAATCGTTTTGCGGGCCCGTCGCGTAAGCGCCGTAATTGCCGCGGTACACCGCGTAGAACCGCTGAGTCGCGCCTTCGAGCGCGGCCGACACCGCCGGCGCCACGGTGTAGAACATGGAGCCGATCTTGTCGGTGCGGGAGAGCACGACGTTGTCGTTGTAGCCGATCGCGGCCTGGGTCGCGACACGAACCGTCGCGGGACCGGCGCGAAAGCCGCGGGCGTCGACCTGCCCGATCGGCGCGTAGGTTCCGAAGCCGAGCGCCGGCTGGCCGTAGTCGGTGCTCAACTGGAGCGCGGGCACGCCCTCTCGGGTCGGCGCCGAGATGAGGGGCGGCTCTTCGGGCGTCACCGCCGCCGGTTCGGGCGCCTCCGCTGCGCCCGCAGCGAGCGGCAGCGCCATCGCGGCAAGCAATGCCGGCGCCGCGGCGCGCGACGCGAGCAGTCCGAACGGTGATCGGGCGGTCTTACGCAAGTTAGCTCGGGGATGTCCCACGCGGCGCCCTCGCGCCGTTTATTGGAGATGCCATGTTACGTTCTCTTCCGCGGGCGCGGTGCCTGGAAGCGGCCAGCGAGAACTTTACCGGTTTTTGGCACGCCGTGTTCGCGGCCGTCGCCGGCTCCGTGCATTGATGCCGCATCCGAGCGGGACCGGGCCGCGGGCCCGAAGCTGACGTCCGTCACTGCCGCCCGTAGGTGTCTTCGTAGCGGACGATGTCGTCCTCCCCGAGATAGAGCCCGGATTGCACTTCGATGATCTCGAGCGCCACCTTGCCCGGATTGCTCAGCCGATGCTTCACCCCGAGGGGGATGTAGGTCGACTGGTTCTCGGTGAGGATGAAGACCTCCTCCCCTCGCGTGACCTGCGCCGTGCCGGTCACCACCACCCAGTGCTCGGCGCGATGATGGTGCATCTGCAGCGACAGCGACGCGCCCGGCGTGACGACGATGCGCTTCACCTGGAACCGCGGTCCGAGGTCGATCGTGTCGTACCAGCCCCACGGCCGATACACCTTGCGATGGCTCTCCGCCTCGGGCCGCCGGTTCGCCTTGAGCCACCCGACGACGTCCTTCACCTGTTCCATGCGGTCGCGCTTCGCCACGAGCAGCGCGTCGGGCGTGTCGACGACGACGGTGTCACTCAGTCCGATGCACGCGACCAGGCGGCCGCCGCCCACGACCAGGCTGTCGCGGGTCTCGACGAGGTGCGTGTCGCCACGGGCGACGTTGCCGCTGTCGTCCTTGCGCGCGACTTCCCACAGCGCGCCCCACGCACCGATGTCGGACCAGCCCGCGTCCAGCGGTATCACGACCCCGCGCGCGCTGTCACCTTCGCGCGGCGAGCCCAGGCCTTCCATGACGGCGTAGTCGATCGATTCGGAGGGGCATGCGGCGAACGCTTCACGGTCGAGCCGCAGGAAATCACGGTCCGACCGGCCGCGCGCGCACGCCGCCTCGCACGCTCGCGCGATGTCGGGCCTGGCGCGCGCGATCTCGGCGAGCCACGCCGAGGCCTTCATCATGAAGATGCCGCTGTTCCAGAGATACTCGCCGCTCGCCACGTAGCGCTGCGCGGTGGGCAGATCGGGTTTTTCCACGAAGGCGCGCAAGGCCGTCGCTTCTCCGCTGCGCGCGGTCGCGACTCGGATGTAGCCGTAACCGGTGTGCGGCTGCCGCGGGGTGATGCCGAAGGTGACGAAGGCGCCGCGTTCTGCATGTACGGTGCCTTCCCGCACCGCTTCGCGGAAGCGCTCGACGTCGCCGATGACGTGATCGGCCGGCATCACCAGCAGGACGGGGTCGCCGCCGTCGTTGCGCGCGCGCAGCGCGGCGACCGTCAGCGCCGGCGCCGTGTTGCGGCCGAAGGGCTCGAGGATCAGCGCAGCGGGCGTGATCGACGCCTGGCGGAGCTGCTCGGCGGAGATGAAGCGGTACTCCTCGTTGGTGACCACCAGCGGCTGCAGGATGTCGATATCCGGCCACGAGGTGCCCTCGGTCACCCGCAGCGCGGTGGCCTGCAGCATGGAATCGGCGTCGTTCAGCGCGAGAAGCTGCTTCGGAAACTGGTGACGCGACAACGGCCACAACCGGGTGCCGGAACCGCCGCAGAGGATGACGGACTGCAGCTTCAACGTGCGTGCTCTCCCTGTAAGAAATCGCGATAGGCGAGCACAATGCCGTCACGCAGCGGCAGCTTCGCTCGCCAGCCGAGCGCCGTCAGCCGCGAGACGTCGAGCATTTTGCGCGGCGTCCCATCGGGTTTTGACGAGTCCCACACGATCTCCCCCTCGAAACCTACGACCGATTTCACGAGCTCCGTCAGCTCCCGTATCGTCAGATCCTCGCCGCAGCCGATGTTGACGAGGGGCTGGTCGTGCTGCAACAGCGCGTCGAAGCGGGCGTCGTCGAGCCTCATGAGGAAAACACAGGCGTCGGCGAGCTCGTCGCTGTAGAGGAACTCGCGCCGCGGCGATCCGGTTCCCCATGCCGTGACGCTGGGCTCGCTCCTCTGCTTGGCCTCGTGGAATTTGCGGATCAGCGCCGGCAGCACGTGGCTGTTCTGCAGGTCGTAATGATCGTTCGGACCGTAGAGATTGGTCGGCATCACGGCGAGGAACCTGGTCCCGAACTGGCGATTGTACGAGCCGCACATCTCGATCCCGGCGATCTTCGCCACCGCATACGCGCGATTCGTGCGTTCCAGAGGTCCCGTCAGGAGGTACTCCTCACGGATAGGCTGCGGACAATCTCGCGGATAGACGCACGACGAGCCGAGGAACAGCATGCGCCGCACACCGTTGTGCCGCGCCGCTTCCAGCACGTTCACCTCGATGGACAGATTCTGGTAGATGAAGTCGCCGGGGTAGGTATCGTTTGCGCTGATGCCGCCGACCTTGCCCGCGGCCATGAACACATATTCGGGCTTTTCGCGCTCGAAGAACGCGTGCACCGCGGGAGCGTCCGTGAGATCGAGCTCCGTGCGCGTGCGCGCGATGACGTCCGCGCCGTCGGCGCTCAGGCGGCGCAGCAGCGCGGAACCGACCATGCCGCGATGGCCGGCCACGAAGACCCTGCTCTGCGCGCTCACGTGGGCGCTCATCGGCGCGGCGCTCATTCGTGGCGGTCCGGCGCCTTGTAGCCGTGCTGCTTCACCAGCGCGTCGCGCTCGGCGTCGCGCAGATCGGACTGCGCCATTTCGGCGACGAGCTCCGCGAAGGTGGTCCGCGGCTTCCAGCCGAGCTTCGTCTTCGCCTTGGTCGCATCGCCGAGCAGCGTCTCCACTTCGGTCGGCCGGAAGTAGCGCGGGTCGACGCGCACGATGACGCGGCCCTGTTCATCGGTCCCCTCTTCCTCCAGGCCCGAGCCACGCCAGTGGATCTTCATCCCGATCTCGCCCGCGGCTGCCTGTACGAAGTCGCGGACGCTGTATTGCTGGCCGCTCGCGATGACGAAATCCTCGGGCCGGTCCTGCTGCAGCATGAGCCACTGCATCTCGACGTAGTCCCTGGCGTGTCCCCAGTCGCGCTTCGCGCTCAGGTTGCCGAGGTACAGACAGTCCTGCATGCCGAGCTTGATGCGCGCGAGCGCGCGGGTGATCTTGCGGGTGACGAACGTCTCCCCGCGCACCGGGGACTCATGGTTGAACAGGATGCCGTTGCACGCGTACATCCCGTAGGCTTCGCGGTAGTTGACCGTGATCCAGTACGCATACAGCTTCGCGACCGCGTAGGGTGAGCGCGGATAGAACGGCGTGGTCTCCCGCTGCGGCATCTCCTGCACCAATCCGTACAGCTCCGACGTCGACGCCTGGTAGAAGCGCGTCCTCTTCTCCAGCCCGAGGATGCGCATCGCCTCGAGGATGCGCAGCGCGCCGAGCGCGTCGGAGTTCGCGGTGTACTCCGGCTCTTCGAACGACACCGCGACGTGCGACTGTGCCGCGAGATTGTAGATCTCGTCCGGCTGCACCTGCTGGATGATGCGGATGAGGCTGCTCGAATCGGTGAGGTCGCCGTGATGCAGGTGGAGCCTGACGTTCGCCTCGTGCGGATCGCGATAGAGATGGTCGATGCGGTCGGTGTTGAACAGCGACGTGCGCCGCTTGACGCCGTGAACGGTATACCCTTTGTTCAGGAGAAATTCGGCGAGGTATGCGCCGTCCTGTCCGGTGACGCCGGTAATCAGCGCGACCTTGCCCTTGTTCATGCTTCTACTCTGTGCTCATGGTCAGCAACGAGCTGCGGATTGTACGCAACTCCCGCGGTCTCGCCGACCTCCGTTTGAAGCCGCGCGCCCGTCGCGCACGCCGTGAGCACGGCACGCCAGCGCTCGAACGCCTTTTCCTGCGACCATTCGGCGTCGAGCGCGCGGCGGGCATTGCGCCCCATTCGCTCCCAGCGGTCCCGATCCTGCGCGAGCTCGGCGATGAACCCGGCAAGCCCCGCGGCGTCGCCGACGGCGAAGGACCGGCCGCAATCGAATCGATGCAGCAGCCTGCCGATCTCGCCGAGCAGATGATCGCCGATGAACGCCGTGGGCCTTTGCGCCGCCGCGATGCCGTAGAACTTGCTCGGCACGATGCAGCCCTCGAGGCCCGGCACCAGACTGACCAGATGCAGGTCACCGGCGCCGAGGCTGAGCGGCAGGCGCTCGCGAGGCTGGTACGGACGCTCGACGACGTTCGTGAGCCCGTAGTCCTGCACGAACTCGCGGACGTGGTCGAGCTGCGCGCCGCCGCCGATCATGAGGAATACGATGTCCTCGCGGTCGCGCAGCAGATACGCAGCGTCGAGGATCGTCCTGAATTCGTGCGCGCGCCCCAGGTTGCCGGAATAGGAAACGACGAACTTGCCGTCGAGACCCCATTCCCGGCGCAGCGGATTGTCGGCATGCGCGACCGGCAGGATCGTGCGGTCATCCGTCCAGTTGGGAATCATCGCGATCGCCGCGCGCGGAATCCCGAGCAGCCGCACGCGGTCCCACATGCGGGTGCCGAGCACGACGTTGGCGCGTGCGCGGCGCAGCGACCAGTCGCGGGCCGCCTTCGCGGCGCGGGCGAGCGAGCCGTTGACGAGGTCCGGGCGGAGCACGACCGCGACCTCGGGAAACAGGTCCTGGAGCCAGTTCACCTGCTTCGCCCCGCGCAGCCACGCCGCGAACGCGGCGACGACCGACATCAGCGGCGGGTCCGTCTTCGCCACGAGCACGTCGCCTTTGCGCAGGACGAGGAGCAGCTTCACCAGCGCCGCGACGTAGAAGCTCGCGTAGTCGATCGCGCGTCCGAGGAGCCGATTGCGGCCGAAGCCGGTGGTTCGAACGCGCACCACCTCGACACCCGAAACGCGCTCGCGCGGCGCCAGGCTCGCCTTGGGGTCGGTATACGTCTGCCGGCCCGTCAGGACGATGACCTCGTCGCCTTCGGCCGCCAGGCGAAACGCGAGATCCGTCAGGATCTGGCTGGTCGCCGACAGATCGGGGTAGAAATAGCGGTTGACGAAGACGACGCGCGACACTGCCGGCCCGTTCACGCGGTCCGCGAGACGAAAAAGTCTCCCAGCACGAGGACGTCCATGCGCGTGCGCAGGAAACAGTCGAGCGCTTCCTCCGGGCGGCAGACGACCGGCTCGTTCTCGTTGAACGAGGTGTTGAGAACGATCGGAATGCCGGTGAGCTCGCCGAAGGTACGGATGAGCCGGTGATAGCGCGGATTCGCGTCTTCGCGCACCGTCTGCAGGCGTCCCGAGCCGTCGACGTGCGTCACTGCGGGGATGAGCTTGCGCTTGTCTTCGCGCACCGGATAGACCTGCATCATGAAAGGCACGTCGTCGTCCGCTTCGAACCATTCGGGCACCGCTTCGCGCAGGATCGAGGGCGCGAACGGCCGGAACGACTCGCGGCGCTTGATCTTGAGATTGAGGATGTCCTTCATGTCGGTGCGCCGCGGATCGCCGAGTATGCTGCGGTTGCCCAGCGCGCGCGGGCCCCATTCCATGCGGCCCTGGAACCAGCCGATGACCGAGCCTTGCGCGATCGCCGCGGCGGTCCTGGCGCACAGCTGCCCTTCGTCCGCGATGCGCTCGACGGTGCAGCCTTGCGCGGCAAGGTCGGCCGCGCGGCCGTCGAGCAACGCCCGAATCTCGCGCTCCTCGCAGCCCGGCCCCCAGTACGCGTGATCCATCCTGAACCCGCGCTCCGAGCCCGCCTCGCCGAGGGTATGCCAGACCTGGAACGCCGCGCCGATCGCACCGCCCGCATCGCCGGCGGCGGATTGTATGTAGACCCTGGTGAACGGCGTATTGCGGTACACCTTGCCGTTCGCCACCGAGTTCATCGCGCACCCGCCGGCGAGCGCCAGCGCCTCGACGCCATGCCGGCGGTGGATGCTGTTCAGCAGGTGGAAGAACGCTTCCTCGTACATCACCTGCGTGGAGCGGGCGATGTCGCGATGGCGCTGGCCGAGCTCCTCCCCTTCCGCGCGCGGAGGGCCGAGCAAGTCCTCGAGAGCCGAAGTGAACAACAGTCCCACCTTCGGCGAACCGTTCTCCCACTGGTACTCCACCTTCTCCCGGTGGTGCCTGAAGTACGCGAGGTCGAGCGCGTAGCTGCCGTCGTCCTGCAGACGCACGATGCGCCGCATCTCGTCGAGGTAGACGGGCTCTCCGTACGGGGCGAGGCCCATGACCTTGTACTCGTCGCCGTAGTGGTGGAAGCCGATGAATTGCGTCATGGCTTCGTAGAAGATCCCGAGCGAGTGCGGATAGAAAACCTTGTCGTCGATGTCGATCCGCGTGCCGCGCCCGATTCCCCAGGCCGCGCTGGCGAAATCGCCGAAGCCGTCGACCGACACCACCGCCGCCTCGTCGTACGGCGAGACCAGGAACGCCGAGGCGAGGTGCGCGAGATGATGCTCGACGTCGTGGACCTTCCCGCTGAACCGCTGGCCGGGAAAGGCGCGCTCGAGATGCTCCTGCACGCCGGCACGCTCGCGCTTGTTCTTCAACCGGTCGAGCACCAGCGACAGATCGGGGCGTTTCGCGACGGTGAAGCGCACCTTCTGCCAGAGGTTGGCGTTCGAATCCTGATTGATGGCGACGTGATCGACGCGGTCCAGTCCTATGCCGGCTTCGGCGAGGCAATACGCGATCGCCTCCGACGGGAAGCCGGCCCAGTGCTTGATCCGCCGAAAGCGCTCCTCCTCGGCTGCGGCGACGAGCTCGCCGTCGCGCACGAGGCAAGCAGACGAATCGCCGTGGAACGAATTGAGGCCAAGAACGTAGGTCACGACAATTCCTCTCGGTTCGACGCTTGCGCGGACGTGCGCGGCGTATCGCCGCGCAGCCGCTGCTCGAGGAGGTACGCCGACAGGATCAGCTCTGCCAGGGTGCGCTGGATCGTGTAGTACAGGCCGGCCTGTCCGTCCAGGATGTTCTTCTTCCAGAAAAGGCAGTAGAAGAACATGACGAGCGGCCCGAGCACGATCGTGTTGCGCAGCCGGTCCGCCGCAGACAGAGAGCCCGAAGCGGCGCAGGTGAGCTTCACCGCTTCGCGCCGCATGTATCCGGCCTGAGAGCCGAGCCATCGCGCCAGGGACTTCCGATCGTCGTGGCTGATGGTGCCCTTCAGCGCCGCCACCGGACCGGCAATCGCCAGCCGCTGCGTATGGCCGTCCTGCTCGAAATGGCCGCGGTCGCGCCTGAAGAGCGTCACCTTCGCGGGATAAACGCTGCCCCGCAGAGTCTCACCGTAGATGCAATACCGGAACCGGGTCTCGAAGCCCACCGTCTCGGCCGCCGGCTCGACGCGCTCGAGCTCGGCCACGAGCTCCGGCGACAGCACGTAGTCCGCGTCCAGCGCCCACACCCAGGGCGTGCGAATCCCGGTCTCGCGCACCGCGAAGTTCCATTGCAGCGCGTGTTCGTCGAACCGGCGCTGGAATATGCGTACTTGCGGATAACGCCCCGCGATTGCGAGCGTGTCGTCTTCGCTGAAGCTGTCGACGATGACGATGTCGCGCGCCCAGGCCAGCCTCTCGAGCGTACGCCCGATGTTGGGCGACTCGTTGTAGGTGAGCAGGACGGGGGTGATGTCAGACAGCAGCATGAAGCTGTGATCGCGATGTTGTTCCGGCCGGCCCAAGGCACGGCGCGATCGGACTCCGGAGTTTAAATGAATCCGCGCGCCCCGGAGCGGTGAAACGGCACTATTCCCCGCGGCCAGCCGAGCCGATTGTCTCGGCGCGCTGCCCGCAACTCACGGTGTGCGCTTTGCGGCCGAGAGTCGATCGGCCAGTCGCAGCGTCAACGCCATCATGGTGAGCGTCGGGTTGGCGCTGCCGCCCGTCGGAAACACCGAGCAACCGGCGACATACACGTTCGGCACGCCATGGACCTGCAGGTGCCGGTCGACCACGCCTTGTGCGGGAGAGTCGGCCATGCGCGTCGTGCCCGCCTGGTGGTAGGTGTCGTGCACGTGTCCCCGCCAGACTTCCAGTGTTTCGAGCTCTCTCGAGCGCCAGTCTATCGCCCCGCCCGCGAGTCGGCCGCACTCTTCGGCAAGGCGCTGTACGAACACCGCGGCCGTGCGCAGCTCGCGCTCGGTGATTCTCCAGTCGATTCGAAGTCTCGGCATGCCGAGGCGGTCGACCTGATCCCCGAGCAGGACGCGGGAATCGCGGTTCGGTGCCTGCTCGACGTCGACCTGGAAGTAGCGATCGGCGCCCGGCGGCACCGGCACCCGGCCGCCGCAGGCGAAACTCGCTGCCAGCCGGAAGAAGTACGGCAGGTCCGTGACGATGTCGACGGTCTCGCCAAGCCGCGGCAGGAACCACTCGCGCTGCTGCAGCCGCCGCAGCACCGATCGCATCGCGGTGAAGGCGCTGCGCGCCCCGTGCTCGAACTGCAGATGCGCGAAAGCGGCGCTGCACCCGTACCGCGCCTGCGCGGCGGGGGTGAGCTCGAGCCGCGGATAGTGCATGACCTGTCTCGAAAACCGGGGCGAGAACGCGCGCAGCAGCGCCGGCGCAGCACGCACGAGCTGCGCGGCCCGAAAGCTCAGGTGGTCGTGAAAATAGCGCCCTACGTTGTCGTGCTCGTTGCCGAGCCCGGCCGCGGCGACATCGTTCGACGCGAGCATCAGCCGCGCCGTTTCGAGCGTACCCAGACAGAGCACGAACGTGCGCGCACTCACCTCGACGCGCCGGCCGTCGGCTCGAGCCACCGCGGCGCCGGTGACGCAGCCGCTGTCGCGATCGAGCCTCAGGCGGACCACCGGCGCGTGGTAGAAAACGTGCACATCCGTGCTCCGGGAGAGCGCCGGCCCCAGCAGCTCCCAGACGTTGCGGTGGCGAAAACGCGCCCACTTGGAGTAACGCCATGCAAACGCGCTTTCATCGAACGCCAGAGGCTCCATCGGCAAATGGCGAGCGAGGGTGCGGTCGAACGGCAGCGCGTCCACGTGCAGGAGCGCCAGGGCGCGCCGGTAGTACGGCTGCAGTACCTCGTACCCGACCGGCCATCCGCTGTGCGGCACGTGCTCGCGTACGTCGAAATCCTCGGGGTGCAGCGGCAGCAGCTGCGCCCCCCACTTCAGCGAGCTGCCGCCGAGCGCCCGGAAGCGCCCCTGAACGTGACCGGCGTACGGTGCGCCGACGACATCCGCGTCGAAGAAGAGCTGAGAGGCCTCACTGAGTCCGCGGCCGCCCGCTTCCAGCACCCCGACCGAGAGCGCCTTGCCGGCGAGCGCGTGCGCGAGCGTCAGTCCCGCAATTCCACCGCCGATGATGCAGACGTCGAATTGCAGCCGCGCGTCGAGCCCCGCGGCCGCGAAATCGGTCAGCACGACCGCTCACCCGGCGCGGCGCGCTCCGCGTGCGCGAGGCGGAGCGCGCCCGCGATGTACTGCAACGCAGAATCCGGGACCGCGTCGCCGCTCGCCCAGCGAGCGGCTTGTGCAATGCGCTCCGGCCGCAGCGACGAGAAGAGCACCACGCCCTCGCTGTTCGCACGCAGTGCGAAAGAGAACAGCACGTGCGCGAGCGCATCGGCACCGCGCAGGTCGTAGCCCGTCGCATCGCGTATGTCGCTCGCGATCGCCGGGCGCTCGCTGCAGCAGCGCTGGAGCACGTCGAGCGCGCGCGAAAGCGGACTGAAGGTTATGAGCGGTTTGCCGAGGGCTTTCAACGTCTCGATCTGTCCGTGAACGAGATCGCTGTCCGCCTGGACGATTTCCATGAGCTCGGGGAACTGCCGGGCGACGTCGGTCACTTTCGGCACGTAGCCCGCGCCGCCGAACGCGCGCACACGACCGCGCGCGCGTTCGCGCTCGAGCCACTCCAGCAAAGGTCCAGGCCAAATGAGCGTCGTCTCGGGCTCGTGCATGAGCAACAGGTCGACCGCGTCGACGCCGAGGTCCGCCAGACTGCGCTCGAGACTCGCCGCCGCGGCCCCCGGATCGAAGTTCTTGGGCAGGTACAGCGCACCGGCGCGGCTCGCCGCATGCCTGCGCAACGCCGGAAAGCGCTTGATCAGGCCGCGGGCGATGCCCTGCAGCTTGCCCATGCCGAGCGTCGGCCTGCGCAAAGTGATGCCGAACTTCGTCGCGATCGTCACTTCGCCGCGGCGGGAGCCGAGGAACGCGCCCAGCTCCCTCTCGGCCTGCCCGAGCCCGTACATCGGCGCCACGTCGAAGTGGCGGATTCCGGCGTCGAACGCTGCGGCGAGAACGCTCATACGCTCGCGACGGCGTGAAAGCCGCATCAGGGAGCCGCAGCCGAAAGCGAGGCGGCTGGTGCTGATGCCGGTTGCGCCCAGAGTGACGCGATCGTTGTCGGCTCGCACCATCAGTCCAGCATGTGCTCATCGGGCCGCGGGCCGCGCCCGAGCAGCCACTCGTAGCAGCGCTGCGTATCGTGGGCGACCTTGTCCCAGGAGAGCGTCTTCATCACGTAGTCTTTTCCGCGCGCCCCCATCGCATGCCTCACCGCGTCGGGCGTGGCGAGCGCTTCCTGCAACGCGCGCTGGATCGACGGCACCCCGGGTTGGACCCACCAGCCGCAGTCATGGGTGCGCAGGCATTCCCACGGCGCGCCCGTCGTGGTGATCACCGGAAGTCCCGCCATGAGCGCTTCCGCGACGGTCACGCCGAAATTCTCGGAATACGTGGGCAATACGAAAAGATCCGCCGCGGCGTACACGCCCCATTTATCGTGCTCGTCGACCGGGCCGGTGAGCGAGCAGCATTCGGTCAAGCCGTGCTCGGTGATGAGGCTCGACAAGTGCGCGCCGTAACCGTCTTCGTCGGGGCCGGCGATTTGCAGCTTCCAGCCCGGCGGCCTGAGCGCAGCCCACGCCGCGATCAGGTCCTGCGCGCCCTTGCCGGGGTGCAGGCGGGACAGGAACAGCGCGACGCGCTCCCCACCCGCGCTGCGCGCACGCGGCTCGCGCAGCGCAAGCTCCGGCGCGCCGCTCACGCCGTTGGGCACGATCGCGATCGGCTGGCGCAACCCGAGCCGCCGCAGGTCTTCACCTTCGTCCGCCGAAGTCACGATAAAGCACGCGACCGAATCGAGATCCGCGCGCTGGTACAGCAGCAGCGCGATCTTCTTGCGGTATCGCCGGTGGCTGAGAGCCCATCGCATCAGCATTCCGCGGGGGCTGGACACCAGCGGAACATGTACCCGGCGTGCGACTACGGCGGCGGAGTGGTTGTTGCCGGCCCACGCGCCGTGGTCGTGGATGAGCTCGGGTTTCGAGTCGGCCGCAACCTGTCCGAGCAATGCGGCGAACTTGCGCCACGAAAGAATTCCCGACCCGGCGTGATCGCGCGTGTCGGTCAGCGCCAGACGCACCTCAGGATCGAGCAAATGCCCTGACACAGGCACGCCGTCGAACGTCTGGCTGACCAGATTGACCGTGGTGCCGCGGCGAGCGAGTGCGTTGCAAAGCGACGGCACGGTGCGCGACGGACCGCCGAAGCGCTCGTAGAGACCGCCGACGGTATGCAGCACTCGGCAGGTGCTCAAACCGGGCAGACCATGGCTTGCGATATCTCGAGCATGCGCCGGCTGAACACGGGCGGAGCGCAGTTCGTGACGACCCACGCACGGCCCCGCTCGACGCGCTGTGCGTACTCGTGGGGACTGAGCGCCATCGCCTGCTTCATCGCTTGCGCGAGCGACGCGCCGGTCTGTTGTTCGTACAGCAGGCCTCCACCGCTCGCACGGATGACTTCCGCCGGACCGCCGGAGCCGCTCCACGCGATCGGCAGACAACCGGCCTCCAGCGACTCGAAGATGACGCGGCCGAGCGACTCCTGCCAGGACGGACATATCCACGCGAGCGCGCCGGCCGCGAACGCGAACACGTCGGCCTGGTAACCGCCCCAACGCACCTGCTCCGCTATGGCGAGTCGCACCGCATGCCGTTGCAGGTGAGTCGCGAAATCGTCTCCGTCGGGCGCGCTTCCGGCGAACGCCACGGTCGCCTCGATGTTCTCGCTCTTGAGCACGGCGATCGCGTCGAGGAGCACGTCCTGGCCCTTCAATCTCGCGATGCGGCCGACCGAAGCGAAGTGCGGAGCGGCCGGGCCGCGCCCGGCTTCATGCGGCCGCGCCGCGCCGTCGCGCGAACGGTAAGGATCGTAGAGCCTGTGCAGGCGGTCCTCAGGGATCGCGCCGCTCTCCCGAAACCTGTCTCGCACGTAGTCGCTGACAGCCACCACGCAGCCGTCGAAGCCGTGGCTCGTCACCAGCCGCGCGATGTAGTCGACGTCGTCGGCGAGTCTGACATGCGCGAGTATCGGCACCGACAGGAGACGCGCAGCAAGCATGGCGATCCGGGTAGCGCCGGCCTGGTTCACATAAATGATGTTCGGCCGGAACCGGAGCGCCGCCAGGATCAGTCCGGCGGCTCCGAGCGCCCGCGACACGCGCGTCTTCTTGTGCAGATCGGCGATGAACCACGGGTAGCGCGACACCGGCAGGCTCGCGAGCTCCGCCTCGATGGGAGTGGCGCGCGGGAAGCAGACGCCGATGTCGATCGAGCGCGCCGCGCAATGCAGGAAGTCGAGCAAGACTCTCTCCGACCCCCAGAGGTTGCCGGCGGGTTCGACGACGAGCATGCGGATGCCGCGCCGCGGCCGTGGAGGGGCCTGGGTGTCCGAAGCCGCGGCCGTCGTGAAATCACGGACCGTCAACGCAGCCTCACGCGCACCCGGGGACGTGCGACCGCGCTTTTGTCGCCTGCGCACAGGTACATCAGCGCCGCCTGGACCAGGATGAGCTGGACGATGCCGCCGTAGACGCCGGCGGTGCTGCTGCCGATGAAGATGAGCCGCGCGACGACGGCGACCAGCACGGCAAGCGCGCCGATGTGATCCGCGTGTAGCGGCTCGGCTCGCAGCCGTTCGAAGTTCGGCAGAGTCAGCAGCCGCAAGGGTATGTACGTGAGGATGCCCAATATCAGGAAGACCGGAAAGACGCCGACGGCTCCGAAGTTCATGATGGCTTCGCCGAGCTCACCGACGCCGAACATCGTGCGCTCGATGCCCTCCTCCGTCGTCACTCCGTAGTTCAGCGCATATTTGTTGTTCGCCACCTGTGCGATCGGCTTGTCGGGCCAGAGGAAGCGCGGCACCCAGCCGACGACGAGATACATGTACGTGTGTCCGTTCTCGTAAGGCACGACCTCCGGCGACCAGTCCAGTATGTGCGCGGTCTGCAGGAGCAGGCTGGTGCGGTTCGCGCTCGACGCGGAGACGCGGGCGCTGCCGATCTCGGCCCCCAACCAGTGCTTCACGAACAGGTCGCCGAACAATGCGACCTTCTCGGTATGGCTCATCGGCGTCGTCGTCGTCCACGCGATGTCGCGATACTGCAGCTTCACCGGCTGGATGAGGATCACCGCGAGGACGGCTCCCACGACGAGCGAAATCTCGAGCTTCTTGACGACGATCCAGCGGCAGATGAACCAGATCATCGCGGGTTGAAGCATCGCCTGCGTCATACCGGTGGAGATGCCGTTCACGACGAATCCCGCGACCACGGCGACCGCCAGAGCTTTCTGCCACATCGCGAGCACCTTCTTGTAGAAGAGCAGCGCGAGCAGCGCGGTGATGAGGTCCTGCGACGCGACGGCGTTCACGACCTGCTCGAACGGCCCGAAGGAGTCGGTGCGGATCATGGAAGCGATACCCAGCGCGATGGCGTAATAGAACAATCGCTCGGGGACGCAGCGAAACTGGAAGCGCGGAAGCGGCACCCGTGCGAACACGTTCGGGCCGAGCTTGTAGCCGCACCAGAGCGCGCTGACCGCGACGACCGCGAGCAGGATGCACGCCGTCACCGGTACGGTGTCCGGATAGATCGTTCGGGCGAAGAAAGCGAGCTCCCGCTCGTAGAAGACCGGCAGCGAAAAGGCGCTCACGAACGCAAGCTGGACCAGCTCGACCACCGGCACGTACGAGCGCGCGCCGCGCAGGTACACCACCGTAGGCACTGTTCCGACGACGAACAGGAGCCACGCGGCCAGCCTCGCCGCCAGCGGATACGTGGCGTCGGCGAACAGGACGAAGAGCGGCAGCGCTGCGATGTAGCAGGCCGCGGCGATCGCCGCTGCATTGGTCAGAAACACCCGGCGTCGTATCATGATCCTATCGTTTCTAAGATGTAGCCCAGCCGCTGGCGATACGTGTGCTCGGAGTGCGCCCTGCGCGCGGCGTTGGCGCGGATACGCTCCGCGAACGCGGGGTCGCGACGAATGCGCCCGAGGTGCTCGTCGAGCTCTTCGAACGAGCGAAAGGCGAGATACTCCTCGTTCTCCGTGAAGCAATCATCCATCGCCGCCTTGTGCTCCGACACGAGCAGCCCTCCGCAGCCGCAGGTCTCGAAGACCCTGCAGTTGAGCGTGTCGCGCTCGGCCGGGGCGAACGTATTCAGGCACGCGAGCGCGCGGCCGAACTCCTGCGCCTTGCGCGTATGGTCGAGAAACTCGCCGGTGTGCAGCTTCGCGATCTCCGGGTCGATCCAGGCGGAGGGCGCGGGGCCGAAGCAGCGCACCTCCCAACCGGCCGCTACGAGCCTGCGCAGGACGGCCGCCCGGTATCCGTACAGAGTACCGGCAACCGCCACATGTCCGGCGCGCTCGTCCGTGTTCGGTCGATGCCACATCGGATTGCATGCTTCGTGCAGGTGATGCGCGTTCAGCCCGAGCACGTCGCGCAGGTCGTCGGCATAGCGCCTGTCCTTCAGGAATACCGCATCGTACTCGCCGGACACGACGTGGTCACGCCGGATGTTCGACGGCGCGTCGCCGAACCAGCACACCACCGCGCTGCCGGTCCGGGAGCGGATCATGCGGACCGTGTCGGGTTCGAGCGTGCGCGTGCACACGATGGTGAGGTTGGGCCGAAATGCGGCCGCCGCGTCGAGGACCGCACGATCGAGCCGCAGCTGGCTCGCGCGCACTCTCTCCCGCACGCTTTCGATCACGCGGCCGACGCGGCCGAGCGACCCCGCCGGGCGAAACCCATGGAAAGGCCGCACATCGTGGCCCATCGTCTTGCACGTCACGGCGACATTGTGCGTGAAGAAATCCCCGTGGTCCGGGCCGGCGACGAAGATCTTCACGGGGTGCCCGGCACCTTTGCGCGCGCATCCGCCCCTGGCTGCCCCGGCTTGCGCAGCGCCGCGTAGAGCGTATGGGCGCAACCGCTTCCGGCAAATCGCAGCCTGAGCTTCTGCCGCGCGTTGTGAACGACCACGTCGGGCTGACGGCACAGCCGCGCGGCACGGTCGCCACCGGGCGCGTACTCCCGCATCGGCAGCGGGTTGTCCCTGGTCTCGTGGTGCACGAGCTCGAGTCCGACGCTGCCGGCGATCCGCCGCAGGTCGGCCGCCCGCGGAAAGAGCAGATGCTCGAAATCCTTCCCGGCGCCTATCCACTCGGCGCCCCAGCGTTCGATGCACGCGCCATTCGGCGTACCGCAAAGGAATTGCCCGCCGGGCCTGAGCGCGGCGGCGATGCGCTGGAACGCGAGCAGCGGCGCTTTCAGGTGCTCGACGACGTCGAAAGCGGTTATGACGTCGACGCTGCCTTCCTCGTGCAGCTCGCTCTCGATCGTGCCGATGCGGATGTCCAGACCGTAGGCCGAGCGGCCATGATTCGCGGCCTTATCGTCGAGCTCGATCCCGCGAACCGCCGCTGCTCCGCTGTTACGCGCGAGCACGAGCATCTCTCCGCTCGCGCAACCGAGATCCATGAACACCTTGCCGGAAAGATCGCCGCAGCGGCCGCGCACGAAATCCCACCCGGTCAGGCTTCCCGCGTTGAGACCCTCTAGCCGCGATTCGAAGTAGCTGCGCCCGCGATAGAAATCGTGCTCGCCTTCGAAGTATCCGCCTGCGTAGTATGCGGCGAGCGCCTCCTGGGTAGGCTGCGGATTGACGTAGTACAACCCGCAGTCCCGGCACGCGACGATGTCGAGTCCGTCCGGCCGCCGCAATACGGCGCTGCAGCCGGTCTCCGCGCAAACGGGGCACGCAACGACTTCGAGCGCGCCGCCCTCTACGCACGACCACGTGCCCGTACCTGCCGCGTCAGTCATCGCCCCTGTCCCGGATCACGTCGTCGAACGTGCATATCGCCACAGCTGACTCACTGTTTGCCGGCCCGTGACGCCGACCAGAAGCACGAATACCGCAAGAGCGACGGGCAGCGCGGTCCACGCGGCGACAGGCGCGTGCGCATGAAAGCGAACGAGCTCCGCCGCGGCCGCCGCCGCGGCGACCGGAATCACGACCAGCCGCACCAGGGCGCCGACGGCGCGGGCGGCCGACACGCCGAGCAGCGCCGAGCTCTTGTAGTGCAGATACCAGGCATTGGTCGCCAGCCGCGCACAGACGGTGGCGGCGATCACGCCGGTCAAGCCCCATAGCTGTATCCACCAGATCGAAAGCGCCACGTTCAATATCGCTTCCGCGACCGACATCACCGCATACCGCTGATGCTGTGCGGACGCCTGCAGCAGTACATCGGCCGGGCCCAGTGAAGCCTGGACGACGAAGAAAACCAGCATGAAGAAAAACGCCGCGTCCCCGGGAAAGATTCCGCTGCCCGCCCACATGGGTATGAGCGTCTCGCCGGTCATCCACAGGACGAGCGCCGCGCCGCCGCCCGCGAGCAGGGAAATGCCGAGCAACAGCTCGTGCAGCAGTTTGAGCCGGCGAATATCGTGGAGCGCGAAGGCTGCCGATATCTGCGGCTGCGCTACCGCGGCGAATATGGCGATGACCCCCTGCAAGCCCATTATCAGCTGCATCGGTACCGCGTAACGAGGCACATATTCCGGTCCCAGATATGCCGCTATCACGAGACTGTCGATGCCGAACACGAAGATCGCCGCGAGCGAAAGCACCCAGTAGGCCGACGACGGGGCGAGCAGCTGCCGCGCGAACGTGCGGTCGAACCTCGCGCGGGCGATCACGAGGCCGGGAACGAGCGAGCGCAGCCGCAGCAGCGCGAGCGTGCCCGGGATGACGCTGAACGCTGCATTGACGATGGCCAGCCCGACGAGCCTGCAGCCGGCGACGAGCGCGGCGGCGAGACCCGCGTAGCGTGCGATGGTCACGCTCGTGACGATCAGCTGCTCCTCGTGCACACGCTGGGTGGAGCGCAGCGTCACCGTGAACAGCTGAAGCGGCAGCGCGAGGAGGAAACCGGTGGCCGAGATCGCGCCTGCCGTGAGCTGATCGAGCGGCAGACGAAAACCGAGAACGTACGCGATCACCGCGCCGGCGCACAGGGCGACGGCCGCGATGCCGATGGCTATCCAGTACGCGATCCACGCGGTCGACAGCACGCGCGAGAGCTGTGCACCGTCGCTCGCCACATGCGCCGCGGCCGTCTCCACGGCGACGGTCTGCGCGATGCCCAGGTTCAGGAGCGCGAGATAGCCCGTCAGGCTCATGATGATGAGCCACGCGCCGTACTCGGCCTCGCCGAGGCGCGACACGTAAACCGGGACGAGCAGCAGCGGCCCGATGAACAGCACGGCGCGCGTCAGCACCGTCGCGGCGAGGCCTTTTTTCAGAGCGCGCGGGTTCATCTCGCTCCGCTGGACCACGCGAGAATCCGGTTCTTGAGCCAGGCGAATCGCGCATCGTAGTTGAGCTCCGCGAGATGGTGGCGCCGCGCCGCGGCGGACATCGCAAGCCGGGCCGGCTCGTCCTCGAGAAGTCGGCGCACTGCGTGCCCTATCCGCTCGGGCGTCGCATCGTCTATGCAGGCGCCGACGCCGCGCCCCTCGACCAGATCGGCCGCTCCCGGCACCGCGTTCGTGATTTGCGGCACCCCGCACGCCATGGCTTCGAAGCGCTTGTTCGAGGCGCCCGCGGAGTACGTGAACCCGAAGGAAACCGGCTTGACGAAGGTGAGCGCGAGATCGGCGTCGACGGTATAGCCGAGCACGTCGGGATATGCGATGCGCCCGAGAAAGACCACGCGGTCGAGCAAGCCGTTGTCCGCGGCGATCGTCTCGAGAACACGGCGTAATGACGGTTCGACCGGACCTGCGAACACCATCACCGATCGCTGCGGCCAGTGGGGCATCGAGCGAACGATGTCGTCGGCATGGTAGTTGAGCGCGACCGAGCCCTGAAAAAGGACGATGTGCCGTGCCTCGATGCCGCGCGCGACTAACTCGGCTTTCAGCCGCCCCTGCGGCAGCGTCTCCATGCGCCGCGCATAGTTCTCGATCACGACCGGCGCGGTTCGGAGCGCGTTCTCCCTGTGGAATACCGCGGCGCGGTGGGAATCGGGCATCGAGACGACGTCAGCCGAGCGCGCGGCGCGCGTAGAGAGCGCGTCGTAGCACGCGTGCCGCCACCTGGTGCGCCACGTCCATGCTTTGCTGAAGTCGTTCGGCGGTTCGTGGAAGTGCAGGATTTTGCGGCCGGCGAATGCCGTCGAGCCGACGATCGCGCACGCCGCCGAGTCGTAGGCGATGCAGACCCGGCTGCCGGAATCGCGCATCCACGCCCGGGTCGCGCGCACGAAAGCCACGGTCTGCGATATGCCGCCATCGAGCAGCGGCCGCACCAGCCGGACATCGCGGTGCAGACTGGACAGCGCGCCGGGGGCGGCACCGCCGTCCAGCAGCGTGACGCGCAGGCCCGCCTCCGCCAGCAGGTTCGCCTGGTTGAGGGTCGGCGGGTAGCCCGCGGCGTCCGACCTTTGCACCAACAGCACGTCGCACTGACCTCGCGCCGGCGCGCTCACGTCGATCGCACCGCGGTGGGGAGACGCTCAGCGGCCGACGCTGCTGCGGGACGGCGCCGGCGCATCGCGCACCAACAGGTCCGCGATCGTCGCGCACACTTCGCCGACGCTGCGGTCGTCGAGTGCCGTCGAGCTCGGCAGGTTCAATCCGCGCAGCGAAAGATCGCGCGCCACCGGGAAATCGGCGCCGCCGGCGGCCGAGGCATACGGCGGCATGTCGGAGATCAGCCCGAAGTAAGGGCGCGAGTCGATGCCGCGCTTCCGGAGCTCGGCGGCGAACTCGTCGCGCGGCCGGCTGTCCCGCGCAAGTACGCCGCAGACCAGCCACGGCACGGGCCGCGCCCACGCCTTCGCGGGATTGATGGCCATCGTCCCGCTCGATTCCAGGCGCGAACGATAGGCGTCCTGAACGCGCTGGCGTTTCGACGTGATTTCTTCGAAGCGCTCCAGCTGCGCGCAACCGACGGCGGCCTGAAGGTTTGTCATGCGGAAGTTATAGCCGACTTCGGGGTGCCAGTAGCGACGCGCCGGATCCATCGCATGATCCTTGAGGAACCGGATCCTGGAGGCGACGCGCGCGTCGGCGGTGACCACCATGCCGCCTTCGCCGGTCGTGATGATCTTGTTGCCGTAAAAGGAGAACGTCGCGATGTGGCCGATGCCGCCGACTTTCCTGCCCTTGTAGAGGGCGCCGTGCGCTTCGGCCGCGTCTTCGATGACGACCAGGTTGCGGTCGCGCGCGATCGCCATGATGGGATCCATGTCCGCCGGATGACCGTAGAGATGCACCGGGACGATGGCTTTGGTGCGCGCCGACAGCGCTTTCTCGACCTCGCGTGCGTCGAGGGTTCCGATGTCCGGCTCGCAGTCCGCGAACACCGGCACCGCGCCTACGTGACGGACCGCGGACGCGGTGGCGACGAACGTGAGCGGCGGCACGATCACTTCGTCGCCGGGACCGACGCCTGCCGCGAGGAGGGCGAGCTGCAGGGCTACGGTGCCGTTGGACACCGCGACACCGTGCTCCGCCCCGCAGAACGCGGCAAACGATTGCTCGAACCGGCCGATGTATTCGCCCAGCGAGGAGATCCAGCCCGAGCGGAAAGCGTCGAGCAGATAGCGTTCTTCGAGAGCGCCGATATCGGGCTCGGCAACAGGATAGAACCTATGCGCTGTGTTCACGGCGATGACGGAGGGGAAGACAGGGACTCGAGGAACGCGCGATGTTTATCGCGGAACGTATTATAGGAGAATTCGGAATTCACCCTGCGCGCACCCGCAGCTCCCATCCGGCTGCGCGACTCAGGTGATCTCGCCAGCTCGACGATCGCCTCCGCGTGCGCCGGCAGATCGAACGAGTCGAGCACGTAGCCGTTGCCGCCTGCTTCGACCGCTTCGGGCGACCCGTCCTGGTTGCCGACGAGTATCGGCAACGCGCACGCCGCGGCTTCCAGCGGCGTCACGGGCACGCCTTCTCCCCTGCCGGTGCTGCGGTCGCTGACCAGCGAGAAAATATGGCCGCACCGATAGACGTCCGGGAGGTCGGCCTCGTGGACGGACCCGGTGAAGTGAACGCGATCGCCGAAGCCGAGCGCGTGCGCTCGCTCGCGGAGCACTTCGACCAGCTCGCCGCTGCCGCCGTAGACGAGACGCAGCTCCGGCACGCGAGGCGCGGCGAGCGCGAACGCTTCGAGCAGCCTGCGATAGCCTTTGTGATCGGCGCCTCGTGACATGCGGCCGAGGGTGAGCAGATTGACGTGCGCGGCCGGGTCGGGGATGCGGTATTTCTCGACCACCGAGCGCGGTGGCAAGCCGGGCGTGAAGCGGCTCACGTCGACCGTATCCCAGATGACCTTCACGCTGTCGGGCGCGCGGTATCCCGAGTCCTCGAGGTAGCGCGCCGTGAAGCGGCAATCGGCGATGACTTCCTCGCATGCTCTCAGGCCTCGCTGCCTCGGCGGCGACAGACCGCTCCAGACTTCAAGTCCGTAGGTGTTGAGGACGGTCTTCGCCTTCACCATCCTCGCCAGACCTACCGCCAGCGGCGACATGTAGACGTGGGCAACCCAGATGACGTCGGGTTTCGACCGTAGCGCGCGGAGCGCGACGCGCGCGCTGAAGTCGAGCTTGTTCAGCGTATGGCTCGAGCTCACCGGCGCCCAGGCGACGTCGAACGGCTCCTCGAGGTCGTCCTTGGAGCGCGGCAGCAGAGAAAACACCTGCACGTTGGCTTCACCCGCGATCTCCCTCAGGGCGCGGATCTGAAAGCGGTTGTAGCGGCTGATGCCTCCCTTGTCGAAACAGCCGGGAGTGAAATAGAGAATCTTCGGGGTGTTCATGTCGCGGAATCGCGCTGTCGCTGCCCGGCGATCCTGGCGGGAACGCCGTACGCCGTCGATCCAGCCGGTATGTCGTGCAGCACCACGGATCCGGCGCCGACGATACTGCCCGCGCCGATCGAAACTCCAGGCAGGATGCACGCCTTTGCCCCAATCCACACGGCGTCTCCGATGCGCACCGCTGCGTAGCGGGGCGGTTGCCGGGTCACCGGTGTGCCGTCACGCAGCAGGTCCTGGTTCGACTGGCTGTAGATGACTACGCCGCTCGCGATCGCGCAGTCCGGGCCCAGGGAGAGGCCGCCCTGGCCGTAGAGCACGCAGAATTGATCGACGTGCGAGCGTGCGCCGATGGTCACGGTGCCGGCCTTTCCGTGCGCGTCGAGATAGGTGTTCCCGTAGAGCACGACGCCCTCGCCGAAACGAAACCGTTCGAACGCCCCGGCGAACTGAATGTTGCGCCCGATCCTCCAGCCGCTGGACGCGCCGCCGAGCAGCGCTCCGCGCAGCTTCATCTCGGTGGGAAAGCGGCTGCGACCGGCGAGCACGCCGAACCACGCCGCGATGCGCACGAGCGGTTCGAAGCACTCGGCCAGCAGCAGGCGATGGCCGCGCAGCGGGCGCAGGCGGCCGTTGTCCCCGTCCGGCGTGGACGTATCCGGCGCCGACTGCGTCATTGGGTGAGCACGCTGCCGCCGGCCGCGAGGCGACCGGCCGCCCCGAGCCATGGACGCCGCGCCCCGCCGCGCGTCAGCACTGCGCCGACGGTTCCCTGGAACTGAACCGCCGCGTCGCGGTAGGCGAAGGTCTCGCGGCCGGCGAATACGTAATCGGTACCCTGCGGCGTCTCGATCTTGACGCCGTTGCCGTCGGCGATCGCGGTGAACACCGGCTGCGCTTGCGTCTTCAGGCGCGGATAGAGGACGGTGGCGACGACGTTTCGCGCGCCCACCGTCCCGACGAGTCCGCGCTGGGTCGTGGTCGCCTGGCCGTACTTCCCTTGCGTGAGACCCCAGCTGGTCCGCGTTTTTTCTTCGATCGCCATGCTGCCCGCCGGCGGGAGGAGGAAGAAGATGTCGGTGTCGACGTCATCTCCGCCCTCGGCTGTGAACCGTTGCTCGCGGCCCGCGATGCGGCTCGCGGTGAACCACGCGCGCCACATTGCCTGCGGGCCGTCCGACACGGTATCCAGGATGACGCAATAGTTCGCTCCGAGCGGATCGCGGTCCTTGACGAAAACGATCTGGCGGTCCCACGCGTTTCCCTTGGTTCCCCTCACGTAGTCGACGTCCGGCGACGGAGCGAAACGGTTCACGATCATGAGCTCACGGTCGGAGGCCTTGGGCGATACGACCATGCTGTGATCCTCGCCCGGTGCGTAGCCGTAATAGCCGAAATCGTCGGCGATCACCCTGCCCTTGCCCCACAACGTGAAGCTGCCCGAATCGCGGTCGTAATGCGCGTGATTCGTGCCGGCGATCATGTGAAGCTGGGTCTCGCGAGCAGACGGAAATCCGCTGCGCAGGATCACGCCCGTCTTCGGGAACATCTCGCTCGAGTATCCGGGCGGGCTCTCCGGAACGGCGGGATCGAGCAGCAACGCCCTGAACCCCGCGAGCGACGCGAAGAAGCCGCCGATTCCGGGCGTGGGGAAAGAGCCCTGCGCCCGATACATCCATTGCATCTCGGAAGCGAACTTCGGGTCGCGCCCTCTCCAGAGGTACGCGATCGTGCCGAACTCTCCCGATGGCTCCCGCACGTACGTGTTTCCGATCGGGGGACGATGGCGATGCCCGCCGAGCGCGGCGTTCGGCGGGGTCGAGATTTTCGCCAGCCATTCGATCACCCGCTTCATCTTCGGGTCGTACAGGTAGGTGTTGACTCCGGTGTTATGCGCCGCCATGAACGCGGCCAGCATGTAGTCGTACGACACCATCGCGTAATGGGGCGCCTCGAGCCAGCCGCCGTTCTCGTCCGACCAGGTGTCGAGCTCGGTCCTGAGCTCGGCCATACCCTTGGCGATCCAGGCCGGCGCGGCGGGATGGGTACGCAATGCGGCGCCGAATCTCGACAGATACGCCGCGACCATCGTGCTCATGTTCGGGTTCGCCGCGAAGCCGCGCTCGGGCGACCAGTAGTCCTCGCGGTTCACGGTGTAGGCCAGAAACGCGAGCTGGGCACGCAAGCGCTGGCGCAGGTCCGGGGAGACGTGAACGCTGTCGCGCATCGCCTCGAACAGGTTGACGGTCGAGAGCATCGTGACCTGCTGATGCGGCGCGAAACCGATCGTGATCAGCGCCCCCTGATGCAGGAACATGTCGACGCTCTCCTGCATCCATGTCGCGAGCGCCGCCGCCAGGCGCTTGCCGAGCGCGGGATCCTCGGTACAGAGATAGTTCGGCAGAAATGCGTCGAGGTTGAAGTGAGACAGGGCTTCGGCCGGAAGCCGAGGCACGGCGGCCGCATCGGCTTTGCAGCGGGCGCGCCAGCGCTTCAGGTCCTCCGCCGTGACGACGGCGCCCCCTTCCGCGCGGCCGTCATCCGGCCAGGCCAGCACGTAATCCTTGACGCGGTCGAGCGGAAAGTCGCCGTGCTTGATCTGGTATTGCTGCGGCAGCGGCGCCCTCACCATCGAGACGTTCCCCGAACGCGGCGTCTTGTCGTTCAGCAGCGCGAGGCTCGCGTCGCGGTCGGCCGCGATGAACATCCAGCGCCGCTCGCCCTCGCGCAGCGGCAGCGACCAGCGCAGCTCGCCGCCCGCGCGCGTGAGCGGCAGTTGCACCGGCACGCGTGCTTCGGGCTTTTTCCGCGCGTCGATCCACGCCGCGGGGTCGCGCGCGGCGATGGCGAGCAACTCGGGCTCCGCGTCGTTGTAGAGACCGAACCACGTGCCCTGTCGGACGCGCTCGTACCAATGCAGCCACGGCTCCAGCATGAACACCGGATCCTGTCCGGAACTTTCGGTCGGCGCGGTCGCAAGCCGACCGACCGCGTTCGCGTCGCCCGGGAATCCCTTGCCGTTTCTGTAAAGAATGCGCTGCGCGGCGTAGCCTTCGTTCAGCACGACGTCGAAAGACGTGTTCGCACCGGAGAATGTCTCGTCGACCAGCACGACCGGTTCGTTCGCCTCGACTCGCAGCGTCAGCGTCCACACGCCGCCGTCGGCGAACGTGACGCGGCAGCGAAGCTGCGCGTGCACCGGGCCCTCCGCGAGCACGTCGACGGCGTAGCGCACCGGCGCATGGGCAAGCCTCGACTTGCCCAGCCACTTGCGCGCGCCGAGCTTCACTGCCTCGATCGGGCCTTCTCCGGGCGCAAGACGCTTGCGCACGGAAACGCCGATGCGCTCGTTGTAGATACGCACCCGGTCCGCGGTCTGCTCCACGCGCAGGTCGGTGCGCCTGGACGCCGGAGCGTCGCCGAAGCGATAGGTGCTCGTCGAGAACGGCTTCAGGTTCGCCTGGAACTCGATCTGCGCCGCGTTGCCCTGCTCGGCCTGCACCCGCTGATACGGCACGGCGCCGTCGGGCCCGACGAGCGCGCGCCCGGCTTCCATCTGCTTCAGTTGCGCGGCCCCCAGATTGAAGCGCACGGTCTCGTCGCGCCACTCGCGACCGAGGAAGTCGCGCAGGACGAATGCGGCGCTGTCGGGCTGCGCCGCGGCGGCGCACGCCGCCAGCAGCATCGCGATGCCCGACCAGAACTGGCGCATCCGGCCGGACATGGCGGTTACGCCGTCGCGCGTTTGCGTGCGGCGACCACGATGAACGCGGATGCCCGCCCCGGCTGGACGTTGAAGTCCCAGTGCACCAGCTTCTCGAACATCCTCACGACGGGGAAGCGTGCCGACCTGAACACCAGCGATGAAGCGGTGTGCATCGAAGACAGTATGTGGTTGAAAAGGCAGAAGCCGTGCATGCGCTCGACCTCGAAGTGATCGTGCAGCAGAGCCTTGAGCTCGCCCGCCGAATAGTGGACGTGCCAGCGGTTCGAGTGACAGCCGATCGTCCCTTCCTTGGACTGGCCTTCGAAGCGGCGCGCGTATTCGTCACGGCTGGAGCGCGACGACATGAGGTGGACGAGCTTGTGCAAACGCGGGAAGCGGAACTTGACGTTGCCCGGGTCGGCGAAAGCAAACAGACCCTTGTGCGGGACCAGGACGATGGCGCGTCCTCCGGGTTTCAGTATGCGATGGATCTCTGCGAGCAACGCCCGTTCGTCGGGCACGTGCTCGAGCACCGAGAGCAGCGTCACGGCGTCGAAGAAATTGTCCTCGAACGGCGTTTCGGGTGTTGCGCCGACGACGACGAACTTTCCCCGGGGCACGTTGGCGCGCGCACGCTCGACACGTTCCGGGTTGATGTCGCAGCCGTAGAGCTCCGGCACTCCGGTGAGGCTGGCGAGGAAAGCGCCGTCGTCACAGCCGAAATCGAGCACGCGCTGCGAGCCCGGCGGAATGAGGCTGCGCAAAGCGTTGCCGCCGTAAGGATGCGGGCAACGCTCGAGCTGCACGTCGCGCACATCGGGTGCGCTCAAACGGGCCTCCTTCACACTGTCCGCTGCTCGGCCGCAGCCGCACCGCGCAGCAGGTTCTCGAAATAGCGGATGGTTTGCTTCAGTCCGTCCTCGAGCTGCACCGTCGGCGCCCAGCCGAGCGCGCTCTTGGCGAGCGAGATGTCGGGCTGTCGCTGGAGGGGATCGTCGCTCGGCAGCGGCTTGAACTCGAGCTTCGATCCCGAGCCCGTCAGGCGTATGACGTGCTCGGCGAGCTCGGCGATCGTGAATTCGACGGGATTGCCGAGATTCACCGGTCCGGTGAAGTCGTCCTGCGTATTCATCAGGCGCACGAAGCCTTCGATCAGATCGTCGACGTAGCAGAACGAGCGGGTTTGCGTGCCTTCGCCGTAAATGGTGATCGGCTCGCCTTTCAACGCCTGGACGATGAAGTTCGAAACCACCCGCCCGTCGTTGGGATGCATGCGCGGGCCGTAGGTGTTGAAGATGCGGGCGACCTTGATGCGCACCGCATGCTGGCGGTGGTAATCGAAGAACAGCGTTTCCGCGCAGCGCTTGCCTTCGTCGTAGCAGGAGCGCAGCCCGATCGGGTTCACATGGCCCCAGTAGGTCTCGTTCTGCGGATGGACCTTGGGATCGCCGTAGACCTCGCTGGTCGACGCCTGCATGATGCGGGCGCGCACGCGCTTGGCGAGGCCGAGCATATTGATCGCGCCGTGCACGCTCGTCTTGGTCGTCTGGACGGGATCGTACTGGTAATGAACCGGCGATGCGGGACACGCCAGGTTGTAGATCTCGTCGACCTCGACGTAGAGCGGAAAAGTGATGTCGTGCCGCATCAACTCGAAATGCGGATGCCCGATGAGATGGGCGATGTTGTCCCTCGTGCCGGTGAAGAAGTTATCGATGCAAAGGACGGAATGCCCGGCAGCGAGCAGCTTTTCGCACAGGTGGGAGCCGAGAAATCCCGCTCCGCCGGTGACCAGCACCCGCCGTCTCGAGTTGTAGTTGCGCATTTGGAGGCCCAGTGAAGACCGGGGATTATGCCATTTACGGGCCCGTTTCGACCCCGCGCACGCGGTCGACGAGCGTCAGGCACGCCGTGTATGCGCGCCCTTTGACGGTGCGTGCCATCGTGCAGTTGTAGCTTTCGATCGGATCGCCGCCGAATTCGCGTTTGAAGTTGTTGATGCTTGCCTGCGCCGCAACGCTTTCGTCTTCGAACATCCCGCCCCAGTCGTAACGGCGGTAACCCGCGGCTTTGAACTCGAGCATGTCCTTCCAGTGCAGCCACCGATTGGCGCGGCCCACGAGCGCCCGGTCCACGCCGTCCTCGGCGCGAAAGTGGGATGCAGAGTGCAGGAGCGCGGCGGACCCGCCCGACGTCACGTACGCGTGCCAGACGATGCGGCGCCCGTCGCGCGATGCGGCGGACAGCACGAGCTGTCCGGCCGCACACGAGGCTTCCAGACCGCGCCGATACGACGGCGCAAGCTTCTTCTGTCCGGCGAATGCATCGTAGAACGCACGAAATTCCTCGAGGCGCGCTGCCGGCGCCGCAAGGAACTCCGCCGTCAGGCCGTCGCGGTTGTTGGCGCGATTGATCTTGTAGCGGTTGGTGTTGCCGAGCCGCGCCATCAGTGCGCGTTCGTCCGCCGTGAGATCGCTGACGAGCGACAGGAAGCGGCTCGAGCGAGCGCCGGGCACACGCCCCGGCCACAGGCGATAGGTGAGCACGTCCACCCGCGGATCGCGCGGCTGCACCTCGTCGAACCAGAGCTCACCGTAGCTGACGAGCCGGCCCAGGATCACGATCATCGCGCCCCCCTCAGCCGATGGCCGCAAGCTCGCGCCGCACGAGACGTGCAAGGCGCTCGATCTTCTCGGCCGTCATGTCCTGATGGCACGGCAACTCGAGCACCGTGCGCCGCAGGACATCGACGTCCGGAAATTCTCCCGGCCGCGGTCCGTGATCGCCGCCCAGCCAGAACAGCACCGCCTGTACGCCCGCCGCGCGCAGCCGCGTCCACAGCTCGAGCTTACGCCCGGTCGTGAACGGATAGAACAGCGGGCACACGCCGTCGGGCAGCGCCGCGTGCACCGGCTCTGCGAGATCGGACAGCAGGCTGCGCAGTTGAAGGTAGTTGCGACGGCGCGCCTCGACGATCGCGGTGAAATCCTGTGCTGCCACGATGCGGTGCGACACGCTGCTCATCAGCAGGTCTACATCGGCGGTACCGAAGTGCTGCGTCCCGACGTCGACCCATTCGGCCTGCGCCCGGGGCGTCGCCGCCTTGCCGACCGCTTTCACGCAGCGCGCCATGGATCGCATCACTCCCCCGCCGCGTTCGAGCGACGTCAGAACCGCGGCCGCGGTGGTCCGCGCCGCTCCGAGAAAGTTCGGTGTCACCCCTACGAATTCGAGCCGGCCTTCCTTCATCACCACCGCGCCGCCATCGGGCGTGGGCAGCGTCTTGTAGAGGCAGAACACCGCAGCGTCCCCGAAACTTCCGAGCGGGCGCGAGCCCGCCTTCGAGAGCAGCGCGAGCGCGCAATCCTCCAGGAAAAGCAGCCCGCGCGCGCGGCAGATCGCCTCGATCGCATCGGCCGGGCCGGGAAAGCCCGCGTAATGGATGAGATACACCGCGCGCGTCGCCGGGGTGATCGCGTCGATGACGTCCTCGGGGTCGACGCGCATGCCGTTGCGCACGGCGAAGAAGCGCGGCCGCGCGCCCGCCGCGAGCAGGGCCTCGAGCTCGACCCCGTGGAAATACGCCGGCATCAGCACTTCGCCTCCGTCGAGCCGCCATTGCCGTGCCAGGTGATAGATCGCGTTGCGCGCGAAGTGGACGTACTGCACGTTCGGTGCGTCGAAAGGAAACGCGCTCCCGGCGCCCGCACGGCGCGACACCAGCATCGACGGCGAAAGCGCCGGCAGCTCGGTCGCCCAGTACTCGCTCGCGCTGCCGTGCAGCTCCGCGGCGACCCCGCTCACGATCGCGCCTTCACGCGGCGCAGCGCTCTCGACACGAGCGGCCGCACGCGAAAACGCAACGCGTGCAGCGCGCGCCCGGCGGCGCCGCGATAGACGTGGAAATCGCTGAGCGGACGCTCGCGCGGCTTCCAGTCCGACTTCCAGTCCATGGGGCCGCCGAGAAAATCGAGCTCCCGCGAGCCGCGCTCGACGAGGTCGCGCAACACGTCGTGCGTGATCAGCTGTCCCGGCGAATATTCGCGCAGCGCTTCGTCGTACGCGGTCTTCAGCAGGCAATAGCGGCCCGCGTATTCGAGGCCGAGGTACATCGCGACAGGCCGGCGCTCCTGCTCCAGTGAGTACAGCGACAGGTAACCTCGCGCCGCGGCTTTCGCGGCCGCCTCTTCGTAGAACGCCTGGACAGTGTGATCGCACGCGATCGCAGTGCCCTGGCTTCCTTTCCAGCCCGCACGCTCGAGCGCATAGAACTGGCGCAGCCGGTCGTCCGCGCCGACGGCGTGCACCAGCGCGAGCGGTCCGCGTGCCTCGAGCTTGCGTCTGCGGCGCCGCACGTTCGCCCGGAACTTCGCATCGAGGCCGGCAAGCAGGACGTCGAAGTCGCCTGCGCAGGTCGATAGAGAGACGAACGGCTGCGGCAGCGCGGGCGCTTCACCGACGCGGCAGTGTGTCGATGCGGCATGGCGGGCGAGCTGCGCCGCCGCGCCATCCGGCGGCGCGAACTCGAGCAGCAGCGTGTCCCATGCGCTGTCTCGGAGGAGCGCCAGCCATATGGAGCGGACCGCATCCTCGCGATGCTCGCGGCAGTGCACGAGCTCGTAGCGGCAGGTGTGGGCATTGCCTGCGCTGCGCAGCATGCGCACGGGTATTCCGGCGAAAGTACGCCGCTCGCGCACCAGAGGCAGCACCGCCACCAGCCTGCCCGCGCGGCGCGCGGTGACCGCGAGAAATTCGCTCGCGCGCCCGAAGCTGCGCGCGTAGGCGCCTATCCACTCGGGCGTGTAGAACGGCTCGTCGCACGGCCCGCCGGTCATCATGTCCCGCCACTCGTCCGCGAGCGCGGCGATGACCTCGGCGCCGCCGC
Source organism: Burkholderiales bacterium (assembly GCA_036262035.1). Taxonomy (NCBI): domain Bacteria; kingdom Pseudomonadati; phylum Pseudomonadota; class Betaproteobacteria; order Burkholderiales; species Burkholderiales bacterium. The sequence continues at coordinate 206,331 of DATAJS010000009.1, read as the reverse complement.
GTGCGATCTCCGTCGAAAACCCAGGGGCGGCGTCCGGCACAGGCTCGATGGAAGAGTCCATGAGAGGTCAAAAGTGTAGCAAACCGGCCCGCGCGGCAAGGCGGCAGAGTGCCTGTAGCGCGACCCGCTTCGCGGGTAACTTCCGGAAGCGGGGACGACGCACTCGACCGCGTACGCGAGCACATGATAGTTTTCGGCCCTGCAACGACCTCACGACCCCTCCGATGCTCTCTCCCGCAGTACTCCAGCTCGACGCCGAAGCCGAGATCGCGCGCATCGTCCGTACGCTGCGCCAACAGGTGCTCGGAAGCCTGCGCAAGCGCGGCGCGGTGGTGGGCCTTTCCGGGGGCGTGGACAGCTCGGTCGTCGCGGCGCTCTGTGCGCGGGCGCTCGGCAGCGACAAAGTGCTCGGCATCTTCATGCCCGAACGCGATTCATCCCCGGATTCGCTGCGGCTCGGCCGGCTCGTCGCCGATACCCTGGGTATCGAAGCGGTCGTCGAGGACGTGACGGCCGCCCTCGAAGGATTCGGATGCTATCGCCGACAGGCCGAAGCGGTGCAAAGCCTGGTGCCCGAATACGGCGACGGCTGGAAATGCAAGCTTTCGCTCCCGTCGCCGATACACGGCGAGCGATTGAACGTCTCGCGGCTGACGGTGGAGGACCCCGCGGGCGAGACGCGCTCGGTGCGGCTGACCGCCCAGGCGTACCTGAAGCTCGTCGCCGCGACGAATTTCAAGCAACGCGTGCGTAAGACCATCGAGTACTACCATGCCGACCGGCTGAACTACGCGGTGACCGGAACGCCCAATCGGCTCGAGTTCGACCAGGGGTTCTTCGTCAAGCAGGGCGACGGCGCCGCCGACGTGAAGCCGATCGCACACCTGTACAAGACGCAGGTGTATCAGCTCGCGAGGCATCTCGGAGTGCCGGAGGAGATCCGGGCGCGCGCGCCGACGACCGACACGTTCTCCATGAGCCAGACGCAGGAGGAGTTCTACTTCGCGCTGCCGTACGCCGGTATGGACCTTTGCTTGTACGCGCATAACCACGGCGTCGAAGCCGCCGAAGTGGCCGCCGCCCTGTCGCTCGAGCCGGAGCAGGTCGAGCGCGTGTTCAGGGATATCGACTCGAAGCGCAACGCGACCCACGGCCTGCACGCGGCCGCCCTCCTCGTGGAGGAGATCGCGGAGATCGATCGCGCGCACCTCGACCCGCAGCGCTGAAGGATGTGCGGCGTCGCCGGAATCCTTCAGCTCAGCATGACGGCCGCTCCGCCCGAGCGCGAGGCGCTGCTGCGGATGGCCGCTGCGCTCAGGCATCGCGGGCCCGACGAGTTCGGCCTCTACCGCGATGCTCGTGCGGGTCTTGCTCACGCACGTCTGTCGGTGATCGACGTCGCGTGCGGACACCAGCCGCTGTCGAACCGCGACGGCAGCGTGTGGATCGCTTTCAATGGCGAGATCTTCAATTACATCGAGCTGCGTGACGAGCTGATCGGGCTCGGCTACGCCTTCAGCACGCACAGCGACACCGAGGTCATCGTGCACGCGTTCAGCGCGTGGGGCGAGGACGCTTTCACGCGCATGAACGGGCAATGGGCGCTGGCCTTGTGGCAGCCGCGCGAGCAGAGGCTCACCCTCGCGCGCGACCGCCTCGGCGTGCGCCCGCTGCACGTCTGCCGCCATGCAGGCCGGCTTTACTTCGCGAGCGAAGTGAAATCGATCTTCGCGGCCGACGCGTCGATCCCTCGCGCCCTCGATCCCGAAGGTATCGACGAGACGTTCACCTTCTGGTCGCCGGTCGCCCCACGCACGGCGTTCGCCGGCGTCGAAGAGCTGCGTCCCGGGCACCTGCAGGTGTACGAACGCGGCAGCATGCGCGAGCGGGCGTACTGGCAGCCCTCGTTCCCGCAGGAAGCGCGGCGCGAAGGACAGTTCGGCGGCTCGATCGAGGATGCGGCGCACGCGGTGCTGGATTCACTTCGGGCAGCGACACGCTTGCGCGCCTTGCGCGCGGACGTTCCGGTCGGCAGCTATCTGTCCGGAGGTCTCGACAGCTCGCTCATCGCCGCGCTCGCGCGCGAAGCCTCGAGCGCGAAGCTGCGCACGTTTTCGCTGCGCTTCGCCGACGCCGAATACGACGAGACGAGCTTTCAACGCCTGATGGCGCAGCGGCTCGCGAGCGAGCATCGCGAGATCGTGGTGACGCGCGCCGACATCGCCGAAGCCTTTCCCGCCGCCGTGTACCACGCCGAGCGGCCGATCCTCAGAACCGCGCCTGTACCTCTGCTCCTCCTCTCGCGGCTCACGCAGCGCTCCGGGATCAAGGTCGTGATGACCGGAGAAGGCGCGGACGAGGTCTTCGCCGGATACGACCTGTTCCGCGAAGGCAAGGTGCGGCGATTCTGGGCGCGCCATCCCGAAAGCGCGCTGCGGCCCCGGCTCCTCGAGCGGCTCTACCCGTACCTGCAACGCTCGCCCGTCGCGCAGCAGGCCATGGCGCGGCAATTCTTCGGACGCAATCTCGAAGCGTTTGCTTCGCCCGGCTTCGCGCACGCGACGCGGTGGCGGACGACGAGCGCGCTGAAACGCATGTTCTCCCCGGCATTGCGGGCAGTCCTCGCGGGGCAGGACAATGCCGCGGCGTTGCTCGCGGCGCTGCCGGCGGAGTTCGGGCGCTGGAGCGCGCTCGCGCAGGATCAGTATCTCGAGATGCGCACTCTGCTCGCGGGCTATCTCCTCTCCTCGCAAGGCGATCGCATGCTCATGGCGAGCTCGGTCGAAGGACGCTTTCCGTTCCTGGACCGCGACGTCGTGGCGCTCGCGCAGACGCTCCCCGATCGCTACAAGCTTCGCGCGCTCGACGAGAAACACGTGCTCAAGCGCGCCGCGCGCGGCCTGGTACCCAGGGAGATCCTCGAGCGCGTGAAGCAGCCGTATCGCGCTCCCGATGCGCTCGCGTTCGTCGCGTCGGCTCGCCCCCGCTACCTCGACGAGCTGCTCGCCCCGGCCAGCATCGCCGACGCCGGCGTCTTCGACCCCAAGGCCGTCGATCAGCTCTGGAAGAAGTGCATCGGTCGCACGACCGAGGCTCAGTTCTCGAACGCGGACAACATGGCGCTGGTGGGCGTGCTGTCCACGCAGGTTCTGCACGAACGTTTCGTACGCCGGCGGCCCGTGGAGCACGCCGACCTTCCGCTCACCGTGGACCACGACTCGGTGCTCGAGACATGCCGATAGAAGAACCCGGGACGCCGCAAGAAGAACGCACGAGCGTCGAGGCCGCGATACGCGCCGGCCGCGCGACCTTCATGGGGCTCGAGCTGCGTGTCGGTGCGGGCGCGCTCGTGCCGCGGGCCGAGACCGAGCTTCTCGCGCGCGCAGCGCTGGCGGAGCTCGCGGGCGGATCGTGCGCCCGCGTGATCGACATGTGCTGCGGAACCGGCAACCTCGCCTGCGCGATCGCGCATCGGGCTGCGGGCGCCCGCGTCTGGGCGAGCGATCTCACCGGGCCATGCGTGGACCTCGCGCGCGCCAACGCCGCGGCGTTGGGGCTGGAGGACCGCGTGTCGGTGCACCAGGGGGATCTTTTCGCCAGCCTCGACAGCCTCGGGCTGGAAGGCACGGTCGACGTCGTCGTCTGTAACCCGCCCTATATCTCGGAGAAACGCCTGCTCGAAGAGCGCGGCGACCTGCTGTTGCTGGAGCCGCGCGAGGCGTTCGCGGCGGGCGCATACGGCCTGAGCATTCACCAGCGCGTGATACGCGAGGCGCTGCGCTACCTGCGGCCGGGGGGAATATTGCTCGTAGAGATCGGCGCAGGCCAGCAAAAGCAGGTCGAGATGCTGTACGCTCGCGCCCGCGAGTACGAGGACGTCCGCGCGATCCGCGACGCCGCCGGCGAGCCGCGGGTCATCGGCGGCCGGCGCCGTGCCCCGCCGGCGCAGCCACACGGAGAAAGCATTTGATGGAAATCAGGGAACAGGTTTCGACGTTCATCCGCTCGAACTTCTACGTACCGGACTCGGTGAAGCTGGCCGACGATGCGTCGCTGCTCGAGCACGGCATCATCGATTCGACCGGTGTGCTCGAGCTCGTCGGGTTCATCGAGGACTCGTTCGGCATCGAGATCGCCGACGCCGAGCTGGTGCCGCAGAATCTCGATTCGATCGCGTCGATCGTAAGCTTCGTACAGCGCAAGCAGAGCTGATTCGAGCCGCAGGCGTCTGCCTCGCCTGCATCTTCGCTGCGGCCGGCGAACCGCTCACCGCACGGTCCGCGCGCATGCCTCCAACGCCTGGTCGATCCGCCCGCTCCGACTGGCAAAACACTCCAGCGCCGCGCGTATGCCCTCCCGCCTGCCGGTGTTGTAGCTCGTCTTGGACGCGTGGGCGACCGCCTGGTTGATCTGGTCTTCGCAGACGTAGGTGCGGAAGCCGAGGCCGCAGCCCCACAACGCGACCGCGACGAAGATGCACGAAAGAACGAGTCCGACGCCCCGGCGAGCTTCTTTCATGACCGCCCCTTTTTCGATGGTGCCCGGAACCGGACTCGAACCGGTACGCCATTGCTGGCGAGGGATTTTAAGTCCAAGACGCTGTTCTTCCGGGCATTTCTGGGTTGCTCTTCTACGAGTGAACCGCGCCGGGGATAATACGCCCGTTTGCTCTGGTTCGTTGCTGGCGCTGTCCCGCTACTGTCCCACGAAAGCAGCGGGCGGCGCGTTTCGCTGAACCCTACGTCGACATCAAGAGGCAAGTCCGATGGCGCTTAAAGCGACCGAAGTCTTCACGCCCGGCGCGTTTCCGTCTCACACATACGTCGAGCGAAAGTCGGATCGGCTCGAGCAAGCGCTTCAGGATGCGCTGGCGACGCCCGGCCAGCTTGTGTCCGTGTCGGGTCCGTCGAAGTCAGGGAAAACGGTGTTGGTCGAGAAAGTGGTGGGCCCCGACAACCTCATCACCATCACCGGCGCAGGCATCCAGCAGCCGAACGACCTTTGGGACCGTGTCCTCGACTGGATGGATGCACCGACCACTCGGAAAAGCGGCGCGAAAACGGGTGGGCAGGTGGCGGTTAAGGCGGAGGTGCAAGGAAGCGCCGGTCTGCCGTTTATTGGAGAAATCGAGGGAAAGGTCGACGGCGGCGCGCAGCTGCAGCACGATCGTTCCAACGAGAAGAGCTTTGAGCGCACAGGGATGAAGCAGGTGGTCGACGAGATCGCGAACAGCGACTTCGTTCTGCTGATCGACGACTTTCACTACATGCCAAGGCTCGTCCAGGAAGACGCCGCAAAGATCATCAAGGAAGCCATTCGGCTCGGCGTCAAGGTGTGCGCGGCCGCTGTGCGCCATCGCGGCGATGATGTCGTCCGCGCGAACCCTGAATTGCGCGGGCGCGTCAGGGCGATCGACCTCAACTACTGGGCTGCTGCCGAACTGAAGCAAATCGCGCGCACTGGCTTCGACGCGCTCAAGGTGGATTTTCCGGAAGAGGCGATCGATCGATTCGTTGTCGAGGCCGCGGGCTCTCCTCAGCTCATGCAGTCGATCTGCCTTAACGCGTGCTTCGTTACCGGCGCTCGTGAACGGGGATTGACTCGGAAGTCGATCACCTGTTCCGACGCCGATATCAAGACGATCTTCGAGCAGACGACCACCAGTACGGACTTTCGGTCACTGGTCGACGTCCTCGACGCCGGCCCGAAGACTCGAGGAACCGAGCGGCGGCTATATGACTTCAAGGACGGAACGAAGGGGGACGTGTACCGCTGCATTCTAAAGGCGGTGTCCTCGGACCCTCCTCGCTTGGCCCACGACTACGACGAGATTACGCGCCGCGTGCGCCGCATCTGCGCCTCGGACATGCCCGTGGGGTCGAGCGTCATCGGCACGTGCCTGCACATGAGCAAGCTGGCGCAGGAAAAATTTCCGAACGAACGCGCGATCGATTGGGACGAACAGAAGCAGATCCTTGATATCCCGGACCCTTACCTGCTGTTCTATTTGCGCTGGTCCGAGCGACTGAACGAAGACCCCGGGCCATAACCCGAACGACGTGCACGACTCTCGCCATGCCAAAAACTCTAACCGACATTTTCCCCGATCCAGAACTGTTGTTGAAGCTCTCGCCGGACGACTTGGCCCCCGTGGTTCTCCAGCTCGCCCGTGATCGTCCTCAACCGAGCGGTTTGGTGCATCCGGCCGCGATTTTCGAGCAGGTGCACGGCCCGATTGGCCAGCATGAGAAAGGCTACCCGCAGCAGCAAAAAGACGCAGTCGAACGGGCTTTGAACGAAGCGTGGCAAGTGCTGGTTGAGAATCGGCTGGTGATACGCGAGCCCGGGGTCAACGGCAACAACGGCTATCACCGCATCAGCGAGCGGGCTGCTGCGATCACGTCGGCGACTGATTTTGAGCACTACCGGGATGCATTGAAGTTCCCGAAATCACTGCTGCATCACGCGCTGCACGAAACGGCGTGGATGAGTCTCGCCCGCGGCGAATGGGATGAGGCCGTGACCCGAGCGATGAAGGCCGTCGAAGAGGCGGTACGGCACGCGGGCGGATTCGGTGCCGGAGACTACGGTGTTGTGCTAATGCGGGCCGCCTTCAACCCGGAGAAGCCGGGTCCGCTCACAGATCCATCAGCAGAGCTCGCCGAGCGGAAAGGCATGGCCGACCTATTCGCCGGAACGTTTGGTGCCTATCGGAACAGCGTGGCCCACCGGACGGTCGGCATCGGGGCCGCCAAGGCGCGGGAACTCGTCATGTTGGCGTCTCATCTCCTGCGGATAGTCGACGACCGGCGTCCCTGACGCGACCGGGATCGCTGCTCGCCCACCGTGTAACCCGCGTGAAGATCGCGGGTCACCCGCGAGGCCAGTCCTCGAACTCGAGGAGCATCGGCAACTCGCCGGTGATGCCGTGTTCGGCCAGGTCGGTCGGGTCGATGAACTTGACGGCGACGATCTGCATCAGCGGGAACGTTGCGCATCTTTAAAGTTGCGCTGCTGGCGCCCGGTCTCGCGCGCCCCTTCAATGTAAGAACGGCCGACCTGTTCGCCTTGCCGCTTGATCTCGCCGCGGACCGAAGCGATCACGCCCGTCTGCTCGCGGACCAAGTCGTTGCCCTGCTCAATGGCGTAGCACAGGCGGTCGGCGGCTGCGCTGTCGCTGGACGAACCGCTCGCGCGCCCGGCGCGTATCTCCGCCGCCTCCGATGCCGTCGCGATGTACTCGCCTCGGTGCAGGCGCGCCACGTAGCCGTCGTAGGGCACATAGTCGAGGCCCTCGGCATGGCTGGGGATCCCGCCTAAGCCTGTGATGAGGTCGCGCAGGGTCTGCAACTGCTGCGTGAGCGCGGCGAGCTCGGCCGCCTTGCCGAACGTCTGGTCGTAGACGCCGCCGGACGCCCAAAACGCTTCCTTGAACGCGATCGCGGAGGCCTCGTTCGTGTAGCGCAGCACGTTGTAGTCCGAGAAGAACTGGCCGTCACGCACCTCGAAGGTCGCGCGCTGGCCCGCGGTGTTCTCGAGGCCGACACCGTACTGCGCCGCGAGCGTCCAAATGTTCGCGATCCCAGTGTTGACGCCGGACGTGACGGTGTCGCGCATCGCCGCCGCGCTCGACAGCGCCGCCTGCTGGGTGGCGATCTGGGCCATCTTCGCGGCGGCGGCCTCTTCCTGGGCACGCCGCGCGGCGTCGGCGGCATTGAGCTCCTGCTGCAGACCGATGAGGGTGTTCATCGCCTGCACCGTGCGGTTGATGCCGTCGACCATCGTCGCGAACTGCGAGCTCTGCGTCGTCGAGTTCTGGGCGAGCTGCACGAGCATCGCTTCGCTGACGTTCGTGTCCCGTGCCGTCAGGTTGCGGATTGCGTCCGACGTCGAGTTACCGGCGACGACCTGCCCGGTCTGCTGATTGATGCCCTGCACGACCTGCCCGGTGCGCGCATCGAGCGTGGTGTTCCCGAGGATAATTTCCCGCGTCTGCGCGTTCATCAGATCATTGCCGGTCGAGATGCGACCGCTCTGGTCTCGCGCGATCTCGCTGAGCGCCGTGACATTGCCGCCTGCGCTTACCGTTGCCGCGTAGACGCGCCCGGTTTGATCTTGAATGGCGTACTGCCCGGCCGCGAGCGGTCCGCTGGCGCCGAGTAGCGCCTGCGCTTGATCGAGCATGCGTTGGTCGTACGAGGTGATCGCCCCGGTCTGGCTCACCGTGGCCTGCAGCACCTGACCCGTGACCGGATCCGTGACGTTGTAGTTGCCCGCGAGCAGCGAGTTCGTCTGCACGCCGAGAGCATCGCGAACCGACGTGACCCGACCGGCGTTGTCGACCGTGGCGGCGAGCACGCGGCCCGTTGCATCGAGCACCTGATACGTCCCGGCTGCGAGCGCACCGCCGGCCGACAGCCCGACATTGATCGCTCCGGTCTGCTCGACCGTCGCCTGAAAGATGCGCCCGGTGTTCGGGTCGCTCACCATGTAGTTTCCCGAGAGCAGCGACGTCGTCTGCCCACCGATCGCATCCCGCACCGACGTGATGCGGCCCGCCGAGTCGACCGTGAGATTCACCAACTGGCCGGTCTGCGGATCCGTGACCATGTAATTGCCGCCGAGCAGCGCCGCCGTTTGCTGACGCATCACGGTCGGAAGTGCGGTGATTTCGCCCGTTTGCGCGCTGATCATCGAATTGCCGCTGATGACGGCACCAGTGGTGCCCTGCACGGAACTGTTCACCGTCAGGATGTTGCGCCCAGCGTCGGCGATCAGGTCGCGGACGCCCTCGAGCACCGCCAGTTGTTCGTTCAGCTTGTCCAGCTGGGGCGAGGGCTTCTCGAGTTCGGCGAGGATGTTCTGAAGCACGCCGGTCTGAATATCGAGCAGCGTTGCCTGATAATCCATCGTGCCCGCGAAGACGTCGCTCGCCACGCCCGCCTGCTCGAGCATCGCCATGACGCGCGAGAAATCGTCGGTGTACGCCTGCGACGACGCGTTGTAGCTGCGGCTAGCCTGCAGGAATTCCTGCGCGATGTTCGGCAACTGCGCGAGCGCGCCGCGATCACCGGACAGCGCCGCGGCGAAGACCGACCCGAGGGTGTTGCGGGACTCGGCGAGCTTCTGACCTGGAAGTAGCGTCGAAAGGTTGCCCTGACGCAGCGATCGGATGGTCTCCTGCATGGACTGGCTGGCGGCACGGTACGCATCGGCGCTCTGACGCGCTTGGTCGGCTGCAGATTCCGACGTCCTGATCTGCTCCTGCAGCGCGTCGAGCGCGGCGCTGCGCGACTCGTCGACGCGGGCCTGAAGGCTCACCAGTGCGTCCTCGACTTCGGCGATCTCCTCCGTCACCGCGGCGAACGCTGGCGCGATCGAGATCAGCGCGGCGAACATACGCTTCCCCGCGTCGGTCGCAAGATCCTGCGCCTCGACCAGGTCGCGGAACTCGGCACGCGTGCGCGGCAGCGACGAAATGCCCAGCGCGACCATCTGCTCGTTCACGCCCTTCAGCGCGTTCGCCTGCTTCTCGGCGGCGGTGAAGAACGCCTCGTAGTAGCCGTTGAGCATCGGCACTGCTGTCTGAATGTCACCGAAGACGGCGAGCAGCTCCTCGGACGTGGCCTTGATGCCGCTGATGTCCGCGATCTTGACGATCACCTCGTTGAGCTCTTTGAGCGAAGCGGCGTACGCGAGCACCTCGTCGATTTGATCTTTCGAGAGCTCGGCCGCGGGCTTCACCGTCGCGAAGAAATCGGCCAGATACTTCGGCAGCTGGGCGTTGCGGATGACCTCGAGCATCGCGCGCGCCGCCTCACGCTGCACGTTCTCCTGCGTGAGCGCTACCGGCGAGCCGTGCCACTCGCCCACCTTAAAGACGTTTCGGTCGAGCCCAATCGACGCGTCGAGGCCGAAGTTCGGCTCCTGGCTGTTCTTTCCGGTGTTCGACGCGTAGCTGAGTGCATACGCCGGAAGCGTGATGCCGAGCGTCTTGGCGATCTCGCCGAGGGTCTTCACGATAGGCTCGAGCACCTGCTGTCCGCCGCTCGAGCCACCATAGGCCGCGGGCGCGTTCGCGTTCAGGGCGTGCACGTATGAGCTATCGATGACCTTCGCGGGAATCTTGTTCTTGCCGGTCAGCGACCCGATGAGCGACCCGATGACGGCGCCCAGCGCGGTGCCGATGCCCGGGATGATAGAGCCGATCGCGGCGCCCGCGGCAGTGAAGCCCGCGCCGCGCGCGTTGCCCATGGCGAGCTGAATCGCGGCGCCGATGAACGGCGCGGCGCTGCCCAAGGTCGCACCGAGACCTTCGCCGAAGAACGTGTTGAGCGTGTTTCCGAACTCCGTTATCACCTCGGAACCGAGCGACACGCCGAGCTTCTGCACGCCCCCGGCGAGCGTCAGGCCGAGATTGTTCCCGGGGAAAGAGCTGAAAAGGCCCCCGATGTTGCTGAGGCTGCCAAGGCTTTGCAGCGAGTTCAGCGCGCCGCCGATGCCGCTGATACCTCCGGCGCCACCTTGCGTCGCCAGCGTGCCCGCCGCGCCGAACGCACCGCGCGCGACGTCGGTTCCGGCGACGGTGGTCACGACCTGGATTAGGAATGGCCGCAGCGTCATCTGGTACAGCAGGTCGAACAGCGTGTTCTTCAGCGTGTCGCGCAGTCGCTCGAACGTCGACTTGCCGCTGTCAAAGATCGAGCGGAATGTGTCGCGCGCCGTCTCGTCGATGGAGCGCCACATGTCGACCTGCACATCGCGCTGCGCATCGGCGACCCGTTTGGCTTCGTTGATCTGCACCTGCGTTTCGTTGCGCCGGCGAATTTCGTCCGGAAGCTGCGCCTCGCGCCGCTGGAAGTCGGCGGCGGCTGACTGCTTCTGCAGAGCCTTCTCGGCGTCCGAGATCAGCAGCTGGTCGATGCGGTGCTGCTCGGCCTTCAGGTCATTGTTCAAGCGTCGCCGCTCGATCTCGACCTGCATCGCGGTGTGATAGTCGATCGTTCGCGCCGTGAGTTCGTCGTAGCCCGCGCCGAGGGTCGCGATGGCGCCGCGCTCCATCTCGAGTAGCTTCTGCTGAAACTGCGCATCCTGGGCTTGGGTCGACAACGCCGCGTTCCGCGCCGCCCCCATCTCGATCAACTGCTGCTCGAGGTCGTCGGCCGCCGAAGCCATCGCCTCGTACGACTTCAGCCAGAGATTCGCGAGCTCGCGCAGGTCCTGCTCTTCCTGAAGCTTCAGAAGGCTGCGCTCTCTGGTCGCGGTCCGCTGAACGATCATGCGGTGCGCCTCGAGTTCCATGATTTCCTTGGTCGCGGCCAGCTGCTCGTCGGGCTTTCCGTTCTTTTCGATTTCCTTTTGCGCGGCGATCAGCTGAGTGATGCCCGCCAGTTCGACCTGCAGCGCCACCTGCTGCATGCGGTGTCGCTTCTCGTAGAACTGCTGCGCACTCAGCAACCCGGCCCGGTATTCGGCCTCGTCGATCGCACGCACCATTTCAAGAAAGTCGCGCTGGTCTTCGAGCTGCAGCTTCGCCGCGGTGAGCGCCTTTTCGCGCGCTTCCTTCGCGAGCTGGGGGTCGGCGAACGGGCGGGTCAGCGACATCGCGCGGTTGAGTTCGCGCTGATTCTGGGCGATGACGTCGGCACTGAGCTTGACCGCGTCGGCGACTTTCTTGCCGCCGTCGAGGATGCTCTTTTCCCACTCGTCGAAGCGCCGGCGCGCCTCCGCCGCATCCTCCTGCGCCATTTCCCGGAGCTTCCCGAAGTTGCGCAGGGCCTCGGCCGCCCCGGCGAAATCGCCAGTCGCTGCGGCGCGGACCGCACGCATGAGGGCCTCGGATTGCGCGGCAATCGCGGCGATCTCCATGCCGATGCCGCGCAGTACGAACGCAACGTTTCCGCCGAAGACGATCAGCGCCTGCAACGGCACATTGAGGAGTTCGACGTTCTCGGCGAGCAGCGTGATCAGGTCGGCGAGCGCCTTGGCACCGCCATTGGCCTCGCTCGCCGTGCCGACGAACTTCATGAGCGAGTTGTTCAGCTGCGTGAACGACTGCGCGATGGTCTTCGGCATCTTCTCGAACTCGCGGTCGAGAATCTCGCCCTGCCGCAGGAGCGCGTTGAACACCGCGTCTGCGGTGAGCTTGCCCTGCTGGCCGAGCTCGCGCAGCCGTCCCACGCTGATACCGAGGCCGTCGGCAATGGCCTGCGCGAGCCGCGGCGTCTGCTCGAGGACGCTGTTCAGTTCTTCGCCGCGCAGCGTGCCCGAGGCGAAGCCTTGCCCGAGCTGCATGAGCGCCGCGGCGGCGCTCTCCTGCGCCGCCCCCGAAATGATCAGGCTCTTGTTGATCGACTCGGTGACGCGCAGGCGCTGCTGCTCGGTCACGTTCAGCGTCTGGGTAGATCGAGCAATGCGCGTGTAGGTGTCAGCGGTCTGCTCGAAGCCCACCCGCGTTCGCTGCGCCATCTGGAACAGGCGCTCCTGCGTCTTCGCTAGTTCCCCGGTGCTGCCGGTGACGAGCTTGATCCGTCCTTCCAGGTTCGCCCACGTGTCGGCGTAACGAATGAGCTCGCGGATCCCCAGACCGATGCCCATGCCCGCGAGCAGGCCCTGAATCCGGCGGACAGAGGTCGAGACCTGGCGCTCCGCGTCGCCCATGAGCTTCTTGACGTCGCCCATGTCCTTCGTGAGCTTCGCGAGGTTCGCCATCATCTGAATCTCGAGCGTACCGGCGATCACGACGTCGACCTCATCAGGAGATGGGAGGTGCCGGCCGCGCCCGGAAGACGTGCGGGCGCGGCGCGGCGGCGGAAGGTTGTGTTGTTGAGCCGGGCACTCATCCGCTTACCCCGGCATCACGAGCGCTGGCCCGTAGATTCGCAATCAGCGCGCTCCGAGCTTCACGAAGAACGCGCGGCTCGCCTGACCGTTCGTGCGCTCGATGGGCGCGTTCCACCACGGCTGGCCGCCGACGCGCAGCACGAAGCGGAACGCGGTGACGTCGTAGTCGAAGAACACGTGGATCGAAACGTCCTGACGGATGCCGCCCGCCTTGACGACGCTCAGGTACTGCGACAGGTCGGCCAGCACGAGGTCGCCGGCGTCGCCGAGCGCGGGCATCGCTTCGGAGGTGATGATCGGGCGACCGAGCAACGTGCCGTACGGCGACGCGCTCAGACCGCCGGGCGGCAGATACACCGGCACCGGGTTCGCGTCGCTGCCCGGGAACTTCATCTTCATCAGCTGCGTCTCGATGTCCGCGTTGGCCAGCCACACCGCTCGCCGCTTCGACTGCGCGGGCAGCCGACCGTACATGTTCACGATGTTGTCGTAGACGATGCTGTCAGCGACCTGGCCGGATTCCGCGGCTACCGTGACGGTGCCGGGCGAGTTCAGGATCCCCATCGGCATGCCGACGCCGGTGCCCGCGATGATCGCAGCGTTGACCTTGTAGTCGATCTTCTCGGGCGCTTTGCGGTTGACGTACGATGCCATCGCGGGCGCATCCTCGAGGAGCTCGTCGGTGAGCGGCACGAGCGCGATGATCTTGTTCGCCTTCACCGTGAGGCCCGACAGCGACGGCTTGGACTGCTGCTTCTGGCCCGCTTCCGACTCCCAGTAGGCCTGGATGCCGCCGGTCTCCTGCCACGGCGTCGTCTGGTCCGCCGGCACGGTGATCGCGTTGCTCGAGGTCGTCATCTGGTCGGTGCGCGAGAGCAGCGAGTCTTCGCCCATGACCTTCTGAACGATGTTCTCACGGAAGTCCGGCGGCACCGCGAAGCCGCCGTCGGCACCGACACCTTCCTGACCGTATGTGGTCGGCGCGTTCGCCACGAGGCGCGGGTCGACGCGGCCGCCCTGCGCGCTCGCCCGCATCACGCACATGAAGAACTCGGCCTCGTCACGGAAGCCACCGGATCCGGCGGAGGTGCTGCGCGGAGACGCGGGAACCGACGCGCGCGGCTCGCGCTGTTGCCGCGCCTGCTGCGCGCGCGTGGTGTGGTCTTCCGGGACTTGCCTTTGAAAGCCGTTCGCCTCCACGCGACGCGTCGTCATCGAAGTCCCCGCCGAGACGGGCGAGCGACGCTGCGCCATGTCGACTCGCGCCTCGACGCTCTCGAACTCGGCGAAGATTTCGTTGATGCGCTGCTGCTCCTCCGCGTTCGGCTCGCGGTTCTCGACCCTCGACCGCGCATCGATCCCCTGCGCTTCGTCGCGGAGATCGATCATGCGCTGCTGGAGTTCTTCAACGGTCTCGCCATCGTTGAAGATGAGCGCGCCCGGAGTCATCCCGAAGTGCGCTGCGACCGCCGCTGCGGTGGTAGGGAGGGTGCACAGAGCGCCGATGGCTGCCGTGATCGCGGCGCGATATTGCGCTTTTTTCATCGCGTGATCGTCCTTTTCGTAAGACTGGCGTCGCCACGAGCGCACGCCGAAACCGAACGGCCGCACATGCGGTCGCTCACCTTGGTCTCAGGGTGCGTGCTCAGGCTGGCCCGATCACGCTGCGCGGGGCTGGCCCCGCTTCGCGGCGCCCTGTGGTCCGGGCGCTGAGGTCGCGATGCGCGAAAGGTAGCCAGCCTTTCGAAAAGTTGCAAGAGGTCTCAGCCGTCAAGATCGACAGCAAGCGTGCCGAGCTCTCCGAACTCATTCCCGTCGCGGTCGAGCATCGCCATGCGCAGCTGCGGCTGCTTCATCGCGTTGATGCGCAATTCGACCGTGCCGCCGTTTTGGAAAAGCGCCTGCGCGCGCTCGCGCGCTGCTGGCGGCAGTTCGTTGAGGCGCGCCTCGCCGTATCGCGCGGCGGCCTCGAGCAGTGCGGTGCCGAGGGTCTTGTCCATCTCACCTTCCTTTCGTTGTCGACTTGATGTTCCAGGGATGGTCGGGATCGAGCGGCCAGCCGTCGACCGAGACGCCGCGCGACTTCCTGCGCTTCTTTCCCTGCTGGGCGATGGTCAGGGCCCGATGGCAATCCTCGTTCACCGCGCGCAAGTTCTCGAGCTCGTCGGTGCCGCCTTCGGCCTTCGGCTTGATATGGTCGACTTCGGTAGCCGCCCGCAGGCGAACCTTGCCGCCAGGTGGGCGACATGCGGGGCATCGGCAAAGGTGGTCGTCGCGCTCGAGGACGATCGCCCGCAGGCGGTCCCATTCGGAGCCGTACCCGCGCTCGTGACGGCTGTCGCGGCTCCAAGCCATGTCAGTGCACCACCGGCTTCACGGTGTCGCAGGGACACGAAATGAGCTGTCGCCCGCACTGCGGGCACCGCTCGACGCAGCAATTCCAGTGATGCACGAAGCCCGGCGCGGCGTTGCAGTCGCGGCAGCGCCGCGGCCCCTGCCATGGCACCGCGGGCAGCGTCGATCCATCCGGATAAACCACGACCTCGATCCCGCAACCGTCTGCCGTGGACATGTCGAGTTCGCAGTCGATGCACTTCGCCATCGCGCCCTCACCTCCTGCCGAACCGCGGGTCGTTGACCCCCGGTCCGAAATTCGCGGCTATTCGCGGAAAGGTGCGGCGCGGTCCCCCGGGATCGATCCCCGAAGGATTTTCCCCACCCCTACCCTCGGTCATCAGCTCTGCTCCTCGGCGTTGAAAAGCGGATCGCGCCGCTCGGCATCCTCACGCGCGCGTCGTGCGAGCTCGCCGCGGCTGATCGTGCGCACGTCCGGCGCGCGTCGATGGAGGAAGCACTTCGCGTAGAGCGAGAAGCGCGTGCACCCTGGCTCGCTGCACTGGGTCAGGCTCTCGAGGCGCTTCACGGCTTCGGCTCCGCTGCTGCGTCGAGCGCTGCGAGGGCTGCACGTGCGCGCTCGACTTCCTTCATCGCGACGTCGGCCATCCCGGCAGCGCCGGGCGTGTTCTGAAGCGCTGCCGCCGCAGCGTTCGAGAACGCGCGCTTCGCTCGCTCGAGCCTGTCGACGGCGCGTTCGCGCGGCGTCATGCCGACGAGCTTGGCCGTTTCCTTCAGGGCGCGATTGATTGCTCGCTTGGTCGGCTTGCCGAATGTGCCGGTCACTGCACACCTCGCGCGAACTTGCGGGCGAGGCCGCGTGCCAGCTCTGCCGCATCGGGCTTGCCGTGTCGCTCTTCGCCTTCGGCGGGCGCGGCGCCAACGGCGCCCGTGTTGCTTGTACGTGTTAATTCTGTGTTCAAAACCATGTTAGTTGGGTCGTCGGCCCGGACCATGGAGGACTGACGACCCGGACCAACGGACTGAAAGCCCGGACCATCGGACCGAAAGCCCGGACCAAGTGCGTCGGATGGAATTCCGTCGGAAGGTCCGGGCGTAGGGCCCGCACCATCGGCGCTTGGTCCGGTAGCAGGGCCCGGACCATCGCCGTGTTGGTGCGGAACGTCGGCCCGGACCATGGTCGCATGAGGTCCGGAACTACAGCCCGCACCATCGGCCGGAAACGACAGCCCATAGACGCTGACCTTCCAGCCGCGTCCGTTGCCGCGCATCCAGCGCATCAACCAGCCTTCGTCGATCGCATGCCGGATATGGGTGCGGACCGCTTTCTCGTTCATGCCGGTCTCGATCGCGAGCGTCTCGAACGACACGCAAATCTCAGTCGAGCGTTGATTCCAGTGCGTCGCCAATGTGAGGCAGACGTGACGCGTCGGCGGCCTGCGAGGTCCGCCAGGTGCGCAGATACGCCGCTCCCATTCGAAGCGAAACCGTTTGAGCGAGTCGGATGCCATGCCGTCACCGGCGCCTGAGCTGAATCGCTGGCGCCGCGGCAATGTTCGGCACGATCAGCGACTCTCCGGAGTCGCGCGGGCACCGTCCAGCGTGTCCGCGATGAACTTGCCCCAGCTGTCCGCATTGGCTGGAAGCGGCGTGCCCGCAGCCATGCGCGCGACGATCTCGACGCCGATCTTCTCGAACTGCGCCATGAGGAGATCGGCCGCGGGACTCGTGAGTTGCTGCTTCAGCGCGAGGATCTCGGCCGAGCACGTCAACAGCTGCGCATCCATCGCGCGCACGCGCTGCTCGAGCTCGGCGAGCCGAGTGTCGGGCGGGGCGTTCTCGGCGGCGCGACGCTGCGCGCGATTCAAGCAGACACCGCGGCATCGTCGCGCTTCATCACCTCGAGGAATCGCTCCTCGACGATGACAACACGGGCGCCCCGCCGGTAGATCGCTCCTTGCTCCTCAAGCTTCTTGCCGCGCTTGAAGATCAGACACCGAACGGCGCCCGGGGTGTATGCGGGATGCTTCTCGGAAAACGATTTGATCGTGTGGTGGGTTTCCATTCGTCGCCCTCTTCATCTAAACAACCGAGGGCGATTCTGAACAGTGCACGCCGAAGTTCAAGTGGGGTATGCGCCGCATACCCTACGTTATGCGCGCATACCCCACTTATTTATTTTTCGGACGTGGCTTTTCGGACGCTCTGGATGTGCTTGCGCAACCAGTCGCGGACGGTTTCGAGGCTGACGCGCTCTGCGGTCTCGCCAGTCTCGCGCTCATGCTCGAGGCACAATCGCTCGAGTTCAGGATGGATGTCGCGCGCCGCTACGGCGGCTTTCGTGTAACCGCCGGCTTGGAATAGATCGACCGCCTTCAACTTCAATGCGCGCGTCCAGCCCCACCGCGCATCGGCAAGCTCACGCCCTTTCTCGGACTGGTCGCCTTCGACCGAAAGCACCTGATCGGCGCGCAAGATCGTGCCGCCGTGGCGGGTGATCCAGTGCAGCTCGCGCCATAGTCTGGCCTCGTTCCCAGCCGCCAGCGCGTCGCGCAACGTCCCTCGATGCGTCAGGACGTGGCAGGCGGCCAGCAGGCGCGCAAAGCGCGGGTCGACGATCTCGTCACCTGCGAGGCCATAACGCAGGTCGAGTTCGATCCACGAATATGCCGAGTTCGTGTAGTGCCATGACCGCGCGACTTGGATCGCTTCAATGATCGGGAGGCCCTCTTTCGCCACGATGTCGATCGCTCTGCGCGTAACCATCGCGGCGAACCCGCGTGCGCGCGCCAGTTCAGCCGAGTACCAGATGGGCGAACGCTCGGTGTCGTACAGGTTTCGCCAAAGCGCCTGTTCCTGCTCATAGGCGTCCGCGACGTCTTCTTCAGTCGTGTGGCTCGGCGGATCGGCCGCCATGTCGCGCCCTCGCGCATCCTCGGGAGAAGAACCAGCGCTGGTGCGGCCCGAGGGTGCCGCACCGCCGCCGTCGCGGCTGCGCTGGGGTGAGTCGATCATACCTCGCTCAGCGTGGCACCTCGACATATTCCCCGAGGTGCTCGCGGAGATGGTCGAGCGAGGCCGCGACGCTGAGCAGCGCGGCATCCTCGTCCGTCATGTCGGTGAGCTGCTGGGCGACGAGACGCACGATTGCAGCGAGGCCCTCGAGGGCGCACGCTGCGTCGTCGATCGTCTTGCTGGGGATCGTGTATGTCCTATGCCCGGGGACTGAATGTGCGGCAGAAGGTGAAACTGTAGAATCGTTGGTAGCCGTCATGGTCGTGATCTTCCAGTGAGATCGCGGGCGCGGCGGTTAGGTCGGCGGTGTCCTGTTCGCGCAGGCCCGCCGGCCGCCTCACTCCGCTGGGTTTCGAATGGAACGTCGGAAACTGCGGGAAGCGCCGAAGGCTTACGGGACGTGCGTCATGGCGTCAGCTCCAGTGATGCTGCGTTGAGGTCAGCCGCTCGCGATGTTCGCGCATCGCGCTCGGGCCCAGTGTTCGCCGATCAGATCGGCCTTGCAAACCTCCTCTATTTCTCAGCGGCGGCCCTTGGTTTTGGGACAAGGAAATGCCGAGTCCAGAGCGAGGATTGCGTTAATCACGGCTGCTTGGTGAAGCTGCTCAGGGTTTGCCTGCAAGAACCTCACGACAATCCGCGCTGCTTGGCTATTAGAGACGCCATTCTCCGGCAGGCACGGTGTCGGTGCTGCCGTCGGACCTGGGTGGAACAAGATGTTCGTCTGAGTAACGCCCTGCAGAAAGTTCGCGCACGCGATTGTGTAAGCGCCTCGCCGTACGGCGTCGCTTTCGCCCAATTTCTCCCGAGGATTATTGACCCCGTCGACCGCTTCCTGGCACACGCGGAGCAAGCTATTGCCATCAGATATAACGATCGAAGGCTCCGCCGCCTCGGACACACTCGCTGCCGCGGTGATCGCCAGCCACGCGATGGCTACTGCAACGGGCATCACGCTCATTTCGCCTCCCCATTCATCATCATCGCCCGCTCTCGCGCAGCTCGTCCTCGACGTAAGCATAGACGCGAAACTGATCCCAAAGGTCGAACACAAAGATCGGGTCCCTCGGCGCTTCGGCAGCGACCGCCTTCCGAATACGAATGGCGCGGCCTCGCTCGTGGAGCTCTCCGAACTGCTCGAGCAACTCTTGCACCTCTGCCGCGCGCTCTGGTTCCATCATCGAGACGCCGATGCGCCCGGTTTCGATATACCGATTCTCTGTGAGATAAACGGTGCCCCTCACAAGCTTTTCGACGAAGCGCCGGATCGACGCGGCGCTGACGACTATCGCGAATCGGTCCTTTGGTTGAACGGGGCCAATCTCGGGAACTCGTCGGAGGTCGGTCGCTTGTTCGACCGGCTTGATGAGCTTTTCGAAGCGCCGACGCTTCTTGATTCGCTTCAACGCGTCAAGTCGGCTCGTCGCGCGTTTGTGGTCCATGGAGTTCCGGACCGTCATCAGGATGCGCTCGGTCGCAGGACCGTCTGGGTTCAAGCATGCTGCGAAGCGAAGGAGCAAATCTTCCTCGATCCTCCCGTACTCGTGATTGCACGCGCGGCAGGCCGGAACGGTCCATTTCTCGAGCGTGTGCGGCATCACCGCCGGATACCACGCGCGCGGGAACAGGTGATCGTCGGTGATCGCGTCGACCGTCGCGAGACAGTGCACGCAGCGACCGCTCTTCGGCTTGGCCATCAGTCGTTCGCCGGAAGAAACTTGTTCACCATGCGCTCGACCACGGCAGCGGTGTGCTGCTCGCCGAGGTGAGCATAGCGCTTCACCATCGCCAGCGTCTTGTGCCCGAGCACTGCGGCGATCTCGGGCGCGGTCGCGCCGCTCATCGCGAGATACGAGGCGGCGCTGTGCCGAAGGTCGTGGAACCGGAAGTCGCGCACGTCCGCCGTCGCCAGCGCGTCGCGCCACGCATTCTCGATGTTCAGTGGCAGGGTCGGAAGCGGCCCGGGGAAGACGCGATCGTCGTCGGCGCGGCGCGCATCGGCCCACGTGCGCAGCACGGTAAGCGCGGATCCGGCGACCGGCACCGACCGGCGCTCGCGGTTCTTCGTGATGTGGAAGGTGACCATGCCGCGCTCGAGGTCGACGTCGGCCCAGCGCAGCCCGAGGAGCTCGCCGCGGCGCGCGCCGGTGGCGAGGGCCAGCATGACGAGCGGACGCAGCCACGGCGCGCCGTGCGAAGCCGTAGCGCGCAGCAGGCGGTCTCTTTCATCCTCCGATAGGAAGCGCACGACGCCCGGGTGCTCGGCGCCACGGCTGACCGCTGGCATCGGGGACTGCTCGAGCCAGTGCCACTCGCGTATGGCTTCGCGGAAGCACGCCGATATCGCGGCGAGGTAGCGGTTCACCGTCGCGGGCGTGCGCAGGCCGCCGCGTGTGGTCTTGCCGGCGAGCAGCTCGTCGCGGCACTCCGCGATGAGCGCGGGCGTGACGTGCACGATCGCGACGTCGCCGATGCGCTCCCGCCACCAAGTCAGCAGCGCGGACGTCTTCACCGCGTCCTTGTTGCGCGCCCGGCGTGGCAGCGACTGCGTCGTGAACCGGTCGATCATCTCGGCGACCGTGCGCCGCGAAGCTTCAGCGGTCGGGAGCTGGCGCCCTCGGCGCAGCGTCGCCTCGATCTGCTGAGCCCAGTCGCGCGCGTCGGTCTTGCGCGTGAAAGTCTGCGAGTGCTCGGGATGCCCTTTCAGGCGCACGCGCGCGCGGTAGCTGAGCGTGCCGTCGTGCTGCTTTCGGGTCTCGATGATCGCCATGGGTTCAGTGTCCCATCAGCGTCCCGCGAACGTCAACCGAGGATCCCGCGTTATGCGTAAGTCCTTGTTTTTTGGTGCCCGGAGCCGGACTCGAACCGGCACACCCGGTTAAGGGTCAGGGATTTTAAGTCCCTTGTGTCTACCAATTTCACCATCCGGGCTGGAGGGCTGCGATGTTACGAACGGCCCGTCACATTCGCGGCGAGCCATTCCGCCGTCAGTCTTTCGACCTCGCCGCGCGCCGCGGCGCCGGCGAACGTGTGATTCGCGTCCGGAATGTTACCGTGTGCGACGTTATCGCGGGCGATGAGGTTCTGCCACTCGGCGTGCGTCTCGCAGTACTGCCTGAAGTCGCGCGCGGTCAGGTCGCCGGAGAGCACGAGCAGCACGGGATCGTGAAAGTCCGCGAGGCCCTGCGACATGCGCTGCTGGAACGGGGCTGCGGCCGCGGCTGCTCCCGATCCGCGCCGGGCGAGCGTGCCGAGCACCGACTTGACGTCGGCGAGTGCGCCTTTGACGTCGACGCCGCCGCTGACGAGTTTCTTCCAGAAAGCGAGCTGGAAAGGCCGCGCGAGGTAATGACGCGCCTGGCTTTGAGCGAACTCCTGCTCCGACGTGATCCACGGATCGGCGAGGACCAGGCCGGCGACGCGCCGATCGCGCGTCGCGTGCCAGTAGAGCAGCGCGAGCGACGCGGCGTCGCACAGTCCCCACAGGACGATGCGCTCGAGCGACGGACACGCGGCGGCGAACGCGTCCATGGCCGCGGCGACGTCGGCGACCGCTTCTTCGAACGGGATCATCGCGCCCGTCGCGTCGCCGAGGCCGCGGTAATCGAACCGCATCACGGCCACACCGGCGCTCGCCAGGCGGCGCGCCAGGAGCACGTATTGTCGATGGCTGCCGGCGCGGTACTGCGGCCCGCCGACGACGATCACGAGGCCGACCCGCGCGTCATGCGGCGCGGCGACGATGCCGACGAGCCGCTCGCCGGCGCACTCGAACGTGAGTGCGCGTTCTTCGTACGCCAGGGTCACCACGTACCGAGTGCGGCGCTCGTCGCCTCGACGAGCGCGGGCGCCTCGGTGATGTTGAGGGTCTGCCAGAACTGCGGCCCTTCGACGGCGCGTGCGTCGACGCGATGTCCGGCGGCCTGCCAGCGCTCGATGCGTGTGCGCGATGCCGGCGAGAGCTCGGCACTCGCCGCGACTTCCAGCCACAGCACGCGCGACGCGGCCGAGGGCGGTTCGAGCTCGGCGCCCTCGAGCGGAATCGCGAGCTCGGGCCCCACGCTGTAACCCGCGATCTCGACCGCTTCGCCGCGGCCCAACTGCTCGCGGAGCGCACGCGTGCCGGTGCGCTCGCGATCGCTCTGCTGGACCATCTCGCCGGCGGCCTTGAGCCGCAGGAACTGCTGGAGAAACTGTTTGCCCGAGAGCACCGGCTGCCAGAACACGAGCCCTCCGGTCTCGGCGTCTTTGGCAGCCTCGGCCGCGAGCAGCGCGCCGATGCGCAGCCCCCACAGGATCGGCGCCGTGCCGCTGCGCTCGCGCAGCCAACGCAGCGCTTGCGACACGTCGTCGCGCCACGCGCGCCACGTCGACTCGCCGAATTCGCCCGCGCTGTCGCCGCAGCCGAAAAGGTCGATCTGCATCACCCGCCACCCCTGCCGTGCGAGCGCGCGCGACTGCAGCGCGGCCATGCGGCGGCAGCGATTCATCTCTTCGGCGAACGGATGGACGTACAGGATCGCGCCGCGAGGCTTCGCGCTTGCAGGGCCATGCAGCAGGCAGAAACGCGTGCCGCTCTCCAGCGGCAGGAAGAACGTCTCCAGCCCGGGCGTTTGAGCGCTAGCGTGCAGTTTCGAGCTTACCGCTGACGAAGTCGGAGAGAGCGCCGACGGTCGCGAAGTTCGAGCCGTCGAGCTCGTCGTCCTCGACCGTGAAACCGAAGCGCTCTTCGAGCGTGGTGATCACGCCGACGACCGCGATCGAATCGAGCTCGGGCAGCGCGCCGAGCAGCGGCGATTCCCTGCGGAGCCCCGCCGCGCGCCCCTCGAGATGCAGCACTTCCGCAAGGACCTTCGTCACTTCCTGCTGTACGTCCAATTCTGTTCCTCGTCCCGCGAAGGCGCCGAACTGCCTCGTGGCCGGGCGCAAACGTTCGCTATCATTGCAACCTATGGATACCACTCTGCTGCACGAGCTGCCGCTCGCATCCGCCGAACGGAGGCCGCAGCATATCGCACTTACCTGCCAAACCCAATCGACCACCTACGCCGATCTCGCGGCCGCGCTGTATGCGTTCGCGGCGGGCCTGGCCGAGCTCGGGCTCGCCCGTGCGGCGCGCGTCGGCATCTATCTCGACAAGCGCGTCGAGACCGTCGCCGCTGCCTTCGGCGCGACCGCCGCGGGCGGCGTCTTCGTGCCGGTCAACCCGCTGCTCAAGCCCGACCAGGTCGGCCACATCCTGCGCGACTGCAACGTGCGCGTGCTCGTCACCTCGCCCGAGCGCGCCGCGATGCTCGCCGAGACGCTCGAGGCGTGTCCCGATCTCGCGCACCTCGTGCTCGTCGGCGATGCGCAGCCGCCGGCATCCCGCACGTACGCGGTGCACCGCTGGGGCGCGCTCTGCTCCGCCGCTGCGCGTCCCGGCCATCGCGTGATCGACAGCGACGTCGCCGCGATCCTCTACACCTCGGGCAGCACCGGCAAGCCGAAGGGCGTCGTGCTCTCCCACCGCAACATGGTGACGGGCGCCAAGAGCGTCGCGTCGTATCTCGAGAACACCGCCGCCGACACGCTGCTCGCGGCGCTGCCGCTATCGTTCGACGCCGGCTTCTCGCAGCTCACAACCGCGTTCCACGCCGGTGCGCGCGTGGTGCTGCTCAACTACCTGCTCCCGCGCGATCTCCTCAACACCATGGCGCGCGAGCGCGTCACCGGCCTGACGGCGGTGCCGCCGCTCTACATCCAGCTCACGCAGCTGGCGTGGCCGGAGTCGATCGCGGAGCACCTGCGCTACTTCGCGAACACCGGCGGGCGCATGCCTCGCGACACGCTCTCGCGGTTGCGCGCGATCCTGCCTGGAGCCAAGCCGTATCTCATGTACGGTCTCACCGAAGCGTTTCGCGCCACGTACCTGCCGCCTTCGGAAGTCGACGCGCGTCCGGATTCGATCGGCAAGGCGATACCGAATGCCGAAGTGCTGGTGCTGCGCGAGGACGGCACACCGTGCGCGCCGAACGAGCCGGGCGAGCTGGTGCAGCGCGGCGCGCTCGTCGCGCTCGGCTACTGGAACGATCCGGAGAAGACCGCCGAGCGCTTCAGGCCGCTGCCGCCCGGAGCGGCGAGCCGCGAAGCCGGCGTCGTCCTGCCCGAGACCGCGGTATTTTCCGGGGACACCGTGCGTGCCGACGAGGACGGATTCCTCTATTTCGTGGGGCGCCGCGACGAGATGATCAAGACTTCGGGTTATCGCGTGAGCCCGACCGAGATCGAGGAAGCGATCTACGCGACGGCGCTCGTCGGCGAAGCGGCGGCTTTCGGCGTGTCCCATCCCACGCTGGGACAGGCGGTGGTCGTCGTCGCCACGCCGCGCAACGGCGCGGCGCTCGATGCGACGGCGCTGCTCGGCGCGTGCCGCAGCCGATTGCCCGCGTACATGGCGCCTGCGAAGATCGACGTGCGCGAAGGGCCGCTCCCGCGCAACGCGAACGGCAAGATCGACCGCAAGCGCCTCGCGACCGAGTTTGCGTCGCTCTATGAATGACCGAACCTCACCGGTGAACGCGCCGAGACACGCAAGCCAGGATCGCTGGCCGGTCGTCGACGACGGTCTGGTCGTCGGCGGCGTGCCGCTCGCGCGCCTCGCGGCGCGCGCGGGACGCACGCCGTTCTACGTCTACGACCGCGCCGTGATCGATGCGCGCATCGCGCACCTGCGCACGCACTTTCCCCGCGAGGTGAAGCTGCACTACGCGATCAAGGCGAACCCGATGCCGGCGCTGGTCTGCCACGTCGCGCGCGGGGTCGACGGCCTCGACGTCGCTTCCGGCGGCGAGCTCAGGATCGCGCTCGACGCGGGCATGTCCCCTGCGGAAGTGAGCTTCGCCGGTCCGGGCAAGAGCGACACCGAGCTTTTCCAGGCGGTCGCCAGCGGCATCCTCGTGAACGTCGAGTCGCTGCGTGAGATCGACGCCCTCGCCCGCGCGTCCAGCGAGCTCGGCGTGCCGGCGCGGGTCGCGCTGCGCGTGAATCCCGATTTCGAGCTCAAGGCCTCGGGCATGCGCATGGGCGGCGGTCCCAAGCAGTTCGGCATCGACGCCGAGGCGATCCCGCAGGCGCTCGAAGCGATCCGCGAGCGCGGGCTCGCGTTCGAAGGTTTCCACATCTTCACCGGCTCGCAGAACCTGCGCGCCGACGCGATCTGCGAAGCGCAGACGAGCGCGGTCGAGCTCGCCCTGCGACTGGCGGGCAGCGCCAAAGTGCGCACGCTCAACATCGGCGGCGGGCTGGGCATCCCGTACTTCCCGGGCGACGAGCCGCTCGACATCGCGCCGATCGGCGAGAACCTGCGCACGCTACAAGCGCGCGTCGCCGACGCCCTGCCCGGCGCGGCGCTGGTCGTCGAGCTCGGGCGCTACATCGTCGGCGAAGCCGGCCTGTACGTGTGCCGCGTGATCGAGCGCAAGGTCTCGCGCGGCCAGGTGTTCCTGATCACCGACGGCGGCATGCACCACCACCTGTCCGCGAGCGGCAACTTCGGGCAGGTCATCCGCAAAAACTATCCGGTGACGATCGGCAACCGGGTGAAAGGCGACAAACGGGAAAGCGCGTCGGTGGTCGGCCCGCTGTGCACGCCGCTCGATCTGCTCGCCGATCGCATGGATCTCGCGGCAGCGCGCGAAGGCGATCTGGTGGCGATCTTCCAGTCGGGCGCTTACGGGCTCACCGCGAGCCCGACCGCGTTCCTCGGTCATCCCGCGCCGGTGGAGCTGCTCGTCTAGCTAACGAACGACGAGGACCGGGACTTTGGAGTGCGTGAGCACTTTGGAGGTCTCGCTGCCGAGCAGCAGGCCCGAGACGCCGCGGCGTCCGTGCGAAGCCATGACGATGACGTCGCACTTCTGCTTCTTGCACGCTTCGATGATCGCTTCGTAGGCGACGTCGCCCATGACGCACACCGAGTCCGCCTTCACACCCGCTTCCTTGGCGCGCTCGGTGATCTTCGCGAGCATCTTCTCGGTGCGCGCGCGGGCTTCCTTCTCGTAGCGCTTCTTGATGTCCATGGTCGTGGGGAGCACGAAGCTCTCGTCGGCCATGATGCGGAACTCGGGGATGGCGTGCATCGCGGTGACCCGCGCGCCGACCGCTTTGGCGAGCTCGATGCCGCGGGCGACCGCGCGATCGGACAGCTTGGAACCGTCGGTCGGCAGCAGGATGTGCTTGAACATCAGTGCGTCTTGCCCATGCGGTGCGGCGGGACCGGCAGCGCGACGACTTCGATGCCTTCGTCGCGCAGGGCTTCGACTTCCTTGGTGCTCGCGGTGCCGCGGATGTGGCGTTCCGGCGCTTCCTTGTAATGGATCTTGCGCGCTTCCTCGGGGAAGGCACGGCCGACGTCTTCGGTGTTCTCGAGCACTTTCTCCATGACGGTCTGGAGAAGCTCGGCGCCGAGATTGGCGTAGTACTGCGGACTGCCCTTTTTCGGCGCGGCGGCCGGCGCCTTGGACGCCTGCGCGCTCGGCGCGCGCTCCGCCGAGCCCTTGCTCACGTACGACGCGTGAGGCAGGCGCGATACGCGCTCGTCGCCGCACATCGGGCACACGAGCAGCTTCGACTGGGTCTGCCGCGCATAGTCGTCGGCGGACGCAAACCAGCCTTCGAAGCGATGTTCGTTCGAACACCCCAGGTTGTAGACGATCACCTTTTATCCTTTCAGCACCCCGTTGGATGATGCCACAAAGGACGTCTTCCACAAAATGCCGGCACGGCAATACTGCCCGGCCTCAACATTTTGTGGTGAGGCCGCGCCAAAACCACACTACCCGGCGGTTCTACCGCCAGCGCGATCCCGACCGCCAGTGACGGATCATCAGGAAACCGCCGAGCATGCCGCCCAGGTGGGCGAAATGCGCGACGCCCTGCTGCGTGCCGGTCACGCCGAGGAAGAGCTCGATCGCCCCGTACAGCGTGACGAACAGCCACGCCGGCATCGGGATCGGCGGGAAGATGAGCATGAGCGTGCGGCGCGGGAAGTACATGCCGAATGCGAGCAGCAGCCCGAAGACGCCGCCGGAAGCGCCGACCGTCGGATACGGCGGCGAGTGCATCACCCATGACACCGTGAGCTGCGCGACCGCCGCAGTGACGACGCAGACCAGGTAGTACGCCAGCATCCGCCGCGGCCCGAACACGCGCTCGATGTCCGAGCCGAACATGTACAGCGCCAGCATGTTGAACAGGATGTGCGTGAAGCTCGTCGGGTCGTGCAGGAAGCTGTAGGTGACGACCTGCCAGGGCGCAAAACCTGAGTCGAGCGGCCACAGCGCGAAATAATCGAACAGCGGCCCGCCCACCACCGATTGCAGGAGGTAGACGGCGATGTTCGCGATGAGCAGCGATTGGGTGACTGGGGCCATGGGGGGCGTTAGCAGAAAGCAGCGCCCGGCCGAGCCGGGCGCCCGCGGCCGCCGGACTCGCGCCGGCGGCCCGGATGCTTGCGCTGTTTAGGCGTGCGCGCTCTCGGGTTTGCGGCCGCGTCCGATGCCGTAGTACTCGAAGCCCAGCGCCGTCAGGTCCGCGGGATCGTACTGGTTGCGCCCGTCGAAGATCACCGGCGCGCGCAGCTTCGTCTTGATCGCGTCGAAGTCGGGATTCCTGAACTGCTTCCACTCGGTGACGAGCAGCATCGCGTCGGCGCCTTCGAGCGCTTCGTAGGCTTCGGTGCAGAACGTGAGCTGGCGGCTCTCGATCCACTCGGCCGGGACCGATTTCCTCACGTTGTCGATGGCGATCGGGTCGAACGCGCGCACCTTCGCGCCGGCGTCGATCAGGAGCTCGATCGTGGTGAGCGACGAGGCTTCGCGCACGTCGTCGGTGTCGGGTTTGAACGCGAGGCCCCAGACCGCGAAGGTGCGGCCCTTCAGGTTCGCGCCGAAGCGCGCGACCACCTTGTCGTAGAGCCTGCGCTTCTGGCGCGCGTTGCGGTGCTCGACCGCCTCGAGGATCCCGGCGTCGGTCTTGATGCCCTTGGCGGTATGGATGAGCGCCTTGACGTCCTTGGGGAAGCACGAGCCGCCGTAGCCGCAGCCCGCATATAGAAACGCGTAGCCGATGCGGGAGTCCGCGCCGACCCCGGCGCGGACGCGCTCGATGTCCACGTCGAGCTCGTCGCAGAGCTCCGCGATCTCGTTCATGAACGAGATCTTGGTCGCGAGCAGCGCGTTCGAGGCGTATTTCGTCATTTCGGCCTCGCGCGGCCGCATCACCTGGATGCGGTCGTGGCTGCGCACGAAAGGCGCATAGAGCTTGCGCAGCATCGTCTCGGCGCGCTCGCTTTCGACGCCGAGGATGACGCGCTCGGGAGTCATGAAATCCTTGACCGCGGCGCCTTCCTTGAGGAATTCGGGGTTGCTGACGACGTCGAAGTCGAACCGCGCGCCGCGCGCCGCAAGCTCCCCCTCGACGATGCTGCGCACCTGGTCGGCAGTGCCGACGGGCACGGTGGATTTGGTGATCACCAGCGCGTAGCCCTTGATCGCCTGTCCGATCTCCTTCGCCACGCCGTGCACGTACGACATGTCGGGCGAGCCGTCCTCGCGCGGCGGCGTGCCGACCGCGATGAAGAAGATCTGGCAGTCCTCGGCGGCCCGCGGGAGCGATCCGCTGAACAGGAGCCGCCCCGCCTTCGCATTGCTCGCCAGCAGCCCGTCGAGACCGGGCTCGTGGATTGGAACGATGCCCGATTCCAGCATGCGCAATTTGGAGGCATCGGACTCCACGCACAGCACGGTATTGCCCATTTCCGCAAATCCGGCGGCGGTGACGAGCCCTACATAGCCCGCGCCAACGATCGTGATCTTCATGTGTCTTTCGGGGGATTGAAGGAGGGAAAGCGACTGGCCGCGTATTTTAACGGCTCCGGCTGCGCCGCGAGCCGATCGGCCCTGTTTTGCGGAAAAAGGCCCCTCTGAGGCCCGCCGCAGGCCCTGTTTACCCCAACGCGGGGGGGCGGAGGGGCCTCGCTTAAGCTACCATTAAGCTTCGGTATGGACCCGCAGCGGCTACAAAATCTCTCCCCGGAGCGCTTCGCGACCGATTTCATGGCGCGAAATCGGCCGGTCGTCGTCACCGACGCGCTGGACGGCTGGCGCCTGTCCGAGCGCTGGACGCCCGACTATCTCGTCGAGCAGTTCGGCGACGAGCGGGTGCAGGTCTACAACAGCTATTTCGACCTGAAGACGGTCAAGAAGCTGGGCGCCTACGTGCGGGAGCGCTTCAACCGCGCGGACGGCCGGCCGAACCCGCCGTACGTGCGGTGGTACACCAAGCTGCGGAACGTGGATTTCTTCTGGGCGGACGCGGCCTTCGAGAAGATGCGCGGCTATTGGTCGCGGCCCTACTTCCTCCCGGCGGGCGATTACGTGTTGCCCTACGCCCCCGCGCCCGAGGCGGCCGATCCGACGGTGGATTATTTTCCGGCGCGCGGTCTGTTCATCTCCGAGCGCGGCGCCCGGACCGGCCTTCACGTCGACCCGTGGGGCAGCGATGCGGTGTTATGCCAGCTCTACGGGCGCAAGTCCTGGCGCCTGTACTCGCCGGACCAGGCGCCGCTCCTGAGCTCGGGCGATGCGGTAGCCGATCTCGAATGCATCGATACCGAACGCTTTCCGCGCGCCGCCGAAGCGCGCCCGACGTACGAGTTCGTGCTCGAGCCGGGCGAGACGGTGTACGTCCCGCACGGCTGGTACCACGCCGTGCATTCGGACACCGACTGCATCTCGCTCACGTGGAACTTCGTCCATCGCACGAACGCGGCGGCGTTCGCGCAATGGCTCGAGCGCCCGCATTCGAAGATCGACGAGGACGTGGTGCGCTTCTTCTTCAGCCGCGCGCTCGGCGCCGATGCGTCGATCCAGGGCGTCAGGGGGCTGGTGGCGAAAACTTTCAGCTGCGCGCCAGAGACCGCGAGCGCAGCGCTTTAAGTCCCTTCGCGGTGGCGCCGAGGCCGGCGCCTTTCGCTTTGATCAAGCCCAGGGATTCGAGCTTCGCGCGCACGTGCGACGGCGGCACCGGCGCGGGCAGGTCGAGCCCGTCGTACTGTTCCAGCCACGCCCAGTCTTCTTCGGTGAGATCGAGTGCCATGATTCCCCTGCTTTTAGGAAAGTCCCGCGCATTCTAGGCACGCGCGGGAATAGTCCGCGCGGGTTAATCTCACACCGCGGGCGAAACAAGTTGGAATCTCGACGCCTCGCTGTCGGTATTTCGACTGCGAGGCACAACGCCCGCAAGATGTGAATCACTGTGTGAGAAAAGTCGCAGCCGCACCCTCTTGTTCAAGCAAAAGCCGCCGTTAATCCACTCACTGTTAAAGGCACACCCGTCTGAAAAGCGGGTTCGCAAAGTCACCGGTCTACGGAACAGGGGTTCTAAGACGGCGGGACTGCCAGGCTTGCCCACATGCCGGTACGCTCGACGTACCGGCTCGCCTGCGCTCCACGCACGCGCCCTTTTGGTAGCTCCCGGTACTTCGTGCCGTACGCCTCGCGCGAGGCCTTTTGCATGGAGATCGGTTTGAGGTTGGTTCGTGGACAGCGCGCGGCGGGCTTCACGCTCGTCGAGCTCATGGTGTCGCTATCGGTCGTCGCGATCGTCGCCGCGATCGCGTATCCGTCGTACCAGGAGCAGATGCGCAAGGGTCGGCGCGCCGCCGCTCAGGCCTTCCTGGTCGAGGTGGCCGCGCGCGAGCAGCAGTACCTCCTCGACGCGCGCACCTATGCGGTCGGCGCCGGCGCAGTCACCTCGCTCAACCTCACCGTGCCGAACGAAGTCGCACCTTACTATACGGTCACGGTCGAGCCCGCGGCTGCCACCAGCCCGCCGACTTACCGGCTCATCGCGACGCCGGTCGACGCGCAGACCGCCGACGGCGTCCTGACCCTCGACCAGGACGGCGCGAAGACACGCGCGGGACAGCCGGGATGGTGAGCGCGCGCGCCCGCGGCTTCACGGTCGTCGAGGTCCTCGTCGTGATGGCGGTGTTCGCCATCGTGGCAGGCCTCGCCGGTCCCGCCCTGTCGGAGATGGTCGCGAACCAGCAGGTGCGCGCCGCCGCGTACGACCTGCACGCCGCGCTCACCATCGCGCGCAGCGAAGCGTTGACCCGCAACTCGGCGGTGACGGTCGCACCGGTCGGCGGAGACTGGGCGCGGGGCTGGAGCCTCACCGAAGCCGGCGGCACGGTGCTCAGACGCCAGAACGCGTATCCGCGCGTCAGCCTCTCCGGCCCCTCCCAGGTGATCTTCAGCGGCGACGGCCGGCCCGACTCGACCGCGACGCCGTTCGGCATCACGTCCTCCGGCGCGTCGGCGACCAGCTATCGCTGCGTGCGCCTGCGCCTCGCCGGCCGCCCCGCGATCGACAAGGGGGCGTGCTGATGCGCGGGCAGGCGGGCACGACGATGATCGAGCTCCTGATCACCATCGCGATCAGCGCGTTCGGCCTGCTCGGCATCGCCGGTCTGCAGACGCGCATGCACGTCTCGGAGATGGAAGCCGCGCAACGCGCGCAGGCGACCATCCTGCTGAAGCACATGATCGACCGCATCGCGGCCAACCGCAAGAGCGCGATGAGCTACGTTACGGCGAGCGAGCTCGGCACCGCGGTGCAGGACTGCTCGGGGCTCACGAGCGCTGCGCTCGACCTGTGCGAATGGAACAACCTGCTCGCCGGCGCATCCGAGACCAGCGGCAGCGCGCGTCTCGGCGCGATGATCGGGGCGCGCGGCTGCATCGTGAACGTCGACGCGGTGATGCCGCGCAAGTTCGTCGTCGCGGTGGTGTGGCAGGGCCTCACGCCCACCGTCGCGCCGGGCGGCACCACGTGCGGCGCGAACCAGTATGGCGACGAGCGCAAGCGCCGCGCGATGCTCGCGCCGGTCGTGTTCGGCTGTCTGCAGAACGACATCGACACCGGGGCCTGCGTGACGCCATGACCCAGCGCGCGCAAGGCTTTTCGCTCGTCGAGCTGATGATCTCCATCACGCTCGGTCTGCTCGTGCTCGCGGTGCTGGGGACGATCTTCGCCAACACCAGCCGCTCGCGAGGCGAGCTCCAGAAGACCAGCCAGCAGGTCGACAACGGCCGCTACGCGGTCGAGCTGCTCAGCGAAGACCTGCAGCTCGCGGGCTATTTCGGCGAGCTCAACGTGGCGGGCGTCGCGCTGCCCGCCGCCCTGCCCGACCTGTGCTCGATGGCGATCGACGACTGGAAAGCCGCATTGCCGATCCACATGCAAGGCTACGACGCGGGCGCGGGCGCGCCGTCGTGCATGCCCGCGTCGATGAAATCCGGCGGCGACGTCGTCGCGCTGCGCCGCGTGCGCACGTGCATCGCCGGCAACGCCGGCTGCGAAGCGCTCGTCGGGTCGCAACCGTACCTGCAGGTCGGGCTGTGCAGCGCCACGGCGAACGCCTACACACTCGGCATCGCGGCGGACACCGCGTTCTCCCACACGCTGAAAGACTGCGCGACCGCCGCGGGCCGCCGCCGCTACGAGACCCACATCTACTTCGTCGCGACCGACAACGGCTCGGGCGCCGCCATCCCGACGCTCAAGCGCCTCGAGCTCAACGGCTCGGGTTACACCGAGGTCGCGCTGGTCGAAGGCATCGAGCGTATGGAAGTCGAGTACGGCATAGACACCGACGGCGACGGCAGCCCCGATGTCTACACCGCCGATCCGAGCAACTTCACCTACGCCGGCTGCACCCTGTGCTCGGCGCCCGCCAACTGGTCGAACGTGGTGACGGCCAAGCTCCACCTGCTGTCGCGCACGCTCGAGCCGTCCGCGGGCTACACCGACGTGAAGACCTACAGCCTCGGACTCAACGCCGCGGGCGAGCCCGTCACCGCGGGTCCGTTCAACGACGGCTATCGCCGCAACGTCTATACCGCGGCGGTGCGCATCGTGAATCCCTCGGCCCGGAGGGACGCGCCGTGAGATCGCTTTCCAGCCAGCGCGGCGCGACCCTCCTCGTGGCGCTCGTCATCCTCGTGCTGCTCGCCCTGCTCTCGCTCAGCGCGTTCCAGACCAGCATGACCGACCAGAAAGCGTCGGGGAACATGCAGGCGCGGACCGAAGCGCTCAACGCCGCGCAGGAGACGATCGAGACGGTGATCAGCACCCGCCAGTTCGTCGTCGATCCGTCGAACGCCATCGCGAAGCCGTGCGAAGGCCCTAACACGTACTGCTCGGACCTCAACGGCGACGGTGCGCCCGAATACAAGACGAGGCTCCTGCCCGCGCCGGCGTGCGTGACGACCAAGGTACTCAAGGTGTCCGACCTCGACCTCAACAGCTCCGAAGATCTCTCCTGCTCGGTCGGGCAATCGCAGCAGTTCGGCGTCGCCGGTGCGGACACCGCGGCGAGCGACTCGCTGTGCGCGAACACCATGTGGGAAGTCACGGCCGAAACGACCGCGGTCGGCGGCGGCGCGAAAGTCACGGTGTCGCAAGGCATCGGGCTGCGCGTCGGCGCGGACGAAGCGAGCGGGTCGTGCCTGTGAAGCGCGAGGTGACCATGACCATCGCTCGTCTTATCAAGCACGGGGCCGCGCTGCTCGCGGCGCTGCTCGTATGCGCGTCCGCGGCGCGCGCCGAGGACATCGACCTCTTCGCGCAGACGTCGCCGACCACCGCGACGCGCCCCAACATCCTGATCGTCGTCGACAACAGCGCGAACTGGTCGGCGGCGAACCAGAAGTGGCCCGACGGCGGCAAGCAGGGGCAGGCCGAGCTGCGCGCGCTGCGGCGGCTCCTCGCCGAGGTGAAGGACAACGTCAACATCGGCCTCATGATGTTCACCGCCGGCACCGGCTCGAACAAGAACGGCGCCTACGTGCGCTTCCACATCCGCCAGATGACCGCGGCGAACCGCAACGCGCTGATCGAGCTCATCGGCGACGACAATTGCGCCGACGGCCCGAACAGTCTCAACGGGACGCCGAACTGCATATTGAAGAACTTCGATTCGCCCTCGGAGAAAGTGGGCACGGCGAAGCTCGACTACAGCGCGGCGCTCTTCGACGTCTTCAAGTATTTCGGCGGCTACACCAGCCCGGCGAACGCCAATGCCGACGTCGCCGGCAGCCCGGTGAGCTGGACGCAGTTCGGGCCCGACCGCTATGCGGGCGACCCCGATTCCAAGTCCGACCCGGCGGCCTACACGGGTCCCAGCAAGCGCACGCACATCTCGCCGATCGATGCGGCCAG
Source organism: Burkholderiales bacterium (assembly GCA_036262035.1). Classification (NCBI taxonomy): domain Bacteria; kingdom Pseudomonadati; phylum Pseudomonadota; class Betaproteobacteria; order Burkholderiales; species Burkholderiales bacterium. The sequence goes on along the minus strand of DATAJS010000009.1, from coordinate 171,852 downwards.
CGCCTGCGGGCAGAGCACCATCATCTTCATCGGCAACGGCTTTCCGACTCAGGACTCGCCGGCTACGCTGCTCTCGGGCGTCCAGGGCTCCACCGCGCAGCTCCTCATGCCGCAGCCGAACGGCGGTTACCAGCTCCCGGGCTCGAACGACGCGCGCTACGTCGACGAGTGGGCGAAATATCTATACATGACCGACGTCAACCAGGCGGCGGGCCGGCAGAACGTCGCGACCTACACCATCGACGTCTACAACGCGCAGCCCGACTCGCGGCAGAACGCGCTGCTGATGAGCATGGCGCGGCACGGCGGCGGCCGCTATTTCGCGGCCAAGAACGAGGACGCGATCCTCGCCGCGCTGCGCGACATCCTGATCGACATCCAGTCGGTGAACAGCGTGTTCACCTCGGCGAGCGTGCCGATCAACGCCACCAACCGCTCACAGTTCGAGAACCAGGTCTACATCGGCATGTTCCGGCCGGACAACGACTCGCGCCCGCGCTGGTACGGCAACCTGAAGCGCTACCAGGTCGGCGTCGTCAACGGCGAGATCAAGCTTGCCGACCGCAACAACAACGCGGCGGTCGCGGCGTCGACCGGCTACATCCAGTCGTGCGCGACGAGCTACTGGACCACCGACAGCGGCTCGTACTGGGATTTCTCGCCGCAGAGCGCCGGTCTGTGCACGACCGTTCCGGGCAGCCAGTTCTCCGACGCGCCCGACGGGCCTTCGGTCGAGAAAGGCGCGGCCGCCGAGGTGCTCCGCCGCGGCAACGACCCGCGCTCGGCCAGCCTCACCTACAGCGTGAACCGCACGATGTATACGTGCACGAGCCCGTCGAGCTGCTCGTCGCTCGTCGCGTTCAACACCGCCAACGTCTCGCAGTCGGCGCTCGGCGTGTCGACCGCCGCGGAGCAGCAGCGCATCATCGACCACACGCGGGGCTTGGACGTCAACGACGAGAACATCAACGGCAACACGACCGAATCGCGCGCATCGATCCACGGCGACGTGATCCATTCGCACCCGCTGCCGATCAGCTACGGCGGCACCACCGGCGTGGTGCTGTTCTACGGCGCGAACGACGGCAGCTTCCGCGCGATCTCGGGCGAGACCGGCCAGGAGCTGTGGGCCTTCGTCGCGCCCGAGCACCATGCGAAGCTGAAGCGCCTTGCGGACAACAGCCCGGTCGTCGATTACCCCGGCATACCGGCCGGCATCTCGCCCACGCCGCAGAAAAAGGACTACTTCTTCGACGGCACCGCGGGCCTCTACCAGAACGCCGACAACACCAGCGTCTGGATCTTCCCGACCATGCGCCGCGGCGGCCGCATGATCTACGCGTTCGACGTGACCACGCCGAACGCGCCGAAGCTCAAGTGGCGCGTGGGCTGCCCGAACGCGGCGAACGACACCGGCTGCAGCAGCGGCCTCGACGCGATCGGCCAGACGTGGTCGACGCCGCGCGTCGCGAGGATCAAGGGCTACAACGACGGCACCCGCCCGGTCCTCATCGTCGGCGGCGGCTACGATGCGTGCGAGGACGCCGACGTATCCGCTCCGGCGTGCGGCGGCGCGACGATCAAAGGCAAGCGCGTGTTCGTGATCGACGCCGCCGACGGCTCGCTCGTCGCGAGCTTCACCACCGATCGCAGCGTGATCGCGGACGCGACGCTCGTCGACCGCAACGGAGACGGCTACGTCGACCACGCGTACGTCGCCGACCTCGGCGGCAATCTCTATCGCATCGACTTCTCGAATGCGCAGACGCTCTCGCCGCTGTCGACGCCGAGCTGGGCGATGACCAAGGTCGCGCGCACGCAGGGCGCCGGACGCAAGTTCGAGTTCGCGCCGGCGGTGCTCGCGCTGAAGGACCGCGTCTACGTCGCGCTCGGCTCGGGCGACCGCGAGCGCCCGCTGATCACGCAGTACCCGTACATGGAGAGCGTGAAGAACCGCTTCTACATGGTCATCGACAAGCTCGTCGACGGCACGATCGACCTCGACGGCACGACGCTCGCCGATTTCACCGGCGACACCGCGTGCAGCGCCGCCCTCGCGTCCAGCCAGAACGGCTGGTACATGGATCTCGCGAGCGGCCGCGGCGAGCAGACGGTCACTTCGGCGCTCATCTTCGGCGGCATCGTGTACTTCAGCACCAACCGTCCGGTCGCTTCGACGCCCGGCATGTGCAGCGCCAACCTCGGCGAAGCGCGCGGCTACGCGGTGAACCTGCTCAACGCGTCGGGCGCGGTCGGCACCCAGGGCGTGTGCGGCGCGGCGCGCTCGAACGTCTTCACCGGCGGCGGCCTCCCGCCGAGCCCGGTCACCGCGCTCCTCCCGGTCAACGGCAAGCCGACGAGCGTGCTGTTCGGCGGCATCCACCGCAGCGGCGGCGCGAGCTCACCCATCGGCGCGCAGCAGGTGAAGCCTTCGCTCGCCGGCAAGCGCACGCGGATGTACTGGCACACGCACGGGGACAAATAGTTTACGCGGCGCTCGTCGCGCCGCGGATGTCGCCGAGCAGCGGCTTCGCGAAGTTCTCCAGCATGTTGTCCGCGCCCTGCATGAGGCAGATGCGCACGCCGTGCTGGTGCATGCGCCGAACGCGCGCCGACATCCGGTCGTGCGTGGTGTAGTCGTAGCCCATGTTGGCGGCGACCGCGATGTTGCGCTTCGCGGCTTTCTCGACGATGCCGTCGAGCGCTTTCCAGACGTCGGGGTGCTCGTACTCGAACGGGTGGTCCAGCGCTTTCGACAGATCGGTCATCGCGAGCATCACGATGCGGATGCCGTCGATCGCCAGGATCTCGTCGATCTCCTCGATCGCGGTGCGCGCCTCGATGTGCGGGACGAACACCGCGACGTCCCTGTTCTTGGCGTGCATCGCCTTGAAGGTCTCGTTCGAGTTGGGATATTCGCCCGTCCCCGAACGATGCCAGTCCCGCGCGACCTCGACGCACGCGCGCACCTGCTTCGCGGACGCGATCGAGGCGCCGACCACTTCCAGCCCGAGGCTGAACGCGCGCTGCAGGTCCACGGTCACCTGCAGCGATTCGGCGTCGCCCAGCCACGGGTTCGACGGCAGGCGCAGCCACGTCGTGAGCCCCACCGCCTGCGCCGCGCGATGGATGTGATCGAGCTCGCGCCAGTCCATCGCCGAGAACATCATGTCGGGACGCACGAAGTCGAAGCCGGCGCGCGCGATGGTCGGCACCCACGAAGGGCCGCCCTTGATCCAGACGCCGAGCGCCATCTCGCCCGCACCCAGTCGTTCGAACAGTCTGCTCACTCTCTTACTCCATCTGCAGCTTGAGCTTCGAAGTCACCTTCGCCCACTTCGCGATCTCGTGCTTCATGTGCTGCGCGAACGCTTCGGGCGTGCTGCTCGCGACTTCCGCGCCCTGCGCCGCGAGCTTCTCCCTCACCTCGCCCGATTTGAGGACGGCGACGATCTCGCGGTTGAGACGCGACACGATCTCGGGCGGCAGCTTCGCGGGTCCGATCACGCCGTACCACGCATCCGCCCGATAGCCCGGCAATCCCGACTCGCTCACCGTCGGCACGTTCGGATACAGCGGGCTGCGCTTGTCCGACGTGATCGCCAGCGCGTTCAGGCGCTTCGCGAGCACGTGCGGACGCGAGTTGATCGTGTTGCTCGCCATGAGCTGCACGTTACCGGCGAGCAGGTCGATGAGCGCTGCGGACCCGCCTTTGTACGGCACGTGCGTCAGGCGTATCTGCGCCATCGACTGGAAGAGCTCGAATGCGAGATGCGTTCCCGAGCCGGCGCCGGCGGACGCGAAGTAGAGGTCGCCGGGCCGGCGCTTCGCGAGCGCCACGAGCTCCTTGATCGATCGCGCCGGCACGCTCGGGTGCGCGACGATCCAGTACGGCACCGACGCCACATCGCTCACGTAAGTGAAGTCGTTGATCGCATCGTAGCGAAGCTGCCGGTGCAGCCCGGCGTTGATCGCATGGCTGTTGGTGACCATCAACAGCGTGTAGCCGTCGGGCGGCGCTTTGGCGGTGATCTCGGACGCGAGCATCGTGCCGGCGCCGGGGCGATTGTCCGCGACGACCGGCTGCCCGAGCGCGCTCGTCAGCGCCGCGCCCAGGGTGCGCGTCACGGTGTCGACGCCGCCGCCGGGGCCGGCGGGGACGATCATGCGGATGGGACGCGAGGGATATTGCTGTGCTGCTGCGATGCCCGTGCAGGCGACGAGCACGAGCGCTGCGAATACGCGAAAGCTCGTCATCCTTCCATTGTACCGTGCGCGAGCAAGCTTCCCCACCCGTGCACCGGCGGCGCCACGCCTCTCTCGATCAGGCGCCACACCTGCGCGATGGGATTGGTGACGACGGGCTTGCCGAAATCCTCTTCGAGCACCGGCACCGCGGCGAGGCTGCGCCACGCGCCGCCGGGCAGCAGCAGGCCATCCGCGCCGGGCGCTTGGCGCATCGCTTCGCGTCCCAACTGGAAGGCGAGCCTGATGCCCTCCTCGATGCTCATCGAGAACGCCTGCTTCGCCCACTGGCCGGCGCTCGTCACCGCGAGGATCTCGAAGCCTGCCGACGCGAGATAGGCGACGAGCTTGTCGTTGAGCTCATGCGACCAGCGGCTCGCGATCGCGACGCGGCGCATGCCGAGGTGGCGCATCGCGTCGATCGTCGCTTCGGCCTGCGCGTCGGCATACGCACCGGTGCGGCGCGTGGTCTCCTTCAGAAGCTCGAGCAGGTTGTCGCGGCCGATCTGCGAAGCGATCGGAAAGCCCGACAGCGAAATGCTCTGCGCGCCCTGTGCCGCGAGCTCGTCCACGCACGCCCAGTAGCGCCGGCCGATCGCCTCGTCCAAGCCGCTCTTGGTGTAGTCCGAGATCTCGATCGAGGACGAGATGCGCCGCACGTCGGGCGGCAACAGCGGCTCGGGCATGGGATTGGGATGCCGGTCGGGACCGAGCGGCGTGATCGCGCCGGCGATGTAGCGAGGCGTCATAGCCAAATCCGGGTCGGAGTCACATTTCCCGAAATCTTACTCTGGCCCGGATTTGGTGCGATGATGCGTCGATCCCGCCCGGAGGAGAAGAACATGAAATACCGGAAGCACGAAGCCAAGCAAGCCGCACGCGCGATGCTGAAAGGCGTCTGGACCGCCCTCCCGTATTCGTTCACCGAGGACGACCGGCTCGACGAGGCCGGCAATGCCTCGAACCTCGAGCACTGCATCTCTCAGCTCAAGGTCGACGGCCATTACTGCTCCGGCAACGTCGCCGAGTTCTGGTCGATGACGAACGAGGAGCGCATGCGCGCCCACGAGATCAACGTCGAAGTGAACAAAGGCCGGGTGCCCCTGATCGCCGGCTGCCATCACCAGAACCCCTACGAGGTCGTGAAGCTCTGCAAGCATGCAGAGGCCATCGGCATCGATTTCGTCATCGTCCTCACCCCGTACATGGCGGCGAAGGACGACAACGCGGTCTACGAGTTCTACAAGTTCATCGCCGATCGCGTGGACATCGGCATCGTGCTCTTCAACATCCCCACGCTGTACTACCCGATCCACGAGCACCTCGCGAAGCGCCTCGCGACGATCCCCAACATCTGCGGCTTCAAGCAGGGCGGACCGCAGCCCGCGGCGACCATCCTGCTGCGCGAGACGATCGGCAAGGACGTGGTCGTCAGCGTCGCCGACGAGACCCCGTGGCTCTTCAACCTCTCGGTGATGGGCGACCAGTGGCTGCTCAACTTCTGCCCGCACCTCTACCAGGTGCCGGGCTACCTTCCGGTGCGCGACTACACCCACGCCGCGCTCGCGGGCGATATGAACCGCGCGACCGAGATCGCGCGCTCGCTGAACGAGCTGCGCGCGGTGCACGCGAAGTGGATCACCGGCTACGGCAAGCCGACCGGACGCACGCCGTCGGCGGAGCTCAAGTACTGGATGGAGCTCACCGGCATGGTCGGCGGGCCGGTGCGCGCGCCGTGCACCGAGCTCTCCGATGAGAAGAAGCGCGAGCTGCGCGCCGATCTGGAGGCGACGGGGCTGCTCGAGAAAGTCGCTGCGAGCCGGCCTGCGCTGCAGGCCGCGTGATGAAGCGAGGTGATGCGTTACGCGTCGCGCCTTCCGGTGATCTCCGTCAGGCGTACCAAATCGCGTAGATCGGGCTCCCCCTCCAGCTTCCCGATCCGTTCGACCAGCGCCTGACGCGCTCCCGCGCTGAGCCGCTCGCGCGTCAGCGCTTCGAGCTTGTCCACCGCCTGCGTCCATCCCGGATCGCTCGTATCGTCCTCGAGCGAGCGCCGGTATTCGGCGACGACGGCCTCACCGCCGCGCAGCGTCGCGGTGAGCCGGCACGAGCGCACCGCGGGCGCGATCGCCGCGAGCTCGTCGGGCAGCTCGACGCTGCACCTGTCCATCAGCGCGAGCACGTCGTCGTCCTTGTAACGCTCGCGCCGCATCGTCTCGGGCGTGATCGTGCCGTCGAGCAGCGCCATCGCGACGGTGCACGGCAGCGAATGGTCCGCGGTCTCTCGGGTCTGCGGCTTCCACACCTCGGGAACGTCGGTCCAGCGCTCGAACGCCTGGCGCACCGCTTCGATCTTCAGCGTTTCGATCTGCTTCACGTCGATCGCCGCGCGCAGCTTCTGCGCCGCAAACACCGGCACGTGGCAGTTGAAGCGGATCGGGAACGACTTGATCATCGTCTGCCGCACCGCGAAGGTGTGATCGTCGAAGCGCGCGGGGATCGGCAGGTCGAACGCTTCGCCGCCCATCATCTGCCGCCACAGCCCGAACTTCCCTTCGAAGACCCCGTCGGGCCCGGTCATCCCTGCGCTCGCGAGATACGCGGCGAACACGCCGGCGCGCGCGCCCTGCGGGCCGGCCATGCCTTTCCACATCGACAGCGTCCCGGTGCGCGTCTGGTTCAGCGCGAGGTTGGGCGCGACGGCGAGCGAGATCGCGTGCGCGATCTGCTCGCGCGTAAGACCGAGGACGCGCCCGCAGCCCAGCGCAGCGCCGAGGGCGACGACCGGCGTCTGGTCCCAGCCGTGATGGTTGTACGGCACCACCTCGACGAAGCGGCACTGCGCCTCGTACGCGATCGCCGTCGCGAGCAGGAGGTCGGCGCCGCTCGCGCCTTGCGCTTCCGCGGCCGCGAGCACCGCGGGGAAGGCGTCCGCAGGATGGCTCACCGCCGCCATGACGTAGCTGTCGCTCATGTCGAGCGAGCGCACCATGGCCGAGTTGACGAACGCCGCCATGTCGGGCGCGCAACGATGCAGCGATCCGAAGATCGTCGCCTGCGGCCCCGCCGCGACCGGCTGCGCGAGCTTCCGGGCGATGCGCACCGGCTCGACGTCGAACGCCGCGAGGCTCGCGGCGATCGCGCTCAACACGCGGGCCTTGGCCGCGGTGCGCGTCTCGTCGCTCAGGTCCGCGAGCGAGAGCGTGGTGGCGAGCTCGACGAGCCTGGCGGTCGTGCGGTCGGCCGTGGTCATCCTTTGGATTTTAAAAGCATTGAACCGCAGAGGACGCAGAGGAACAGCGACGGGTCATCTCGTGGCGGACGATAACGGACGCTCCGGGATTGCTTCGTCGCTGGCGCGCCTCGCAATGACACCGATCGTTTTCCCTCTGCGTCCTCTGCGGTTACTAACGCCCTTTGATCACTCCACTTTCGCCTTGGTGCGCTTGACGATCGCGGCATACTTCTTCTGCTCGCTGGCGATCAGGTCGCGCAGCGTCTCCGGCGGGCTCGCCTTGAGCTCCATGCCGTTTTCCGCGACCTTGTCCTCGAGCTTCTTCGAGCCCGCCGCTTTCTTCAGAGCGGCGTTCATGCGGTCGATGATCGCGCGGTCGGTCTTCGCGGGCGCGACGAGTCCCTGCCAACTGATCGCTTCGTAGCCCGGCAGCCCGCTCTCCGCGACCGTGGGCGTGTCGGGCGTCGCCGCCGAGCGTTTGGCGCCGGTCGTCGCGAGCAGCTTCAGGCGTCCCGCCTTGATGTGCTCCGACGTGCCGAGGAGCGACGTGATCATGAAGTCGACGTTGCCCGCGAGGAGATCGATCATCGCCGGGCCCGCGCCTTTGTACGGCACGTGCACGACGTTCAGCCCCGCATTGTTCTTGAGCATCTCGCCCGCGATGTGCTGCAGCGAGCCGTTGCCCGACGAGGCGAAGTTGAGCTTACCGGGATTGGACCTGGCCTGCGCGATCAGGTCCTTCATCGTGCCGACCTTGAGCTTCGGCCCGACCAGCACGCCGAGCGGCTGGGTGATCACGAGCGACACCGGCGCGAAATCGCGCACGGCGTCGTACGGCACCTTCTCCTGCAGTACCGTGTTGATCACCATCGCGTTGGTCGCGTAGAGGAACGTGTAGCCGTCGGGCGTCGCGCGCGCGACCGTCTCGGTGCCGATGATCGTGCCGCCGCCTGCACGGTTGTCGATGACGATGCGCCAGCCGGGGTTCTGCTGCATCACCTCGTCGGCGATCAGGCGCGCGGCGATGTCGGTGCTTCCGCCCGGCGCGTAGGCGACGACGATGCGGATCGGTTTGGCGGGATACGGCTGCGCCGCGACGGCGTACAGCGGCGCGAGCGCCGCGGCGGCGGCGCACAACAGGGAGAACAGGGATTTCATGAGAACCTCGAGGGGAACGATCGCAGAGCGCGGAGGCCGCGCCGGACGTGCGAGTATATCGATCCCGCGCACCGTTCGGAGGAATACATGACCGCAAGCATGGCCGCGGCGAGCGCCTGGGTGGCCGCTCTACTCGGGCGTTAAGCCGCCGTGCCCTGGCCGAGCTTTCGCAAGAACCTTGTAGTCCGCGCCGTGGCCGTGGCATGCATCATGGATTTGCCCGTCGTATTGCTGTACGGATTGTGCCTATCCGGTCTGGGGTTTTGGTCGATTCCCGGAGTCGAATTGGTCATGATTGCGCAGCCGATTATCGCCCTCGTGCTGGCGATTTTATCCGTGCATCGTCCGGGCGGTGCCGCGGTTGTGGTGGGAGCGTTGCTGGCTCTCGTGCTTTTCGTTCCGTCCCTTTACCTCGCAAGCCATCTTCGGATGATCGGTTTCACTCTGGCCGCAGCTCGCGCCGAGCCTGTCGTCGCCGCCGTACACAACTTTGTTCAGGAGCGGGGGGAGGTGCCGTCGTCCCTGGACCTGCTGGTACCACGCTATCTTTCTGCGCTGCCATCAAGACTTCCGGACCTGAAAGTGTCGCGTCTCGAGGCCGGCGGCTGGATGCTTGCGGCGGACGCATCTACCGGGGTGTTGAAGTTCGATAGCCTGTCGACTCAAGACTATCCCCACGGTGCGAGCCATCAGAGGCTCGGAAAATGGGTCTATCATCATGAGTAGGCGGCCTCGTGATTCATTGGAGCCGACACTCGCACGCTGCGCCTGCGCGTAATCTCTGGGGCTGCACGGCGGCAGGTGAGCTTCAGCATTAGCCTTTCAGGAGCTCGGACATGCGCCCCCTTCGCTACTCCATCAACGTCACCCTGGACGGCTGCTGCGATCATCGTGCGATCACGCCGGACGAAGAGATGCACCGGCACCACACGGAGAACCTCGCCAGGGCCGACGCCCTGCTCTTTGGCCGGGTGACCTACGAGATGATGGAGACAGCGTGGCGCGCGCCGGCGCAGACCGGAGTGAGGCCGGATTGGATGGATCCGTGGATGGAGCCCTTCGCCCGGGTGATCCACGCGGCGAAGAAGTACGTCGTGTCGAGCACTCTGGAGCGAGTCGACTGGAACGCGGAGCTCGTGCGCGGGGATCTGGGAACGGCCGTTCGGCAACTCAAGCGGGAGCCCGGCAAGGGACTGGCCGTGGGAGGCCTGAAGCTCCCGCGGGCATTGGCCGAGTTGGGATTGATCGATGAGTACGAGCTCGTGGTGCACCCCAGGATAGCGGGCCATGGGCCGAGGTTATTCGAGGGCCTGTCGAAGCCTGTCGACCTGAAGCTCGTGAGCCGGCTGGAGCTCGGCTCGGGGGCGGTGGCGATGCGGTATGAGCCGAGAAGGTAGCTGAGCTTACGCGCTCAACGGCGGCCGGGCGCTCTGGCGGATCATGTGATCGATGAGGTGCTTCATCGCCACCTCCGCGCCTTCGATCTTCCAGGTGATGAATTCGGTGAGGAGGTCCGGAAGGGTCTTCGGCGTCACCGTCGGCGCTCCGTCGACCACCTTCAGCTCGTGGAGCGTGGAGAACGTGCGCGAGAACGCGCGGAAGTAGAAGTAGCTGCGCTCGCGCCGGGCCCATCCGGTGAGCGCGGATGCCGTGATCCGGTGCTCCATCTGAGCGGGCGCGGCGGCTGCGGGCCCTGACTCGAGCCGGAAGTCGTCTTTGGCGAACTGAAAGCGATGGCGCTGCGGTCCGTCGGGAAACACCACTTCGATCGCATAGCTCACGCCGAGCTCGCGGAACGGGTCCAGCGCCTTGTCCCGGCTGCGGAATGCCGTCCGCAGCCAGGCTTCGAGCCCCGAGATCACCCTGCTCACTTCGGAGCGCAGCTGCTCGTCGGAATATCGGTCGGGATTGGTGTCCTCGAGCGGCGGGATGGCGGCGGTCGGATCGAATCGCAGGCGCCACGTGTCCTCTTCCAGCATGCTCGCCACCTCGGACGCACCGGGCCGGTGTTCGACCGTCCCGGCCTCGATCTCGAACACGTCGCCCGGATTCGCGATCGCCGTGGCGAGGCTCGGATCGAGGGTCTTCAGGTCCGCGACGTATTGCTCGCGCGAGATGGGGAAGAGGAAAGCGTTGCACCACTCGATCTCACCGGCGAAGCGAAAACCGGCCGCGCCCGGCACGGTCAGCCTGGCCCCGATGCTCGAAGCCGTGGCGAGGTTCTCCTGGTGGCTGTCGTGCGGGAATCCCGCCGACCGGTTGTCGAAGAACCCGAAGTTCTGGCTGGCGTGCATCGCGAACAGCAGGTCGACGCTGCCGACCGCTTCGAGCGCATGGCCGATGGTCTCGCCCGAGAGCACCGAGTCGACCTGGTTCCAGAACGTGCCGCTCCTGTCCTTGAAGATCGCGCCGAACTCCTGGATGTTGGTGACGCTCGAGCGCGTCGTCAGCAGCTCGAAGGTCTCGAACGCCATGCGGCTCATCGGCGGGGTCGGATGCACGTTCCTGAACCCGAGCTTCTCGAGGGCGTACTGAATCACCTTGTCGTCCGGACACACCACGTGAACCTCGCGCGGGAGCTGGGCGAGCGACGGGATGTCGAAGTGATCCGGATGCGAGTGCGAGATGATGATCGCGAAAAGCGGAGGGAGCTTGTCGGCGCGTATCGTCCGCCTGGGACAGGAGACGACCGCTCCATCCTCGAACGGATCCTGGAGCACCGGATCCATCAGGATGTTGGCGCCATCCATCTCGACCAGCACGGTCGCGTGTCCCAGCAGCGTCACTTTCATCGCGACGCATTTTACGCGCTCGCGATTCGCTGTGAACAGTGTCGGGCAGGAAGGTGTTCGGGTTCGAGGAAGCGCGAAAGCTCGACAACCCGCGCGACGAGCCGTGGATCGGCACGCAGAAATAGCTACGCGCCGATCCGCGCTTCGCCCATGACCGCTATCCGGCGAGCAGCTCGCCGATCTTCGCGATCGAGCCCGCGTTGAGGAAGTTGCGACCGAGATCGAAGAGCTCGGCGCACTTGTCGCGACCGAGCACGGGCTCGACCAGGCCGTCGAACTTCTCGCGCAGCACGTCCCAGGACACAGGATTGTCGGGATGGCCGAGCACGCACTGCGTCTCGCCGTGCAGGCGCTCGCCGTCTTCGAGCGTCACTTCGAGGAACGCTCTCCACGCGGGCTGATCGGCGACCGCTTCGAGCTCGACGCGCGGGAAGACCTCGCGAACCGCCGGATCGTCGTAGACCTTCTGCGTGAAGTCCGACGAGACCACGCGATAGCCCGCGAGCCCGAGCGCGATGCAGTACGGCACGCTGAACTTGCCTTCCAGCGGCGTGCGCGGCGCGGTCTTGCCCGCGGTGACGAGCGCGTTGGGATGTACCTTGGCGTGGACCTTCGCGATCTTGCGTCCCCGCACCTTGTCGGCGAGGGTGCGCGCCGCCTGGATCGACGAGTGCGTCGCGCGGCAGCTCGCGAAAGGCTTGATCTGGTTCTCCATCAGCTCCCACTTGCGCTCGAAATCGTCGAGCGTGGGCGGCTCCACTTCGCGGTTCTGGATGAGCACGTCGAGGAGGCCTTTCTCCAGCTCGTAGAGATGCGTCGCTGCGACGAAGCCTTCCTGCGCGAGCTGCGCCGACAGGATGCCGTCCATCGCCGCCTTGCCCGCATGGAAGGGCTTGCCGTGGGTGCCGAACGAGCCGACGACTCCGCCGGCGGTCGTTGCCGCGACGCCGAGCGCGTTGGCGATCTGCTTCTCGTCGAGCTTCAGGATCACGCAGCCCACGGCCGCGGCGCCGGTTCGCCCGAAGATCGACGTCGGATGCCAGCCGCGCCGCTGGAGGCTGCGACCCGTGCCCGGCACCCAGCCCCCGCCGAGCTTGCCCATGACGTCGAAACCGGTGATGAACGCAGCGAGCGTGTCGCGCTCGCTCGCACCGTGCTCCAGCGCGAGGGCGAGCGCCGCCGACCAGCACGGGCCGCCGGGATGGCCTGCGCCGCCGGCATGCGTGTCGTCGTAATCCATCGCGTGCGCCATCGAGCCGTTCGCGAACGCGGCGAGCGCGGGCGTGGTGCGTCCGCCCATGTAGACGCGCGCATTGCCCGAGGCTTTCCAGCGCTCGACGATGGCGCGCGCCGGCAGCGCCGGCGCGTCTTTCGATGCGCCGACGGCGCAGCCCAGATGATCGACCAGCGCGATCAGCGCGGCGTCGGTCACTTCGGCCGGATAGCTGCGGCGCGCGGTGCCCGCGATGTAATTGACGAGTTGCTCGCCGCGCGTGGTCTTGGTCGGCTGCGGCCGGGCTTTGGCGAGAGCGGCTGTGCTCATGCGAATTCTCCTGATGTGCGACCGGCTATTTTAAGACCTGGACGTGCGCCACGAGATTGCTTCGTCGCTCGCGCGCCTCGCAGTGACACCACCGGTCATCGCGAGGCCGGCAGGCCGTGGCGATCTCGTGGCGCACGGACCTTGCGTCAAAGCGCCCAGCTCTTCGGCAGCTCGATCTTCTTGCCCGTCGGATAACCGAGGAAACCGTTCTGCGCGAAGACGTAAGCATTGTTGCGCAGCGGATCGCCGGTGACCGCGATCATGTAATCCTCCGGTTTCCACACGATCGGAACCAGCCGGTTCGGATCGTCGGACTCGTAGAACACCTTGGGGATGCGTCCGCCTTCGACGTCCGCCTTGAGATCCCACACCCCGCGGATGTTCCAGTCGCGCAGCTGGCGCTCGAAGTCGTAGGCGGGCCGGCGGGCGTGCTCGAAGAGATACTTCTTCACGTCGAGCTTGGACCATCCCGCTTTCGCGAGCTGCTCGGCGATGATCGGGCTGATCACCATCAGCGGCCGCAGCGTGCCCATGCCGTGGCTGGTCGTGAACGTGATCTGCCAGTTGTTGAAGCGCTCGACGGTATCGGCGAGATACGGCAGCAGCTCGTCCGGCGTCGATCCCGACACCGACGAGAGCGATCCGCCGCCGGTGTAGCGCGCGATGGTGACGGTGTTGTCGCCGCGCTGGAAACCCATCTCCATGCTGTTCGGTTCCCAGCCGATCTTGGCGAGCACGTCCTCGTTCTCCGCGAGGACGACGCGCCAGGTGTTGCCGTACGTCGCCTTGTCCGTCTTGTGGAGCAGGAAGCCTGCGACGTTGCGAAGATATAAGCGCCAGAAGCGCCCGATCGAGGTGTTCGGCAGGAAGCCGTCGCGCAGCGCGCCCTGCGTATAGTTGAAACCCAGCGCCTTGATGATCGGGCCGTTGAGGATGATCAGCGTGTCGGCGCCGGGCGTGTTTCCGCTGTGCTCGACGCCGTACTGCGGATCGGCCATCGCTTCCACCAGCGCGACGAGGATCGGCATGTACTCGGGCTTGCACCCGGCCATCACGCCGTTGGCCGCGATGCTCCAGATCGTCGCGGCGCGCTTGTCGGGGAGCAGCGTCCCGAGGCTCTCGTCGGGATCGCGATCGGTGTAGCGCAGGAACTCGTCGATCGCCTCGCGTGTCGGCGGGATGATCGGCAGGCCGTCCGAATATTCGTGATCGACGAAGTAGTCGTTGACCTTCCGGAAACCGCCTTTCACCACGATGTCGCGGGCGCGCGGCTCGCGCGTGTCGCCGATCGCGTCGGGCGTCACCGTCAGGTTCCTGATGACGTCGTCCAGTGTGTGGTTGAGGATCGAGTCGCGCAGCTCTTCCGCGGTCTTGGTGCCGATGTGGCCGGGCACCATCGCCAGGGGAATGTTGCGCATGCCGAGACCGACCGAGGTCCCCTGCGCCTGCTTGATGAAGCCTTCACACGTGAGCGAAGAGGTCGGGAAACCGGCGGCTTCGCACGCTGCACTGGCCCGCAACACGGCGGGCGTGCAGCTCCCTCAACACGCCATCCCTGAGAGCACCGCGTCGACCCCGTGCTCGCGCAGCTTCTCGGGCAGCGCTGCGAGCGCTTCCCGCTCGTTGCCGCCGTGCGTGCTGCCGAACACTTTCCAGCTGACGAAGTTGATCTTCGGATAGCGCTTCTTCAGGCCCTCTTCGAGGAGCTCGAACACCTGGTCGCCCTTGAACAGCTCGTCCCAGAGCTGCGCGACGGTCTTGCCGTCGAGATCGTCGAGGCGCGGCGCGAGCTCGCGCGCCATCTGCTGGCGCGGGCTGCGCGGCCAGTGGGCTTCGTAGTAACCGTCGTTCGATTTCTCGGACATTCTTGTTTCCTTGGCAAAAAAACCGGGGTCTGACCCCGATGAGGCTGGGGTCAGACCCCTTCGGTATAGGGTACGCTAGTTCGGCTTCAGGCCGATGAGCCGGACGACCTCCGCCCACTGCTTCACTTCCGCGCGGATCTGCGCGGCGAACGCTTCGGGCGTGCTCGCCACCGGCTCGGCGCCCATGGTGATGAGCTTGGGCTTCACATCCTCGGCGGTCGCGGCCTTGATCGCGGTCTCGGCGATGCGCGCGTGTACGCGCTTCGGAACGCCGGCGGGCGCGAGCATGCCGTACCACACCTGGCTCTGCATATCGACGCCCTGCTCTTTCATCGTCGGCACGTCGGGCATGAGCACGCTGCGCGCGCTGCCCGCGAGCGCCAGCACGCGCACGCGCCCCGCCTTGATGTGCGGCGTGGACGTAGGGATGTTCGCGAACGTGAGGTGCACCTCGCCGCCGATCAGCGCGGTCATCGCCGGGCCGCCGCCTTTGTAGGGCACCGCGACGATGTCGGTTTTGGTGCGCAGCTTGAAGAGCTCGAAACCCATGTACTGCGGACCGCCGGCGTGCGAATAGTTGAGCTGGCCCGGCCGCGCGCGCGCGGTATCGAGCAGCTCCTTCAGCGTCTTCACCTGGAGCGATGGACCGACCACGAGGATGTGCGGGCTGGTCGCGATCAGCGAGACCGGCGCGAAATCGCGGACCGCGTGATAGCCCGGCTTGTCGTGAGTGCTCATGTTGATCGCGAAGATCCCGGTGTTCATGATCAGCGTGTAGCCGTCGGCGCTGGCGCGCGCCACGTATTCGGTCGCGATGTTGGTATCGGCGCCGGGACGGTTGTCGATGACGATCGGCTGGCCGAGCAGCTCGGACATCCGCGGCGCCACGAGGCGCGCGACCGAATCGGTGCCCCCGCCCGGCGGAAAGCCGATCACGATGCGCATCGGCTTCACCGGGAAGGCCTGCGCGCCTGCATAAACGGGGATCAGCGCGGCCAACAGCGCTGCTGCCCATCCGTATCTCCTCATGTTGCCCACCATCCTCCGTCAGACCGTTCGTTATCGCGACTTGATACCCAGCTCCTTCACGAGCCGGCCCCACGTCGCGAGATCGGTCTCGAGAAAGGCTTCGAGCTCCGACGGCCCCATGACTTGTCCGCAGGTTCCTTGACGTTCATTCGTCTTGCCGCCGTCACATCGTGAGCGGCACGTGGGGCGTCGGCACGTAGTCGAGGCAGTCGCGGTTGAGCTGCGAGATGCTGGTGCAGCCGAGATACGCGAGGGTGCGGCTGATCTCCTCGCGGTAGAAGTTGATGGTCTTCGCCGCCCCGGCCTCCCCGCCGACGGTCGTGCCCCACAGCGTCGCGCGCCCGATCATCACGAGCTTGGCGCCGATGGCCAGCGCTTTCACCACGTCGCTGCCGCGGCGGAAACCGCTGTCGACGATGACGGTCGTGCGATTGCCTACCGCATCCACGATCGGACCGAGCGCCTCGATCGGCGCCATCGAGCTGTCGAAGTTGCGCCCGCCGTGGTTGGACACGATGACGCCGTCCGCGCCGTGCGCGATCGCGAGCTCCGCGTCCTTCGGTGTGAGGATGCCTTTCACGAGGAGCTTGCCCGGCCACATGTCGCGCAGGATGCCGAGGTCCTTCCAGGAGAGCGAATCGTTCTTGGTCTTGCGCTCCGCGTTCGACACGTGCGTGAACTTCTCGGTCATGCCTTCCGGATAGTTCGCGCGCGTGGGCATCCCGCCGTTCATCCAGTAACGCATGATCACGCCGAAGAGCCAGCCCGGATTCTTCAGCACCGGCCAGGTGTTCTTCGCGGTGTAGCGGAAGGGCACGGTATAGCCGTTGCGGATGTTGTATTCGCGATTGGTGCCGACCGGACCGTCCACCGTGACGACGAGCGCCTCGAACCCGGCGTTCTTCGCACGCTCGACCAGGATGTGCGACATGCGCACGTCCGACCACATATAGAGCTGGAACCACAGCGTGCCGCCGACTTCCTTCGCGACGTCTTCCATGCTCGTCTGCGAGCCGGTCGCGAGCGTGAACGGGATGTTCGCGGCCTTCGCGGCGCGCGCGAGCTCCAGCTCGCCTTTGAACCAGAGCATGCCTGCCGGTCCTGTCGGCGCGATGCCCAGCGGCATGCCGTGCTTCTTGCCGAAGAGCTCGATCGACTGGTCGCGCTTCGAGACGTCGACCAGCACCTGGGTCCTGAGCTTGATGCGCTCGAACGCCGCGCGGTTGTTGCGCATCGCGACTTCGTCCTCGGTGCCGCGATCGACGAACTCGAACATCCACTTGGGCAGGCGCTGCTTAGCCATGCGCCGCATGTCGTGGTAGTTGAGCGCGTCTTCGAGCTTTTCTTTGAACATGGTCTCCTCCCCGGCACTTAAATGATTCCCATCCAGAAGAGCGTCTTCTTTCCGGTCTCGATGTCGTACTTGCGGACGTATTCCGGTTTGCCGTCGTTCACGCGGAAGACCGACAACGTCACCGGTACGTTGGTAATCGAGTCGCCGTCGCGTCTGCGGCGCGACAGCACGTGTGCGACGACCATCACCCGACCGCTCGGGTCGAGCGCGAAGGTGCGCGGGTGCATGCCGCGCGTATCCTCGTGCTGGACGAGCGTGGGCTCGCCGGTCTGTGCGTCGATGCGATAGACGGCGATGTTGTTCTCGCCGCCTTCGAAAACGTCGTCGATCGTGCCGTCGGCGCGGTTCGCGACGTAGACGTGAGTGCCGGCCGGATGCACGTGCAGCGTGCCCGCGAGCTGTCGCTTGCGCTGGCCGCTCGCTTCATCTGCGAGGGTGCTCTTGGTATGGACGATCGCAGGCTGGATGTTGCCCTCCGCGTCCATGCGGTGCATGCAAAGCTTGTTGCCGCGCTCCATCGAGACGTAGACCCAGCGCTTGTCGGGATGGATGTCCAGATGGCGCGGCCCGAGGCCGGCGGGATACGGCACTTCGGAGGCGAGCGTGAGCGCGTCGTTGCGCGTATCGAAGATCTTTAGAGCGCCGGGATCTTCGCCGTGCCCGGCGCTCGCGTTGTTGCCGCGCGCGCAGACCAGAAGCTTGCTGTCGTCCGGCGTGAAGCGCGCCTGGTGCGGATACATTCCCGCGTCCACAGCAGGATGAGACGGCGCCGGCTCTACCGACGCGCCGTCGTCGCGTATGCGATACAGGAGCGCGGTGCCGGGTCCGCGCTTCACGCCCGCGCCGTTGAACGACACAGCGAGTCGCTTGCCGGCAGCGTCGACGGTGACGTGTATCGGGCGATGCGGCAGGCGCATCGGCGTCCCGACCTGTTCGAGCGAGCCGTCGTCGGCGATGCGAAAAGTGACGAGGTCGTGCTTCTCGCCTTCCTGCCCGCGCACGCGATCGCTGGTTGTCACATAGAGATAGCGCCGCGAAGGATGCGGCCACACGTACTGCACGTTCGCGGGCAGCGTCACGCTGCTCTTTTTCAGGAGCGCCGCGCCTGCTACATCCAGCTCGTAATGCGTGAGCTCTTCGCCGACGCCGGCGTACAAACCCTTCGCTTTCGTCTCGCTCATCAATCGCTTGATCTTCGTCGGAAACGCGGCGAGTATAGCGCCGCCCTAACCTTCCACAAAGCTATAAAATGGAATCATCTAGATAGATATGGAATGGTTCCCCATGAACCTCCGGCAGATTCGCTACCTCTGCGAGATCACGAAGTGCGACTTCAACATCTCGCGCGCGGCGAAGGCGCTGAAGACGAATCAACCCGGCATCAGCAAGCAGATCCGGCTGCTCGAGGACGAGCTCGGCTTCCCGATCTTCAGGCGCCGCCGCAGCCGGCTCTCCGGTGTGACCACCGAAGGCGCGAAGGTCGTCGCGATGGCGGAGAACATCGTCAAGGAGATCGCCAACATCAAGGCGATCAGCGACGACGTGCGGCAGGAGCAGTCGGCCGCGCTGGTCATCGCCGCCACCTATACGCAGGCGGGCTACGTCCTGCCGCAGATCATGAAGCGCTTCGCGACGCTCCATCCCAACGTCACGATCACCATGCGGCATGCCGATCCGGGCCGGATCATGGACATGGTCGAAGCGGGACAGGCCGACATCGGCGTCACCAGCGAAGACCCCACGAGCGTGCGCGCCCTGCTCGCGCTCCCCTGCCGCCGCTTCGACAAGGTGGTCATCGTCCCGAAGAACCACGCGCTGCTGAAAAAGAAGCGCCTCGCGCTGAAAGATCTCGCACGGTACCCGCTGGTGACCTACGAGCCTTCCTTCACCGCGGGCCGTCAGATCATCGAAGCGTTCAGGAAAGAAGGGCTCGCGCCGCAGACGGTCGTGATCGCGATCGGCGCGGACGTGATCAAGTCGTGCGTCGAGCAGGGTCTCGGCATCGCGGTGCTGTCGGAGGTGTCGTTCGATCCGCAGCGCGACGCGAAGCTGCGCGCGATGAAAGCCGGACATCTGTTCGAGCCGTCGACGACCAAGCTCCTGCTCTCGCGCGACCGCTACATCCGCCGCTACACCTACGACTTCATGGAGCTTTGCGAGCCGCGCTGGACGCGCTCGAACGTGCAGCAATCGATGAGAAAAAGCGCGGCGGTCGACGCCGCGCGATAACCGAGGAGCAAGACCCGATGTTTCAGAATCAGTGTTCCAAGCTGTTTTGTTGTGCCGCGATCGCCGCGATCGCCCAGCCGGCGCTCGCGCAGAATTACCCGAACAAGCCGATCCGTTTCATCGTGGGCTTCGCCCCCGGCGGACCCAACGACATCCTGGCGCGCATCGTCGGGCAGAAGCTCAGCGAAGGTTTCGGCGTCCCGATGCCGGTCGACAACCGCCCCGGCGCCGACAGCATGATCGGCACGCAACTCGCCGCGCGCGCAACGCCGGACGGCTACACGATCTGCATGCTCAGCGCGAGCGCGACGATCCATCCGAGCGTCTATCAGAACGTGCCCTACGACGTGGCGAAAGACTTCAGCCACGTCTCTATCCTCGCCTCGGGCGCGTTCGTCGTCGTCGTAAACCCGCAGGTGCCGGTCAAAACGGTCAAGGACCTCATCGCGCTCGCGAAGTCCAAGCCGGGCGCGCTGAACTTCGCGAGCTCCGGCACGGGCGGCACGCTGCATCTCGCGAGCGAGCTCTTCAAGTCGATGGCGCACGTCGACATGAATCACGTGCCTTATAAAGGCGGCGCGCCCGCCGCGACCGACGTCGTGAGCGGCCAGGTGCAGCTCATGTTCAGCCCGATCGCCGTCGCGAAGCCGCACGTCAAGGCGAACCGCCTG
The DNA here is from genome assembly GCA_036262035.1 of Burkholderiales bacterium. Lineage (NCBI taxonomy): Bacteria > Pseudomonadati > Pseudomonadota > Betaproteobacteria > Burkholderiales > Burkholderiales bacterium. The sequence goes on along the minus strand of DATAJS010000009.1, from coordinate 151,731 downwards.
CGCATGGTCGCGGTGACGAGCGCCAAGCGCTGGCCCAGCCTGCCCGACGTGCCGGCGATCGCGGAAACGATCCCGGGTTACGAAGCGACGGGCTGGTACGGCATCGTCGCACCGGCGAAGACGCCTCGCCCTGTCGTGATGCGCCTCAACCAGGAGATCGTGAAGGCGGTGTCGTCGGCCGACGTGAAGCAGCAGCTCGCGAGCTTCGATCTCGAGCCGATCGGCAGCTCGCCCGGGCAGATGACGAGCCACATCAATGACGAGCTTCAAAAGTGGGCGAAGGTCGCGCGCGACGCCAAGCTCACCAAGGCGGTGACGCACTGATGATGAGGTGATGTCAGCGCACCTTCAGCACGAGCTTGCCGCGGAAGTGACGGCTTTCGCTGATACGGTGCGCGTCGGCCGCGTCACGCAGGGCGAACACTTTGATCTCCGGTACGCGCACGGCGCCCCTCGTCACGAGCTCGACGATGCGCTCGAGGTGCGCGCGGTCACGCCCCACTTTGGGTTTGAGCGAGACGACGTCGGCGCGGGGCGAAGCCGGCGCCGAACCGTTGATGAACGCCGCGCGGCCGCCGGGCTTCACGACCGCGAACGAGCGCATCGCGACGTCGCCGCCGACGGTATCGAAGACCGCGTCGCAGTCCGACACCACCCGGGTGAAATCGACCGCGTTGTAGTCGATGACCTCGTCGGCGCCGAGGCTGCGCACGTAATCGTGGTTCGCCGCGCTCGCGGTCGCGATCACGTGCGCGCCGATGTGCTTCGCGAGCTGGACCGCGAAACCCGCGACGCCGCCCGCGCCGCCTTGTATGAGGATCTTTTCGCCGGGCTGGAGCTTCAGCGTCTGCTCGATCGCCGCAGTCGCCGTCAGCCCGGTGAGCGCGATGGCCGCGGCCTCGACGTGCGACAGGCTCGCCGGCTTGTGCGCGACGATCGAAGCCTTGATCGCCACCTTCTCGGCGTAGCACTCGTTGTTGACCTGCTCCACGACGCCGAAGACTTGGTCGCCGACCTTCAGATCCGCAACCCCTTGTCCGAGCCCGCTCACCACGCCCGAGAAATCGCGCCCGAGGAAAGCGGGAAACCTGGGGGTGGTGCCGTGATGGCCCGAACGCGCCTTCCAGTCCGCCGCGTTCACGCTGGCGGCGCAGACATCGACGATCACCTGCCCGGCGCGCACGGCCGGATTCGGCACGTCGCCGTACTCCAGGACCTCCGGCCCGCCGTTGCGCATATAAAAGACTGCTTTCACTATTTCTCCGATCGATGAAAGAGGATCGACTATGAATATCCGTTGGTGCCGCTTCCGGGCGGACGACACGATTGCCCACGGCCGTATCGACGGCGAGATCGTCATCGCGCTCGACGGCGCGCCGTGGGAGCCGCACGCCGAGACGTCGAGGACTTACGAGCTCGGCGCGGTGAAGCTCCTCGTGCCGGTGATCCCGCCGACGTTCTACTGCGTGGGGCTCAACTACCGCGAGCACATCATCGCATCCGCCAGGCGACGCGGCATCGAACCCAGGTTCCCGCAGCGGCCCGACGTCAATTATCGGGCGAACAACGCGCTCAATGCGCACGGCGATCCGATCGTGAAGCCGAAGGACGCCGGCGAGCTCTTCCAGTACGAAGGCGAGCTCGTCGCGGTCATCGGCAGGCAGGGCCGGCACATCGAGCCGGAGCGCGCGCTCGACCATGTGTTCGGCTACACCATCGGCAACGACGTCAGCGAGCGCACCTGGCAGCGCGGCGACCGCACCGGCTGGCGCGCCAGGAACTCCGACACCTTCAATCCCATGGGGCCGTGGATCGTCAGCGGCGCGGACTACCGCAAGATGACCACGGTCGTGCGCATGAACGGCGAGGAAGTCGACCGCTTCGCGACCGGCGCGATGATCCACGACGTCGAGACCTGCGTCGCCGAGATCAGCAAGTACTGCACGCTCTACCCCGGCGACGTCATCTGGATGGGCACCGACGGCGCGCCGCGCAACATGAAACCCGGCGACGTGTGCGAGATCGAGATCAGCGACATCGGCGTGCTGCGCAACCCCGTCGTCGCGGAGCAGTGACAAAATCCGGGTCAGAGTCACATTTCGCGGAATTAATCTGACTCTGACCCGGATTATGGGAGGTAACGATGGACCACACACCCGCGCCGCTGTCGCCGGCCGCCGCTCGCGCGTTGCAGCCGCCTGAAGGGCTGCGCTCCGCGGAGGTATTCCGTGATGCTCACGTCGAGATCCGCTTCGCTGCACGGCCGACCTCCGGACCGCAGGTGCCGCACGCGCGCGACGAGTTCTATATCGTCGCTTCCGGAACGGCACGTTATCGCTGGGAAGGCGGAGAAACCCGCATCGGGCCGGGGCATTTGCTGTTCGCAGCCGCGCACACCGCGCACGGGTACGACCAGTTCTCCGATGATTTCTCGGTCTGGGTCGTTTTCTACGGGCCGGAGAAGCCTGCGTAGACCTCGCCGGTTCGCCGGGCGCCATTCATAATCGACCGTCCGCACGCGAGGAGACTGCTGTGGCCCGAGTGACCAAACCCGATCGCGAATCGCTGCCGCCCGGCGAGCGGCGCTTCTTCGACGCCGTCCTCGCGATACGCCGCCGCCCGATCAGCGGGCCGTTCATCGTGCTCTCGAACAGCAGTCCCGATCTCGCGGCGCGCTTCGCGCAGCTCGGGCATTACTTCCACGCGCGCGGACAGGCCGACGAATCGATCGTGCCTCTGCGCGACCGCTGCTTCGTATCGCTGATCGGCTCGCGCGTCCTCGAGTCGCCGTACGAGTGGGCCGCGTGGCACAACTGGTCGATCGACGCGGGCGTCTCGCAGGCGACCGCCGATGCGATCCGCGAAGGCCGCACGCCCGAGCTCGATCCGACCGAGCGGCTCATCGACGAGCTTTGCAGCGCGCTCGTCTCGGGCGATCACCGCGTCGGCGACGGCCTGTTCGACCAGGCGCGCGCGCATTACGGCGACAAGGCGCTGGTAGAGCTCGTGGTGACGCTCGGCTATTTCGCGATGATCGCGCTGCCGCTCGTCGCGATGGAGATGGAGATGTCGCCTTCGCAGCTCGCGCAGCGCAGGCCTTTCGAGCCGCTGCGCGTGCGCGGACGGCCATGGTCCGGCAGTGAGCGCCCATCGCTGCCGCCGCTGGCCGAGACGCGTGCGACGCCGCGGCTGCCGGCGCTGACCGGGCACGATCATCTCGCACCCGCCGACCAGCATTTCCTCGATCGCGTGATCCGCAGCCGCGGCTGGATCTCGCCGCTCTACGCGGTGCTGCTCCACACGCCCGACGTCGCCGAGCGCATCGCGCACATCGGCGAGTACATCCTGTATCAGTCGGGCCTCGCCCCGCAGACCCGCGCGCTGGTTACGCTGTTGACGGCGCGCGAGCTCGACGCGCCGTATACGTGGGCCGCGGGGAAGGCGATGGCCGAGGACTGCGCATTCGATGCGACCCTCGTGCCGCAGGTCGCCGACGGCGCGCTGCGCGCCGCCTCGCACGACGAACGCCTCGTCGCCACCTATTGCCTGCAGCTCCTGCGGCCCAATCACCACGTGTCCGACGAGGTCCACGCCCGCATGCTCGACCGCTACGGCTTGTCCGCGACCATCCAGGTCGCGGCGCTCGCGGGTTACGTCGCGATGACGAGCTTCATCGCGACGGCGTTCGAGCTGTCACCGCTGGAGGTCGACAAGCCGCTGCTCTAGTGGAAGCCCTCGAACACATCCTCACGCTCTTTGTCGCGGCCATCATCCTCGCGGCCGCCGCCCGCCGTGTCGGCGCGCCGTATCCGGTGTTCCTGGCGATCGGCGGCGCGCTGCTCGCGTTCGTGCCGGGGATGCCCGCGTTCACCGTGCCGCCCGAGCTCGTGCTCGCGCTCTTCGTCGCGCCGGTGCTGCTCGATGCCGCGTACGACACTTCGTTGCGCGACCTGAGGGACAACTGGGCGCCGGTGACTGCGCTGGTGGTCGTGGCGGTGGGGCTCACGACTGCGGCGGTCGCGTTCGTCGCGCACGCGCTCGTCCCTGCGATGCCGTGGGCGGCGGCGGTCGCGCTGGGCGCGATCGTCGCGCCGCCCGACGCGGTCGCGGCGACCGCGGTGCTGCGCCCTTTGCAGCCGCCGCAGCGCATCCTCACGGTGCTCGAAGGCGAGAGCCTGCTGAACGATGCGAGCGCCCTGCTCATCTACCGTGTCGCGGTCGGTGCGGCCGCCGGCGGATTCTCGATCGCGAGCGTCGCGCCGACGTTCCTGATCGCGGTGGTGGGCAGCCTCATCGTCGGTCCGGCGCTCGGCTGGCTCACGGTGCGCCTGCTCGAGCGCATACAGCACGTGCCGACCGCGATCATCGTGCAGTTCGTCACCACGTTCGGCGTGTGGATCCTCGCCGAGCACATCGGACTCTCCGGCGTGCTCACGACCGTGTGCCACGCGATCACGGTCGCTCGCACCGCGCCCGCGGTCACGCCCGCGCGCATCCGGGTGCCGACCTACGCGGTGTGGGAGACGGTGGTGTTCGCGCTGAACGTCCTCGCGTTCATCTTCATCGGCCTGCAGGTCGGGCCGATACTCGAGGCGCTCGAGCCCGCGGACTACGTGCGTTACTTCGGCGTCGCGGGCGCGGTGCTGGTGACGGCGATCGTCGTGCGTATCGCCTGGCACATGACGTTCAACGCCGCCCTGCGCTGGAGGATCAGCCGCGTCGGCTTCAACCCGCCGCGGCCGATGCTGCGTCCGACGGTGGGCAGCGGGCTGCTCATCGCGTGGTCGGGCATGCGCGGCATCGTCTCGCTCGCTGCGGCGATGGCGCTGCCCACAGGTTTCCCGTACCGCGACCTGATCCTGTTGACCGCCTTCTGCGTGGTGCTCGGCACCCTGGCGATCCAGGGGCTCACGCTGAAGGCGCTGATGCGCGCGCTCGCTCTGCGCGACGGCGACCCGGTGTCACACGAGGTCGACACCGCGCGCGAGCGCGCGCTGCAGGCAGGCCTCGCGAGCTTCGCGCACGACCGCTCTCCTCTCGCCGATCTCGTGCGGCACGAGTTCGAGGCACACCTCGCCTACGAGGAATCCGCCCGCGCGGACGGCGCGCACGCGGCGCACACCGATCTGCATCGCAACGCCTTGCGCGCCGCGCGGAAAGCGGTCTTCGACATGCGCGCGAGCTACGAGATCGGCGACGACGCGTTCCACCGCATCGAGGAAGAGCTGGACTGGCTGGAGATGGCGAGCGCGCGCGACGCGCCGTAGCTATTTCCTAATCGGGGTCAGGTCCACATTTCCGGCCGTACCTTTGGAGGTCGGCCTTTTCCGAGCGGTCGCACCGTGGACGGCGGAATACAGCGTGCGGCGTTACGTTGCGGTTGCGCCGTTGGCCGGCAGGCGCACCTGAGCAAAGGTGCCGCTGGGTGTCGAATCACAGAAATGTGGACCTGACCCCATTTATTCGCGAAGCGAGCCGTGGCGATCTCGTGGCGCACGAGCGTCGCCGAGCGCCTCGAGATTGCTTCGTCGCCGCATCGCGGCTCCTCGCAATGACACAGTAGGTGGTTACGCAAGCCCCGCCTTATCCAGACCGTAGTTCTTGTCGTAGACGCCCGGCGTGGTGCGAACGGCCACGTTGGCGCGGTTCCATGCATTGATGACCATGATGCGGAAGATCAGTGTCGAGAGCTCTTTCTCGCTGAAATGCTCGCGCGTCTCGGCATAGAGCTCGTCGGAGATGCCCGTCGGCGCGATCCGGGTGAGCGCCTCGGTCAAGGCGAGCGCGGCGCGTTCCTTCGGGGTGAACAGCGGCGACTCGCGCCAGATCGCCACGTGGTACAGGCGCAGCTCGCGCTCGCCGTGCAGCTTCGCCTCCTTGACGTGCATGTCGAGACAGAACGCGCAGCCGTTCAACTGCGAGGCGCGGATATCCACCAGGTGCGATAACCCCTGCTCGATGCGGCCGCTGTTGACGATCGTCGCGCCGAGGTCGACCAGCTTCTTGACGAGGTCCGGCGACTGCTCCATGTGGTTCAGGCGGGTGGGTGCGTTGGTGTGGCTCATGATCGTTCGGTGTCCTGTGTCGAGGGTTGATGGTTTGCTCGTGATCACACCTTCAAGACGAGGCGTCTTCGTCCGATGTGACATCGCGGCCGAGGCTCGCCAGAACGCCCCGCAGCTTGTCGGGATTGCGCTGGATGTACAGCGCGCCGATGCGACCGGGCTCCATGGCCGAAGGCGCCAGCGCGACGGTCTGCACCAGTCGGCCGCTCGCGTCGTCGAAGACCAGGCAACCCGGCAGGCCGTTGATGAGGGCCGGTTCCAGCCGCCACGTGCGGCTGCCGGGCAGCTTCGCAAAGCCGATGAAAGCCCTGGCGACCAGCGCGCCGCCGTGCAGCGGGCGCGGCACGGCGCTGACCTTGCCGCCGCCGTCGGCCAGCATCACCGCATCTTCGGTCAGGACCTTGGTCAAGGCGTCGACGTCGTGATTGCGCACCGCGTCGCTGAACGCGGCGAACAGGCGCTGGCGCTCTTCGTCCTGCACTTCGCGGCGCGCATAATCGGCCGTCACGTGGCTGCGCGCGCGGCTCGCCAACTGGCGGCACGCGGCCGGGCTGCGCCCGAGGCGCCGCCCGATCTCGTCGAAGTCGAGGTCGAATACCTCGTGCAGCAGGAAGGCCGCGCGCTCCAGCGGCGACAGCCGCTCCAGCGCCAGCATGAAGGCCACGGACACGTCCTGCGCGAACTCGGTCTGCACCTCGGGACCCGGCGACCAGCCGGCCTCCTCGTTCAGCAGCGGCTCGGGCAGCCACACGCCGACGTATTGCTCGCGTCTCGCGGCCGCCGAGCGCAGCTTGTCCAGGCACAGGTTGGTCACCAGGCGCGAGAGATAGGCGCCGGAGTGCTGGACCGTGTCTTCGTCCACCTCGGCCCAGCGCAGCCAGGCCTCCTGCACGATGTCCTCGGCGTCCGCCCGCGAGCCGAGCATGCGGTAGGCCAGCGCGCGCAGGCTGCGTGCGTGGTCGCGATCGTAGCGCTGGGCGCGTTCGGAGAGGGTCGTGGTCATGGCTGATGGTTCGAAAAAGGTCGTTTACCTGGGACAGACGGGACAGCGCGGAGGTTTGTGACTTAAATGGGGTCGGAGTCGAATTTCGGTGCGAGAATGTGACTCTGACCCGGATTTAGGGGGGAGAGGGAGCACGATGAACATCTTCAAGGCCATGGCGGTGAGGAGCGTCGAAGAAGCGACGCAGGCGATACCTGTGATCGACTTCGGCCCCGCGTTCAGGGCCGAGCCCGGCGGATCGGACGCGGTGGCGGCACAGGTGCGGCATGCGTGCGAGAACGTCGGCTTCTTCTACCTCGCCGGGCACGGCGTGCCGCAGGACATCATCGACGGCGCGTTCGACGCCTCGCGCGAGTTCCACGCGATCCCCGCCGACGACAAGCTGCGGCTCAAGCTGAACGAGAACAACATCGGCTACCTCCCGGTGAACCAGAGCATGCAGCGCGCCTCCACGGTGCACAAGGCGGTGCGGCCCAACTACAACGAGAGCTTCTTCATCAGCCACGACCGCGGCGCCGATCACCGGGACGTGCTGGCCGGGCTGCCGCTGCGGGGGCGCAACCAGTGGCCGGAGGGACACGAAGCGATGCGCGCGGCGATGCTGTGCTACTTCAAGGCGATGGAAGCGCTCGGGGAACGCATGCTGCGCGTGCTCGCACGCGCTCTCGACATGCCGCCGGAACACTTCACGCCGTTCTTCGAGGACGAGGCGCACGCGCAGCTACGCTTCCTGCATTACCCGCCGCAGGAATCGCAGGACGACGAGCAGTTCGGCCAGGCGCCGCACACCGACAATTCGTTCATCACCATCCTCGCGCGCGAGAAAGTGCCGGGCCTCGCGGTGCGGCTCACCAACGGCGAATGGCTCGCCCCGCCGCTCATTCCGGGCACGTTTCTCGTCAACCTCGGCAACATGATGAAGCGCTGGTCGAACGACCGCTTCCTGTCCACGCCGCACGGCGTGCTCAACGACTCGGGCATCGACCGCTATTCGATCGCGTTCTTCTACAGCCCGAACCCGGCCTCGACCATCGAATGCCTGCCGAGCTGCACGAGCGCGGACGACCCGCCGCACTATCCGCCCGCGGTGTACCGCGATCTCATCCTCGAGTTCTTCAACGCGAACTACTTTCACCGCAAAGGCTATACCGCCAAAGAGAAGGAAATGTCGTGATGCCGTGAAATAACGGCCCGCGCTCCGCGGGCTCCAACGGGAGGAGGACCGCATGAGAACAGCTCGACTGTTTGCCGTGTTGTTTGCCGTCATCCTGTGCGCCGCCGGAGCGGCGTGGTCGCAGAATTACCCCGTAAAGCCCGTCCGGGTCGTCGTCCCCTTCCCGCCAGCCGGCGCCAACGACATCACCGCCCGCGTGGTGCTGCCGAAGCTGTCCGAGCAGATGGGACAATCGTTCATCATCGACAACCGCTCCGGCGCGGGCGGCACGACCGGCACGGCGATCGTCGCGAAGAGCCCCGCCGACGGCTACACCCTCCTCATACAGACCGTCGGCTCCCACGTCTCGAACGCGCACCTCTACAGTCGGCTGCCGTACGACGCGCTGCGCGATTTCACGGGGATAACCCCGCTCACCAAGCTGGTCGCGGTGCTGACCGTGCATCCTTCGATGCCGGTGCGGTCGGTGAAAGAGTTCATCACGCTTGCGCAGAAACGGCCGAAACAGGTGCTGCTCGGTCACGCGGGCTACGGCAGCTTCATCCATCTGAACTCGGTGATCTTCGAAGCGATGACGCGCGTCCAGGTCACCGAGGTTCCCTTCAAGGGCGGCGGGCCCGCCGTCGTCGGACTGATCTCGGGCGAGACCCAGGCGATGGTCGCCGGCATCGGCGACATCATCGAGCACATCAAGGCCGGCCGTGCGCGGCCGCTCGGCGTGACGTCGACCGAGCGCGTCACGCTGTTGCCCAACGTGCCGCCGATCGCCGACACCATCCCCGGTTTCGAATGCACCACGTGGGTCAGCATCTTCGCGCCGGGGGCGACGCCTAAGCCGATCATCGATCAGCTCAATAGCGAGATCGGCACTGCGCTGCGTGATGCGACGGTGGCGTCCAAGCTCAGCAACGTCACCTACGATCCGGTGCACAAGACCCCGGAAGAGCTCAACCAGCGCGTGAAGGCCGACTACGAGCTGGTCGGCAAGCTCTTCCGGCAGTTCAACGTGCGGCTCGACTAGCCGCCGCTGTTCACTCGGTCATCTTGAACCCGGTCGCCTTGATGAGCCTGGCGTTGCGGTCGCGCTCCGTCGTCATCCACTTCGCCATCTCCTGAGGTTTCCCCGGGAGCGGCTCGGTGCCCTGCGTCTGGAGCTTTTCCCTGATGTCGGGCATCGCGAGGATGCGTCCCATCTCGGCGTTGACCTTGTCGATCGTCTCGTGCGGGGTCTTCGCCGGGGCCAGCATGCCCTGCCACGATCCGGAGACGAAGCCCGCGAGAGCGGGCGAGCCTTCTCCGATCGTCGGGGTGTCGGGGAGCGACGGGATGCGCTTATCGCTCGACACCGCGATCAGCTTCAGCCGGCCGCTCTTCACGTGCGGCAGCGACTGCAGCATGCCGAGCAGCAGGACTTCGGTCTCCCCGCTCATCACCGACCGCGAAGAATCCGAGCCGCCGCGGGTGCCGATGTAAGTCCACTTGATGCCGGTGCGCTGGGCGATCTCCATCGCGCCGAAGTGCGTCGCGCCGCCCATGCCGGTCGGCAGGTTGAGCTTGCCCGGGCTCGCTTTCGCCAGCGCGATCAGGTCGCGCGTGTTCTTCACCGGCAGGCTGGGGTGCACGGTCAACAGGTGCGGCGAATACGAGATCGTGGTGACCGCGGCGAGATCCTTGTGCGGATCGTAGGGCAGCTTGAAGACGTTCGGCGCGACCGAGAGATTGCCGATGTCGGTCACGAGATAGGTGTAACCGTCGGCCGGCGAGCGGGCGACGAACTCGGCGCCGATGTTGCCGTTGGCGCCGGTGCGGTTGTCGACCAGGACGCTTTGGCCCCACGATTCGGTGATCTTGACGCCGAGCAAACGTGCGAGGATGTCGGATGTTCCGCCGGGCGGATAAGGGATGATGATGCGCAGCGGCTTGGCGGGGAACGCTCCGCCCGGTTTCCCGGCGGGCGTCTGCGCGGCTGCGCCAACGACACAGAGCAAAGCGGCACAACCCAGACTGCTGCATAGCGCGAGCGATCGCATGGTCCTGGCTCCTCCGTTGTGATGTGTGTGGAGTCAGTATAGGGCTAACGGCGCGCGGCGGCCGATCGAACGACACCAAGGGAGAGAACGATGAAGATCACCGGCCTGAAGACGCATCTCGTGAAGCTGCCCGGCGCGCCTACGCTCGCGGGCATCCCGGACAAGGCGGACCAGTACACGTTCGTCACCCTGCAACTGCGCACCGACGAAGGCGTCGAGGGCGTCGGCATCACCTTCTTCGGCGGCGGGCTCGCGGCGACGCTGAAGAGCGCGGTCGACCAGCTCGGCGCGCTCACGGTTGGCGAAGACCCATTAAGGCCCGAGGCGGTCGTCGAGAAGCTGCGCGCCGCCGCGAAAGGCTGCGGTCCCGCCGGCATCTTCACCCTCGCCTGCACCGCGATCGACACCGCCCTGTGGGACATCAAGGGCAAGGCGCTGAACCAGCCGGTATGGAAGCTACTCGGCGGCTTCCGCGATCGCGTGCCGTGTTACGCGAGCGGCGCGCTCACCCGCGATCTCACGCTCGACGAAGTCGTCGGCGCGGGCCCGAAGCTGGTCGACAAGGGCTTCAGGCAGATGAAGACCCAGATGGCGCTGCCCGGCAAGACCAACGCGCGCATCGAAGCCGACCGCATGCGCCGCGTGCGTGAGGCGATCGGTCCCGACATCGATCTCATGTGCGACATCAACCAGCGCTGGAGCGTCGCGCAGGCGATCTCGTTCGGGAAGCGCGTCGAAGAAGTCGGCCTCTACTGGCTCGAAGACGTGACGACCGCCGACGATTTCGCCGGACTCGCGCGCGTCACTGCTGCGCTCGATACGCCCGTCGCGGGCGGCGAATATCTCTACGGGCCGGTGCCGTTCCGGCACATGATGGAAGCGCGCTCGGTCGACATCGTGATGGTCGACCTGATGCGCGCCGGCGGTCCTACGCAATGGGTGAAGATCGCCGCGATGGCCGAAGCGTTCAACCAGCCCATCGTCAGCCACCTCGTACCCGAGATCCACGTGCACCTCGTCGCCGCGGTGCCCAACGGCCTGACCGTGGAATACATGCCGCGCTCGCTGAGGCTGTGGAAGGAAACGCCGAAGATCGAGGACGGCATGCTCGTCGCGCCGCAGAAGCCGGGGCTGGGGCTCGAGTTCGATCCGGAGATCATCAACCGCTACGCGCAGTAACGTCATCCCGGACGCGTGCGCGCAGCGCACGCGATCCGGGATCCATTTTGACTTTACCGCTGCGCGAGATACGCCCGCGCCTGCGCGAGCTCGGGGCGTTGTGGATCGCCGTTCTTCGCCAGCGCGAGCAGCTTCCCGTAGTAATTGGCAGCCTTCGTGCGATCGCCCGCGGCCTCCGCCGCGCGCGCGGCGCCCGCGTAGCCGCGGAAGCGGTTCGGCTCGCGCACGTGAGAGGTCTCGTATTCCTTCAGCGCCTGCGCCGGCTGCTTGAGCTCGAGCAGCATGTCGCCGAGCAACTCGCGCGCCGGCAGGATGCGGCCGGGCGTGACGATGCTCTTCTCGTTGCGGTCTTCGAGATCGGCGGCCGAGCGCATGAGCTTAACCGCCTCGTCCCCTTTGCCTCGCGCGAGCGCGATCCACCCGGCCACCGTGAGCCGCTGGACTTCCACTTCGCTGGCCCAGTAGGCGTCCTTTGCGGCTTCCAGGCTCTTTTGCAGGCGGTCGAGCTCCGCCACCTCCTTCTCGGCGGCTGCGGCGTCACCGCTGCGCGCGGCGCCGAGCGCGCGTGCGAAGTAGGTCTGTGCGTCGGTGTACGGGACCTTGGTCGCCGTCGGCTGCAGCTGTGCCGCTTCACGCCAGTTGCCACGCTCGACCGCGTAGCGCGCGGGCATCGCGGCCCTCGCGTAGAGCCCGCCGCGAGCCGCCGCGTCGAAGTTCGTGACCCTGAATGCCTCGTCCATCGTGCGCTTCGCGTCGCCGTCGCGCGCGAGCTGAAGGAAGGCATACACCGCGTAATCGCTGGCGTGATACGCCTCGTTGGGCTCACTGCCTTTCCTGGCGACCTCGGCGGATCGCAGGTTGGTCGCGGCAGAAGCTTCCCACTCTCCGACGCGCGTAAAGATGTGCGAAGGCATGTGCAGCGCATGCGGCGCGGCCGGCGCGATGTCGGCATAGCGACGCGCGGCGTTCAAACCTTTGGCGGCGATCGGCGGCGCGTCATAGCTGTGGATCAGGTAATGCGCGACGCCCGGATGATCGGGGTACTTCACGAACTGCTTCTCGAGGATCGCGGCGGCCTTGAGATACGCTGCGTAGGTCTGATCGGCCTGCGTCTGCGTGCCGGCGATGTAGAGCGCATTGAAGATCTGCGCTTCGTCGTCCTGCGGATACTTCGCGGCGAGCACCTCATAAGCCTTCGAGCGCGATTCCTGGCGCGAGCGTTCGGAGCGGCTCGAGAAATCGCGGTAGTACTCGGCGACCGCCTCGATGTAGTCGCGCTCGCGCTGGGTCTTGGGCGGCGTATTCCGCCCTTGCTCGATCGCGGCCTGGGCGACTTCCGCGCGCTTCGGCGCCGCGCCCTGCCCCGCGAGCGGATTGCTCATCAGGATCGACGCGATGCCCCACGTGGCGATCGTGCACGACGGGTCCTGCACGAGCACCTCGCGGAACGCCTTCTCGGCTGCGCTGTAATAGAAGGAGTGCAGCATCGCGACGGCACTCTCGAACTGCGGCTGCACCTTCGGATCGCAGGAGGTCGGGAACTTGACGGTGCCGACCTGTCCGTGACTTCCGTGGTCGTATTGGGACAGCGCCGGTGCGGAGATCAATGACAGCGTGAGCGAGACGGCTACGGCGAGCTTGCGTGGTTGCATGCTGTTCTCCTTCGGGGTAAGGGCAGCATTGGGAAGAGGCGGCTCCCAACGATGCCGCTTCGCGGGTAACATGGCAAGCGAACACTCGATTGGGGACAAGCGAGGCCGGCACTGGCTCCGTCTTCCGCGCACGTCCGCCTGCCTGACGCGTTTGCTTTGTATGCAGACGTTACTATTTGCTGGCAAGGCGTTGAACCGGTTCGACTATTTGCCGTCGCTACAATTTATACGAAGTCGACGATGCTTTAGTTGGGCGTCACGCGCGAGGCGGCGTTGTGTGTCATTCGCCAGCGCGCGTCGCGCGTGGGAGAATTAAGTCGCGGAGGAAATGCTATGTCCACGGCAAAGGAAGAACTGACTCGGCTGATCCAGGAGCAGCCGGACGATCGATCGCCCGAGGAAATCGTGCGCGAGCTCGCGTTTCACGTCATGATTCAGCGAGGCTTGGCGGACTCTGACGCGGGTCGCGTGATTTCCAATGAGGAGATGGGGCGGCGTATCCGCTCATGGCAGAAGTAACGTGGACCGGCGAAGCTCAACAATGGCTCGAAGACATCTTCGAGTACATTGCCCAAGACAACCCGCAGGCCGCAGCTCGCACCGTGCAAGGGATCTATGAGCGAGCGCAAGATCTGATTCAGTTTCCCCAGCTTGGTCATCGCTATGCCGCTTCAGCGCGGCATGTGCGAATCCTGCTTCACGAGCAGTATCGCGTTGCCTACCTGGTCAAGGACGATGGGAACATCGATATCCTTGGTGTGTTCCACGGTGCGCTCGACATCGGTAGGTATCAACTGTGAAAGACACGTGACCATGTGCGGCGGCATACCTGCTCGACCGCAATCCGCAACCGCACGAAGCGCACGTGCGGATAGTCTTCATTCCAACCTGATCTTGCCCGCTCTGACCACCTTCTGCCACTTCGCGATCTCTCGCTTGAGATGATCCCGCAGCGCCTCGGGCGTGCTTGCGACCACGGTGCTGCCTTCGGCCGCGAGGCGCTCCTTCACGTCGGGGGCCTGGAGCAGCGCGACGACCTCGCGGTTGAGCGCCGTGGTGATGTCGCGCGGCGTCTTCGCCGGCGCGAGGACCGCATACCACCCGCTGAATGAAAAGCCCGGCACGCCCGCTTCCGCGACGGTGGGCACGTCGGGCAGCGCCGCAGTGCGCTTCTCGGTGCTCACGCCGAGCGCGCGAAGCTTGCCCGATTTCACGACGGGCAGGGTCGACAGGATCGTGCCGAAATACACCTGCACGAAGCCCGCGATGAGATCGTTGTGCGCAGTGTTACCGCCCTTGTAGGGAATGTGTACGAGATCGATGCCGGCCATGCTCTTGAAGTACTCCGTGCCCAGATGCACGATGCCGCCGGCGCCGGAGGAGACATAGTTGAGCGCGCCGGGTTTTGCTTTCGCCAGCGCGATCAGCTCCTTCACCGTGCGCACCGGCAGCGATGGATGCACCACGAGGATGAACGGCTGCTGGCTCACCAGCGTGATCAGCTCGAAGCCGCTCACCGGATCGAACGACAGCTTGTAGAGCGCGGGATTCGCGCCGTAGCTGCTCGACACCAGCAGCAGCGTGTAGCCGTCGGGCGGCGATTTGGCGACGAGCTCGGTGCCGACGTTGCCGCCCGCGCCGGGACGGTTGTCGACCAGCACCTGCTCGCGAAAGCGCTCGGTGAGCCTCAAAGCGATCGTGCGCGCGGAGATGTCCGCGCCGCCGCCGGGCGCGAAGGGCACGATGAGCCGCACCGGACGCGAGGGGTATTTCTCCTGGGCGTGTGCTGCATGAGCCCACACAAAGACCGCGAACAACCACGCGCAGCGCAACGCCGGCAAGATAGACCTCCCTGCGCCAAAATTCTGGTGCTAGCCTACAACATTCGCCCACCACCGACGGGAGGCATCATGGTTCGCGGCATCGATCACATCGAGCTCATCGTCCGGAACGTCGACGAGACCATCACGTTTTTCCAGGATCTCGGGTTCAAGCTGCTCACGCGCACGAAGCACCATGGCACGTCGGTGGAAATGCAGTTGCCCGGAGAGAATCAGCCGATCTTCGAGATTCACCAGGTGACCGGCGAAGAGAATCCCGGCATCAACCACATCGCGTTCAAGGTCGACAATGCGAAAGAGGCGCACAGCCGACTGCTGGGGAAGGTGAAGGTCATGCGCGAGCCGAACTACGTCCAGTCCACGGGCCGCACGACCGTCAATCTGCGCGATCCGGACGGCTGGCGCCTTCAGCTCGTCGACGCCGACCGCAAGGCGCCGCAGATACAAGAATAAAAACGCGCAGCACCCGCTGCCTCCAAAGAGGACGCACAAATCGGGCGGCAAGTCGCGGTATGCTCGTGCTCCGGGGAGGCAGGATGACGAGAGTAACAATCGCCGCAGTGATCGCGGCCATCTGTTCGGGCGCGGCGTTCGCAGCCAGCGAGCCGGGCTGGCCGACCAAACCCATCCGCGTGATCGTGCCGTCGCAGGCGGGCGGCGGCGCCGACATCGTCGCGCGCATGATCGGGCAGAAGCTCACCGATGCGTGGGGCCAGCAGGTGGTGATCGACAACCGCATCGGCGCGGTCGGCGCCGAGATCGCGGCGAAGGCGCCGCCCGACGGGCAGACGCTGATGTTCACCACGTCGGCGTTGTCGGTGCGCGAAGCGCTGTATGCGAAACCCGGTTACGACACGAAGCGCGATTTCCAGCCGGTCACGCAGGTGCTGTCGCAATCGAACGTGCTCGTGGTCCATCCTTCGCTGGCGGTCACCACGGTGCCGCAGCTCATCGCGCTCGCGAAGTCGAAGCCCGGACAGCTCAATTACGGCTCGGGCGGCAACGGCACGTCCAATCACCTCGCCGGCGTGCTCTTCCAGCAGCTCGCCGGGATCGACGTCGTGCACGTGCCGTACAAAGGCGTGCCCGCGGCGCTCATCGATACCGTCGCAGGCCGCATGCACTACACGATCGGCAGCCCGGTCTCGACGCTGCCGCACGTGAAGGAAGGCCGGCTGCGGCTGATCGCGGTTACCACGCCCAAGCGCTCGCCGAGGCTGCCCAACGTGCCGACGATCGCCGAATCCCTGCCCGGCTACGAGTTCACCGGCTGGATGGGCTTCTTCGCGCCGATCAAGGTCGCGCGACCGATCGCCGACAAGCTCTACCGCGAGACGCGGCGCATCGTGTACCTGCCTGACGTGAAACAGAAGCTCCAGCTCGATGCGGCCGAGCCCGTCGGCAGCACGCCGACAGAATTCAGTGCGTACGTCGCGAGCGAGCTCGCGCGCTGGACGAAGGTCGTCAAAGCGGGAGGGATCAAGGTCGAATGAAGGGATACGTGATCGGTATGGCGGCGATCGCCTCCGGCGGCGCGCTCGCACAAACCTTCCCCTCGAAACCGATCGAGCTCGTCGTGCCCGGCAATCCCGGCGCCGGGGCCGACATCGTCGCGCGCATGATCGCGGACATCATCCGCAAGGAGAAGCTCGTCGCGCAGCCGATCGTGATCGTCAACAAAGGCGGTGGCGGCGGCGCGATCGGCGCGTCCTACGCGGCGCAGAAGCGAGGCGACCCGTACACCGTCGTTTCGTTTCCGACGGGGATGATGCTCACCGGCGCTCTGCGGTCCGGCCTCGACATCGGGCTGGACAAATTCCACCCGCTCGCCCTCCTCGGCTTCGACGTCAACTGCATCATGGTGAACGCCGAATCGCCGTACAAGACCGTGCGCGAGCTGATCGACGCGGCGAAAGCCAAGCCGAAGTCGGTCAACGTCTCGATCGGCTCGCCGGGGTCGTCGAGCCACATGTTCGTCTACACGCTGGAGCGGCTCAGCGGCGCGCGCTTCAACGTAGTCATCATGAAGAGCGGCACCGCGGCGCTCACCGCCGCGCTCGGCGGGCACGTGCAGTGGAACACCGGGCAACTGAGCGACGCGATGCCGCATGTGCAGGCCGGCAAGATGCGCATCCTCGGCATCGCGTCACAGCAGCGCATCCCGCAGCTCGCCGCGATCCCGACGCTGAAGGAACAGGGCTACGACATGCACGTGGCGGCCGGGCGCGGCTTCTCCGCACCGGCGGGGATTCCCGCCGATGCCGCCGCCTATCTCGAGAACGTGTTCGCGAAGGTCTACAAGAGCGCGGAATGGCAGGACTACATGGCGCGCAACCTGATGGAGCCGGTGTACATGAACGGCGCCGATTACGGCCGCTATCTCGCCGCGCGGCAGCCCGAGTTCACCAGGTTCATCACCGAGCTCGGGCTCGCCGGCAAGAAGTAAGCTGTCATCGCGAAGCGGGCCGCGGCGGTCTCTCGTGGCGCACGATCCGTGCCGAGCGCCTCGGGATTGCTTCGTCGCCGCGCTAGCGGCTCCTCGCAATGACACAGTATGGCTAACGCGGCTGCTCGCCCGGAAGGCGCACGCTCGCCTCGCCCGCTCCGGAAGCGGGTCGAATGCTGGTGTAGCGCGCGTTGGCCCAGTACACGACGACCATGCGGCTGTCGGGCGCGGCTTCGATGCGATGGGCAAGACCGGCGGGCAGGCAGGCGACGGTGCCGGGTACCAGCGGCACGTCGTCGCGGTCGAGAAACGTCAGCGCGCCTCGGCCTTCGATGCAGAACACGACTTCGTCGTCGTCCGGGTGCAGGTGCAGCGGAGTAATCTGGCCGGGCTCGTAGCAGTTCATGCGCGTGGCGAGATCCTTCGAGCTCACGACGGGCTGGTTCGTGCGCGCCTCGGATGAAAAACGCTTCAGCTCGTTGATGTTGACCGCTTCAACCTTTGCGGGAGTCGCCATGAGAGGTCTCGGCTGATGGGAATGGGCAGATCATTATCGTGCATCGCGGCGGGCTGGTTGTGCGCGGGCTGCGCGCTCGCCCAGACGTATCCGGTCAAGCCGATCCGCATCGTCAGCGGCTTCGCGCCCGGCGGCGGGATCGACATCATGGCGCGCGTGCTGACGCCCAAGCTCGTCGAGTCGCTGGGCCAGCAGGTCCTGGTCGAGAGCCGGCCCGGCGCCGGCACCAATATCGCGATGGAGTACGTGGTGAAATCCCCGCCCGACGGCTACACGCTGCTCATGCAAACGCCGCCGGTGGCGATCAACATGTCGCTCTATAAGAAGCTGCCGTTCGACACGACGCGCGATCTGACCGCGATCACCGTCTTCTCGCAGACGCCCAACCTGCTCGTCGTGCATCCTTCGCTGCCGGTGCGCAGCGTCAAGGACCTGATCGCGCTCGCTCGCGCCAGGCCCGGCGCGCTCAATTATTCGTACGGCGGCACCGGCACGACGCAGCATCTCTCCGGCGAGCTCTTCAAGCTGCGCACCGGCACCCGCCTGCTGATGGTGGCCTACAAAGGGTCCTCGCCGTCGCTCACCGCGCTCGTCGGCGGTGAGACCAGCGTGTCCATCGCCAATGTTCCGTCGGTCAACGAGTTCGTCAAAGCGGGCCGGCTGCGCGCCCTCGCCTCCACGACCGTGGAGCGCACGCCGCTGTTTCCACAGGTTCCGACGATGCGCGAGTCGGGCGTCGACATGGTGGTGAACGTCTGGTACACGCTGCACGCGCCGGCCGCGACCCCGCGCGAGATCGTGCAGAAGCTCGCGGAGGCAGCGGTAAAAGCCGCGCGCTCGCCCGACATCCGACAGCGCCTCACCGACATGGGCGCCGAGCCGGTCGGCCTGATGCCCGAAGACGCGGCCCGCTTCCTGCGCGACGAAGTCGCGCTGTGGGCCGCGGTGGTCAAGGCGTCGGGCGCGCACGCCGACTAATCGCTAATCGGGGTCAGGTCCACATTTACGGAAATCCGGACCTGGCCCCAATTACCGGGAATGACGAGCGGCTTCTCAGCAGCCCGCGACGCACTTCCCTTTGCCGTCGAACTCCATGGTGCGCCCGCTGAGCGCGAGGTAAGCCGGCGCCTTGAGCTGCTTGATGAGCGCCGCGGTGCGCGAATTCGGCCGCAGCTTGCCGCCTTCGGTCACGGGCTCGTTCGCATGCGTGAGGATGATCGACGCGGGCTGCACCATCTCGTTCATCGCGTAGGCGCCGGACTGGAAGATCCCCGGATTCGGACCGAGATTGAGCACCGCGAGGTTGGCCTTGTGAAAGTCGTGGATGACCGTTTTCATCTCGGAGTGGATCGCGGTGTCGCTGGAGAGATAGGCGACCAGCCCGTTGCTGAACTTCACGACGAAGCCGACGGCGGGCCCGTATTCGAGCTGAGCGCCGTCCGCCTTCAGCGCCGCGCGCTGCGACTCGGTCAGCAGCGCGGGCGGCGCATTGTTGACGTGAGCGGCCTGCACGATCGTGATCTCCACGCCTTGCGCGGCGCCCTGCGCCTTGGCCGTGAACACGCCGCCCAGGTCGATGCGCGAGCTGCACGCGGCCGCGACCGGCACGGTCACGGAGAGCGAGGAGCAGAAATCCATCGGCTTGCCGCCGCCGCGTATCGCCTGCACCTTGTTGTGCACGAAAGCGGCCATCGCGCGCGTCGTCACCAGCGCCGCGTTCTTGGCGGCGGTGACCTCCGCGGTCGTGGAGTTCGGCGCGGGCACCCGCTCCGAGTTCGCGCACGTCCCCGCCCCCGGCGCCTTGAGCTTGAGGTCGCCGACGTGATCGCCGTGCATGTGGGAGAGGAGCACGAGATGGATCGTCCCCAGCCGCGGATCGTCACCGCCGGTCACGTTGTGCGCGGGGTCGTAGAGGAAGCGCACGCCCGTCGGGTCTTCGAACACCAGCGCGCGATCGTTGGCGCACAACTCGCCGGGATGAGAGCCGATCGGCGTTATCTTCACGTTCTGGGCCGCGGCCGGCAGTGCGGCGAAGGCCAGGGCGCAGCAAGCCGCTGCACAAGCGATTTTCATGTCGTTCCTCCTGTTGTTGATTGTTGTATTCCGGGCGAGACCGTTTCGCGCGCGCGATGCCATTAGAATCTGCGCACACATCCTAAACGAACAAGGGGCACATTATGACCGAAGCGGGCATGCACAAAGGCGACGAGCTCGCCGGGAAAGTCGCTCTCGTCACCGGCGCAGGGCGCAACATCGGCCGCGCCATCGCGCTGTCGCTCGCGTCGGCGGGCGCGAAAGTCGCGGTGAACACGCGCTCGAACGCCGCGGAGGCGCGCGGCGTGGTCGACGAGATCAAGGCGCTGGGCACCGACGGTGACGCCTATGTCGCCGACGTCGCGGATCCCGCGCAGGTGAACGCCATGGTCGACGCGGTGATCAAGCGCTTCGGACGCCTCGACATCCTCGTGCTCAACGCGGCGCTGCGCGAGCACGTGCACTTCGACGAGATCAGCTTCGAAGACTGGCGCCGAGTCCTCTCCACCAACCTCGACAGCGCGTTCGTGTTCACCAAAGCGTGCCTCCCCGCGCTCAAGCAGGCGGGCGACGGGCGCATCGTCTTCTTCGCCGGCGTCACCGCGCTGCTGGGACTGAAGGACCGCGCGCACGTCGCGGCGTCCAAGCACGGCATCGTCGGCCTCACCAAGGCGCTCGCGGCGGATTTCGCCGAGTTCGGCATCCGCGTGAACTGCATCTCGCCCGGGCAGATCGACACGATTCGAGTGGCCGGCTCGACGCCCGCACGAAGAGACATCCCGCTCGGCCGCAAAGGCACGCCGCACGAGATCGCCGGCATGGTGCGCAGCCTCGTCGGTCCGGCCGGCTCTTACATGACCGGACAGACGCTGCACATCAACGGCGGCCTGTCGAACTCGGGCGTCTGAATACACAAAGGAGCATCCCGTGATGGTCATCGATTCCCAGGTCCACGCCTACGAAGCCAACACGCCGGAGCGCCCGTGGCGCACGGTGCCGAACTGGCCTCCCCACGTCACGGGCGACGAGATGGTCGCCGCGATGAAGGCCGTCGGCGTCGACGGCGCGATCTTCGTCTCGCCGTTCGCGATGTACGGCTACGACGCAAGCTACGCGACGGAGGTGCAGCGCGCCCATCCCGGCCGCTTCGCCCTCGTGAAGCCGGTCAATCCCGACGATCCGGCGGTCGAGGACGTCATCGCCGAATGGAAGAAGACGCCGGGCACGGTCGGCATCCGCATCATGATGCGCAAGGACGTCGGCCGCGCGCCGAACGACGCGGGCGACGATCGCATCGCGCGTGCGGCCGCGCGTCACGACTTTCCCGTGAATCTCTCGTGCGCGGGCAATCTGGAAGGCGCGACGAAGCTCATCGACCGCCATCCCGATACGCGATTCATCATCGACCACCTCGGCCTCCTGCAGCCCCGCACGCCGCCCGCCCCGGCCGAGCCGTGGGCGAAGCTGCCGACGCTGCTGGACCTCGCCAAGCGCAAGAACGCGGTGGTCAAAGTGAGCGGCGCGTGCACGCTGTCGAAGGAGCCGTATCCTTTCGCGGACATCTGGGATCCGCTGGCGCGCGTGTTCGACGCGTGGGGTTTCGAGCGCTGCCTGTGGGGCACCGACTGGACGCGCGCCTTCGTGGTCGTCAACTACGAGAACGCGGTGAAGCCGTTCCTCGAGACCAAGCGCCTCTCCGAAAGCGAGCGTGCGATGCTCATGGGCGGCGCGTGCGCGAAGGCCTACGGCTGGTCGCCGAGCGGGACTTGAGAACGAAGGTTTCGGGTCCGTAATTCGCAAACCGAACCTGATGAGCTCCATTCACTCGTCCCTCGCCAGGGGACTCGCCAAGGTTTCGCTGCGCGATCTGGCGGAGACCAGCGCGGTCGCATTGACTGCCGCGACTCCGCGCTTCAGGGCGACCGGCCGGAAGCTGCGCTCGGCGATGCTGGACGACTACGCAGCAAGGCTCTGGCCGACCTCCTTCTATATCTTCCGGTACGCGTCACCCGGCTATGGCGGCGCACTCACCTATCTCACGGCGCTGCCGGTCGACAAACACGAGGCGGTCATCCATTCCGCCGCGAAGTTCGGACGGCGCAGCGACAGCCAGCCGCTGGGGGATGCGGTCGGGCCCACGATCACCCTGTCCCGGCATTGCCTCGAGCGACTGCACCAGCGGCTCGCGGTGAGCACGTTCGAGGAGCTCATGGAGACGCTGCGCGCCGACATGCTCAAGGCGCTGCTGCTCGCGTGGTGTGCGGTGCGCGGCCCGCAGGACGCGCCGCTGCGTCAGCTCTCGCTGCCGATGCTCGACGGCGCCCTGCGCTGCGACGTCGCGGACGACGATGCGCTCGCGCTCAAGACCTTCGTGCGGCAGACGAACCTGTGGGAACGCCGCCTGTTGGACGATATCGACGTCTGGTTCGCCGGACTGGAGATGCAGCCCAGCGACATCCTCCTGCTCCCCTACTATCTGCACACCGTCCGGGAATTCAAGGCCCGCTCGAAACAGCATCAGCAGGCGCTCGACGCGTACCTCGCCGCCCGCGAGGCGGCATGGGCGATCTTCCGCAAGCACGACTGGCTCTGGGAGCCGTATCAGCGGCGCGACGATCCCGACAAGGAAGCGTGGGACAGTCTGAACGCGGCGGCGGAGTGATCGACTCACTTCTCCAGCACAGCCTGAGGCGTGTTCCGGAAGCTGATCGCCATGCGGTTGTAGGTGTTCATCAGGCCGACGGCGATCGTCAGATCCACGAGCTCCCGCTCGTCGAAGACCGCACGCGCTGCTGCGTACGCCGCATCCGGAACCCCCGTCTCCGCGACCATGGTGACCGATTCCGCCCACGCAAGGGCCGCACGTTCGCGTTCATCGAACAGCTCGCCGGCTTCCCGCCAGGCCTGCACCAGCGCCAGCTTTTCGACCTTCACGCCTTTCTTCAGCAAATCGCGCGTGTGCATGTCCAGGCAGTAGGCGCAGTTGTTGATCTGCGATACGCGAAGGTAAGTCAGGTCCACCAGAACGGGTGAAAGACTGCTTTGCGTGACATAGCCGTAAACGCCGCCGAGGGCCTTGATGCCTGCCGGTGCGATCCGGTTGTAATCCAGACGCCTGCTCATGTTATCGACTCCTCTAGGTTCTGGATCATTTGACAGGGACGGTCAGAGCCTTGTCGCCGGTATCCACCACGAACACCGCGAGCAGCTTCGCGGGCTTCGTCTTGCTCGCGTTGCGGCTCACACGGTGCAGGGCACCGGGCTCCTCGAAAAAGCTTTCACCTGCGCGATAGACGCGCTTCGGGCCGTCGTTCACCTGCGACTCGATGGCGCCCGATACGACGTAGGCGTAGATGAAGGCCGACTTTGCATGCTCGTGCGGGGCCGACGCCCCACCGGGCGCGTAGTCGACGACCACGGCGGTCAGCGACTTGCCCGGAATATTGGGAATCACATGACTGAAGTTCGGCGTGACGGACACCCCGTCGCCATGAGCGACCGCAGGCAATCCGACAATCAACGCGACGGCTGTGCACGCGGTCCGCACGACCGAACGGATGTTCATTGGATAATGGAGAGCAGCACCGACGTTCACTCTTCCTGACATGAGGGTTCCTTTGTCTTGCGCGATTGCGTGCTTCGAGAGCTGGTCGAGACTCGCGACCGGTTTGGCCGTGACGATCAGGTCGTGCTGCGGAACGAGACGATGCCCCGCCCGAGCTTCAGGGAAGAAACGAGATCAGGTCCACATTCAGAATAATGTGGACCTGACCCCATTTAGTACGGTCGATCTCCCCGCACCAGCATGCGATAGAGCCTGCGGTGCTGGCTCTGATCGAAATCGTGCCCCGCTTTGTGCAGCGACGCGCGATCGTCGATGATCAGCAGGTCGCCCGGCTCGTACTGGTGCGCGTAGCAGAACTGGGGCTGGGTGATCCTATCGGTGAGGTCCTGCAGGAAATCCTGAGTCTC
This sequence comes from Burkholderiales bacterium, assembly GCA_036262035.1. NCBI lineage: Bacteria > Pseudomonadati > Pseudomonadota > Betaproteobacteria > Burkholderiales > Burkholderiales bacterium. Next base: position 127,818 of record DATAJS010000009.1, on the reverse strand, counting down.
TTCCGGCGTCATGCCGATGATTTTCTCGGTCTTGCTCTTGTGGAACCACACCGCCTTGGTGCCGGTGTCGGGGTGCGTGCGCACCAGCGGCTGCACCGTCGGCGGCTTCTTCGATTCGAGCTGCTCTTTGAGAATGTCCGGATTGGCGATCTTGAAGCGCGCGCTGCTGATCAGCGTGTTCTCGGTTTTCATGCCGGTGATCTTCTGCTTCAGGTCCTCCGGCAGCGCCTCGTACGCCGCGCGCGAGTTGCACACCGAGGTGGCCCCGCCTTTGTCCGGCACCGCCACCGCGTAGAGCATGGTGAACGCCGGCGGACGCTCCTGATTGGTGTGATCGGTGTGCCAGGTGGCGTTCTTGCCGACTTTGGCCGCGTTGCCCTGGCTGTCCTTGTGGAAGTTATCGAGCACGCTGATCAGCGGAAAGCCGTCCACCAGATAGCGCCGATTCTGATCTTCCATCAACTCTCCGAAGAGCTCCGCGCCGGCCTGTAGCTGCGCAGGCGTGAGATGCGCCTGACCGCGGATCACCAGCACGATGTTCTCGACCGCCGCGTCGTAGAGCTTCTTGCGGGTCGCCTCGTCGACCGGCTGGGCGAGATCGATGCCGGTGACAATGGCGCCGATGTGCTCTTTGACTTTGGTGATCTTCATCGTTTGAGCCGGTGCTTGCAGGACTGCGCTCATGGCGTACCTCTCGAAGGTTGATCCACTATCCGGACTGCGCCGGTGATGACCCTATGATAGCGCTATGCGCGGGCCAGTTCTGCGACCAGCGGGGCATTGCGGTCGAGCACTCGCAGGATCTCGTCGCGGCTCGCATCCGGAACCTCGAACAGCACGCGATGGATGCCCGCGTCGCGATAAGCCGCCAGCTTGTCGCGATCCGGCGGCGCGGCGAACACCGTCACCGATAACGTCGCCGGATCGCGCCCCGCCGCCCTAGCCGCTGCGTGCAGGCGCGCCACCGCGCTCTTCGGCTCCCAGCCGTGGCGCGGCCGGGGAAACCAGCCGTCCGCGAACTCCACGACGCGCCGGATCGTATGGTCGGACTCGCCGCCGATGAGGATCGGCGGATGCGGCCGCTGTTTCGGCTTGGGATACATCCACACCGGATCGAAGCTCACGTACTCGCCGTGAAACTCCGCCTCCTCCTGTGTCCACAGCGCTTTCATCGCCAGCACGCGCTCGCGCAAGAGCTTGAAGCGCGTCTCGTAGCGCGTGCCGTGGTTCTCCATCTCGTCGACGTTCCAGCCGCCGCCGATCGCGAAGATGAAGCGCCCGTTGGAGAGCTGATCGAGACTCGCGACCGATTTCGCGGTGACGATCGGATCGCGTTGCGGAACGAGCGCGATGCCCGTCCCGAGCTTCAGCGTGCGCGTCGCCGCAGCGGCGAACGACAGCGCGACGAAGGGATCGTGCGTGTGCTTGTATTTCTTCGGCAGCTCGCCGCCGCCGGGGAACGGCGTTTTACGGCTGGTCGGGATGTGGGTGTGCTCGCAGACGAACAGCGCATCGTAGCCGCGCTCCTCGAGCGCGCGCGCAAGCTCCGCGATGTCGATGCCGTAGTCGGTCGGAAAGTAATAAACGCCGGTGAGCATGGAAGTCCTCCCTTCACTCTTCGTCGAAACGGCCGGGGTCGAACGGCTCCAGGTCGACCTGACTGGTCTTCGCGTCGACGATCAGCTCCGCCATCGCCTCGCCGGTCGCCGGCCCGTTGAGGATGCCCCAGACGTTGTGACCGGTGGCGACGAAGGCGCCGTCGGTGTGCGGCACGCGGCCGATCAGCGGCACGAAATCGCGCGTGATCGGACGGAAGCACGCCTGCCTGGCGGCGATCCGGTCCCGCGTGAACGCGGGCGACACCCGCTCGCACAGCGCGTGCAGGCGCTCGATGACACCGGGCTCGGGTGCGACGTGGCCCGGATCGATCGGCAGCGGCGCCGAGCCGCCGAACGCGCAGACGTGGGTGGTGCCGTCCGCGCGCGGAAACACTTCGACCGTCACCTCTTCGCCGGCCGCATCGCGGTATTCCAGGAAGAGCGCATCACCCGGGACGTCAGGGCCCGTGTCATAGACGAGGCTCGGGCTTTGCCGTCCGTAGACATCGGGCAGCGGCAGCCATTCCGCCGCCAGGATCGACCAAGGGCCCATCGCGATCACGGTCGCGTCGGCTTCGATCGCCGAACCGCCGACCTCGACCCCTCGCACGCGCGAGCCGTCGCCCTCACGCAACACGCCGGTCACCTGCCCCACACGCACCTGCGCGCCGTGCCGTTGCGCCGCGCGCATCATCGCCTGCGTGAACCTGCGCGGATTGACGACGGCGGTGGTATCCGGCGTGCCGAGTCGGTGCGAGATCGCGATGCCGCCGGCAAGCCAGTCGAGCGCGGCCGGTGCGTGTCGGCGCGGGTCGGAATCGCGCACCACCCAACCGCCGTACGCGTTCGTCCGGTGAAAACCCCAGTCCTCGTCGATCTCGGCGGCAAGCTCGCCATGCAGTGCGAAGCTGCGCCGTGCCAGCGCATCGAGCTCACTGCCGGCGCACCAGTCGAGCGCGAGGAAACCGCCCGCGTTGCCGGAGGCGGCACAGGCGACTTCGTTGCGCTCGACCACGGTGACGTCGACGCCGCGCCTGGCCAGGAAATACGCGGTGCACGCTCCGATCACCCCGCCGCCGCAAATCACGACACGCATCCGCTTCTCCGAAAGAGCCCGAGGCCGTATGCTGCGCTCGGACGTCCTACCAACAGGGGGAGGAATAGCATGAAAGCAGCCCGAGTGTTCGCGGCGGTTTTCGCCGCTCTGCTCTGCGCCGCAGGCGCCGCATGGTCCCAGGCTTTTCCGGCCAAGCCCGTGCGGGTGGTCGTGCCGTTTCCGCCGGCCGGCGCGAACGACATCGTGGCGCGCATCGTGTTTACGAAGGTCTCGGAGCAGATGGGACAGCAGTTCGTCATCGACAACCGCGCGGGCGCGGGCGGCACGATCGGCTCGGCCATCGTCGCGCAAAGCAAGCCCGACGGCTATACCTTGCTGATTCAGACCGCAGCCTCCCACGTCTCGAATCCACATCTCTACTCGAAGCTGCCCTACGACGCGCTGCGCGATTTCGCCCCGGTCACGCCGCTCGCGCGAGTCGCGGCCGTGCTCACGGTGCATCCCTCGCTGCCGACACGATCGGTGAAGGAGTTCATCGCGCTGGCGAAGAGCCGCCCGAAAGCGATTCTCCACGGGCATTCGGGCTACGGCAGCTTCACGCACTTCAACGGCGTGCTCTTCGAATCGAGGACGGGCGTACGCCTGACGCACGTGCCGTTCAAAGGCGGCGGGCCGGCTGTCGTCGCCCTGGTGTCGGGAGAAACGCAGTGCCAGGTCGCGGCGATCGGCGAGCTGATCGCGCACGTCAAGTCGAATCGCGTGCGCGCGCTGGGCGTGACCACGCTGGAGCGGGTGCCGCAGCTCCCGGACGTGCCGACGATCGCCGACACCTTTCCCGGTTACGAATCGTGGACCTGGGTCAGCGCCTGGGCGCCTGCGGCAACGCCGCGGGCGATCGTCGACCGGCTCAACGCCGAGATGGGGAAAGCGATGACCGACTCCGAAGTCGCGGGCAGGCTCAGCGCCCAGACGCTCGAGCCCGCGCACAAGACGCCGGAAGAGCTCGCCGAACGCCTGAAGGCGGATTCCGAAATGATCGGCAGGCTGTTCCGCGAGTTCAACGTGAAGCTCGATTAGCGTACGCCGTCATCGCGAGGCTCGCGAAGCGAGCCGTGGCGATCCCGTGGCGCACGAGGTAGAGGAGCCTTGCTGATGAAGTTGGGACTGCTGTTGCGCTACGCCGGCGAGCCCGGCGGCCCGCGCATGGATGCCGTGCTGGAAGCCGAGCGCCTGGGCTACACATCGGTGTGGGCGGGCGAATCGTACGGCACCGATGCCGTGACGCCGATCGCGTGGGTGCTGGCCCGCACCGAGCGCATCAAGGCCGGCACCGGCATCATGCAGATGCCGGCGCGCACGCCGGCGTGTGCCGCCATGACGGCGGCGACGCTGCAGGCGATGTCGAACAACCGCTTCCTCCTCGGCGTCGGCCCGTCGGGCCCGCAGGTCATCGAAGGCTGGCACGGCCTGCCTTACGGGAAGCCGCTCACCCGCACCAGGGAATACATCGGGATCGTGCGCAAGGTGTTTGCGCGTGAGGCGCCGCTCACGCACACCGGCGAGCATTACCGCATCCCCTATGCGGGCCCGGACGCGACGGGCCTCGGCAAGCCGCTGAAGAGCATCCTGCATCCGAATCCAGACTTGAAGATCTATACCGCCGCGATCACCCCCGCGGGCTTGCGCACCGCCGGCGAGGTCGCCGACGGCGTGCAGCCGTTCATGATGAGCCCCGAGCGCACCGGCCTGGTCACCGAGCATGTGATCGAAGGCAGGCTTGCCGCGGGCAAGGACGCGTCGCTCGCCGACTTCGACATCGCCCCGTATGTGCTCGTCGCGATGGGCACGGACCTCCAGGCGTGCCGGGACGCCCTCAAGCCGCGCCTCGCGCTCTACATCGGCGGCATGGGCGCGCGCGACAAGAACTTCTACAACGATTACGTCCGGCGCATGGGCTACGAAGCCGACGCCGCGAAGATCCAGGATGCGTATCTCGCCGGACGCCGCGATGAAGCGATCGCCGCGGTTCCCGACCGGCTCATCGACGAGATCGCGCTGGTCGGCCCGCCCGAGCGCATCAGGGACCGGCTGCAGGTGTGGAAGGAGAGCTCGACAGACGGCGCGATCGGCACCCTGCTCCTCGGCGGCGCCGGCGTCGATGCGCTGCGCGTCGTCGCCGAAGCACTGCTGTAGCGGTCATTGCGAGGAGCCGCCACGCGGCGACGAAGCAATCTCGAGTCGCTCGGCACCCGATCGTGCGTCACGAGATCGCCACGGCTCGCATCGCGAGCCTCGCGATGACACGGTACGACTCACCGACCATCGGCTACTTCATCGGCGAGAACGCGGTCGGCCGCAGGATCGTCGTGGTCACCTGCTCCACGATCGGCCCGTTCTTCTCGCTTTCGCCGAACACGCGCGCACGGTCGGGATCCTTGGCGAACGTATCGAACTTGGCGACGCGCTCGTTGAGGCTCGCCCATGCCAGCATGTAGACGAGCTGGTGATCGTTGCCGCCGATTTTGTTGACCCAGTATCCGACCTGCCGGAACTCGTGTTTCCTGAACGCCTCGCAGGTGAAGCCGCCGAAGCGCTCGGTGATGTTGACGATCTTGCCCGGCATCGCCTGATACTCGCGCAGCTCGAACAAGTACGGTTCGCGCGTGGAGGCGTCGGGACCGTAAGCCTCGCCTTTGTCGAGCTGCGAGTACGCGGTCGGCTCCATGAGCTGGTTGTAGACGCGCCTGACCAGCGGACCGTCCTTCTGGGTCTCGGCCCATTTCTTCGCGCGCTCGGGATCCGCGCCCCACGCGGCCAGCTTCTTCGTGCGCTCCTCATAGCTTTCCCAGCCCCAGATGTACACCACCTGGCTGCTCTTCTCGCCGAGCAGCGGCGTCCAGAAGCCGATGAGGCGGATGCCGTGGTCCTTCCATTTGCCGACGGTGAAGCTGCCGAAGCGATCCACCAGCGCCGGCAGCTTGCCGGCCATGACGTCGTAGCGACGCAGTTCGTAGAGCATCACGCACCTCCGTTTTGACGAGGATCGGACATAGCGTAAACCGAATTCCCTAATACTCCGCGAACACGCGCCGCAGCTCGGACGCTTCGGCCGAGCGCGCCAGAGCGAGCATGAGCAGGATGCGCGCCTTCTGCGGGCTCAGGTTGTCCGCGGGGATGAGGCCCAGATCGTCGTGCGGTCCATGCGCGATCACGCGGCCGTTGGCGACGCGGGTGGAGCGCACGAACACCATGTCGGGCGACGCTTTCACGGCGGCTTTCTCGTTGTCGGAGAGCATCCCCGCGCCGAGCGCCGCGAAGACGATCCCTCGCACGCCGGCCTGCCTCAACGCCGCGACGAGCAGCGGCGTTGCCGCGTCGACGTAGCCGTAAAGGATCTCGACTTTCGGCAGGTCGGCGATCGCGGCCAGATCGAACTCGGAATCGACCGTGTGGCGCTTCTCCGGCCTGCGGTAGTACGCCACCTTGTCGTCATCGATATAACCCAGGAAGCCGAGCTCGCCGGACCTGAAAGTCTCCACCCGATAGGTGTTGCTCTTCGTGGCTTCGCGCGCGCCGTTGATCTCGTCGTTGAGCACGACCAGCGCGCCGCGGCCGCGCGATTGCGCACACGTCGCCACGCGTACGGCGTTGACGAGGTTGAGCGGTCCGTCGGCGCTGAGCGCGCTCGACGGCCGCATCGAGCCGACGAGGACGACCGGCCGCTCGTGTCGCACGGTCAGGTGGAGGAAATAGGCGGTCTCCTCGATCGTGCTCGTGCCGTGCGTGATGACGACACCGGCGACGTCGGGCTCGGTCGCGAAGATCGCGTCGATGCGATCGGCCAGCGTCCGCCACATGCCCACCGTCAGGTTGGTGCTGGCGACGTTGCCGAACTGCTCGACACGGATGCGCGCAAGCTCGCGCAGCTCCGGCACCGCGTCGACGAGCTCGCTGCCGGCAACCGCACCGGCCTGATATCCCGAGAGGTTCAGGCTGGACGCCGCGCGCCCCGCGATCGTCCCGCCCGTCGCCAGGACGACGACCCTCGGCAAAGGTTCACTCGTCACCGTCGGACGCTCCGGGATTGCGTAGCCTGCCCTGAGCGTTGTCGAAGGGTCGCTTGCGCGCCTCGCAATGACATGGTCACTTCTCCGGGTTCGCCAGCGTCAGGCGCACGACCTCGTCCACGCTCTCCGCGCTGTCGAGCGTCGAGATCGCCGTCACCAGGCGATCGTATTGCGCGGACGCGATCGGCAAGCCCGGGATGAAGCGCCGCAGCTCGTGCGCGTCCTTCGCGAAATCCCACATGAGCTCGCGCCCGTGGTACTCCCCGCTGACCCGCCGGCCGTCGCGCAGGATGCACGTGATGCGCGGCCCGAAATTGTGGCGGCCCACCACGCCGATGATCTCGATGCGCTTCACCAGCTCCGCGATCTGCTTCTGCTTCTCCGCTTCGGCGCCCGGCTCGGTATGAGGATCGTAGTCCTCGAGCACCGGGTAATCGCCGCGAACGAGCGTCGAGGCGAGCATGTAGGCCGTGCGTCCGAACGGGTGGCCGTCCTTGCCGATGCCCCGCGGATAGCGCGGCGACGGGTACAGCGTCTCGAGGTAGTTCATCTCCAGCGTGACGTGCTCGATCTCGTCCGCGCGCAGGCGATGCTGCTCGACCAGGTCGTGCCCGAGCCAGATGACCGGCTGGTTGAAGCCCGGCGTCGGATAGATCTTGAATTTGACGTCCAGCACCTCCCAGCGCTTGCCGAGATCCGCGACGATGTCGCCGAGATCGGCCTTGAGCGGGCCTTCGTACGCGTAACTGAGATCGCCTTTGTTGTTGCCGGTGAACGCGTTGTAGAAACCGCCCTCGCCTTCCAGCGCCGATGCGGCGCCGCCGAAGGAATTCTGCGCGAGCGTCGCGGCCCATAATGCGTTGCGCGACGCCTGCGCCTCGGCGAAATCGGCGTCCATCGCGCCGACGCGCTGTCCTTCGATCAGGCTCCCCGCGAAGCTCGCGGCAAGCGCGATGGCGTTGATCGTCTGCGCCGTATCGAGCCCGAGCAGCTTAGCGGCCGTGGCGGCGCAGCCGAGGATGCCGTAGGTGGGACTCGATCGAAAACCGCGCGCGTTCGTCGAAGGCAGAAAGTCGCGCGCACAGCGGCACTGCACCTCGTATCCGGCGACGATCGCGGTCAGCAGCTCCTTGCCGCTGCGGCCTTCGCCTTCGGCCGTCGCGATACCGGCGGGCGGGATGAGCACTCCGGGATGCGTCAGCATGTGATACGAGTCGCACTGGTTGTTCACCGCGACCGCGACGCCGTTCGCGAACGCGGCGCCGGGCCGCGTCGCGCGATCGCCCGTGACCCAGACCGTTGCGCCCTGCCCCGTGCCGACGCGTCGCGCGCCGAGACTCTCCTGCTGCATCACCGCCTGGCGCGCCTGAATGGAGCGCGGCGCGCCGTGACAAGCCATCGCGACCGTCACCGAGTGATTGACGAGCGCTTTCGCCTTGTCGACGACTTCGGGCGGTAACGCTTCGAAGCGAAGATCGGAGACGAACTGTCCGAGTTGAACAGCAAGTGGTTGCTTAGACATCGACGCTCCGATTTGTTGTTATGGACACGCGAACACTTCTGCGGCGATCATAGCACTCCTCCCCGAAGGATCTCCTGCATGTCACACGGACTGCTCGTCGCCGGATTCCATTATCCGAACATCGCCGAAGACGAGTTCGACGATTGGTACGACACGGAGCACATTCCCGAACGTCTCTCGGTCAAAGGATTCATCAACGCCGAGCGATGGGTCGCCGCCGACGGCGCGAAGACCGCGCTTGCCACGTACGATCTCGACAGCCTCGACGTGCTCAAACAGGAGTCCTACGTCTCGAAAAAAGGCGACGGCCGCACGCCGTGGTCCAAGCGCATCGGACGCAAGACCGAGCTCTTCTGCCGCCTCACCGCGAAACAGATCCTGCCCGGAGACGCCGTCGCACCTGCGAAGGCCGGCGGGCTGCTCATGGTGGCGACCGACATCGCGGCCGAGATGGAGAAAGACTTCAACGCGTGGTACGACGAGGAGCACGTGCCCGCGCTCAGCAAGGTGCCCGGATGTTTGTGCGCCCGGCGCTTCAGGACGGATGAAGGCGCGCCGCAGTACGTCGCGCTCTATCACCTGCAAGGTCCCGAGGTCGTCACGACCGGGGCCTGGAAGAAGGCGGTGGAGACGCCGTGGACGGCCCGGATAAGGCCGGGGTTCAGGAACATGCTGCGTCTGGTGCTTCGCAGATACGAGGGCAAGCAATGATCGCTTTACGTGTGGGTGCAGCGCTGCTTTCGCTGAGCGCAGTATCGGCCGCGTTCGCGGCCGAAAGCTATCCGGTGAAGCCGGTGCGCATCATCGTGCCGTTCTCGCCGGGCGGCACCTCCGACCTCATGGCGCGCGTCATGGCCCAGCATTTTTCTGAACAGCTCGGGCAAACGTTCGTCGTGGACAATCGCGCCGGCGCGAGCGGCACGATCGGTCACGGGATCGTCGCCAACGCCGCACCGGACGGCTATACGCTCGCCACCGTGGACGACAGCTTCTCGATCATCCCGTCGATCAAGAAAGAGCTGCCTTACGACCCGCTGAAGGACTTCACGTTCATCACCCAGGTGATCGGCGTGCCGCGCGCGATGACGATACGGCCGTCGATCAAGGCAACGACGGTGAAAGAGTTCATCGCGTATGCGCGCTCGAGCGCCGGCAAGGCGACCTATGCGTCGGGCGGCGCGGGCGGCATCCTTCATCTATCCGGTGAGCTCTTCAACTACCAGGCGAAGGTGAAGCTCGCGCACGTGCCCTACAAGGGCGCGGGGTCGGCGACGACCGGCGTGCTCACGGGCGAGAGCGACATGGTGATGGCGGCGAGCCCCACGGTCGTGCCTCACGCGAAGAGCGGCAAGCTCCGCGTGCTCGCAGTCACCACTGCGCCCGGCAAGCGTTTCTCCGGCCTCCCGGACGTGCCGTCGCTGGCGGACGCAGGCGTTCCCGGCATGGTCATCATCACGTGGTTCGGTTTCGTCGGACCCGCGAAGCTGCCGAAGCAGATCGCCAACCGGCTGCACGCCGAGGTCGTCAAGGCCATCGCCCTGCCTTCGGTCAGGGACCGCTTCGAAGGCGCCGACATGATCGGCAGCAGTCCGGAGCAGTTCACCAAGGCCTACAGAGAGGACCTCCAGCGCTGGGCGCGCGTCGTCACGGAAGCGGGCATCAAGGCGGATTGAGGGCGGGGTCAGGTCCGAATTTCCGGAAATGTGGACCTGACCCCATTTCTTACTTGCCGATCACGCCCGCCGTCTTCGCTACGCGATACCACTTCTCGGACTCGGCGTTGAAGAACGCCGCGAACGCCTCGGGACTGTTGCCCACCGGGACGGCGCCGAGCGCCAGGAAGCGCTCGCGCATCTGCGGCGACTTGAGCACTTTGACGAGCGCCGCGTTGGCGCGATTGACGATCTCGCGCGGCACGCCCGCAGGCATGGAAAGGCCCTGCCACGAGCTCGCGTCGTAGCCCTTCAGGCCGGACTCGCTGATGGTCGGCACCTTGGGCAGCACCGGGAAGCGCTCCCTGGTCGACACGCCGACCGCCCGGAGCTTGCCTTCGTTCACGTACGGGATCACACCCACCGCGGCGCTGAAAGCGGTTTCGACACGCCCGGCGATCTGGTCGAAGACCGCCTGACCGCCGCCCTTGTACTGCACCATCACGATATCGATGCCCGCCTGCTGCTTGAAGAGCTCCATGGCGAGTTGCGGCCCGGAGCCGACGCCGCTCGTGGCGTAGTTGAGCTCGCCGGGGCGTTTCTTCGCCAGCGCGATCAGGTCTCGCGCGGTATACGCCGGCAGCGAAGGATGCACCAGCAGCAGCATCGGCACCGATGCGACGAGTGTCACGTGCGAGAAATCCTTCAGCGAATCGAAGCCCGCGTTGGGCGCGACGCGTGAAGCCATCGACTGCGCCACCGCGACGATGCACATCGTATAGCCGTCCGGCGGCGACTTGACGCATTGCGTCGTGCCGATGTTGCCGCTGGCGCCGGGACGGTTCTCCACGATGACGCTGGTGTTCCACTCCTCGGTGAGCTCTTTCGCGACCAGCCTCGCGAGCGTATCCGATACCCCGCCCGGCACGTACGAGACGATGAGGCGAACCGGCTTCGAGGGATATTGCTGCGCATGCGAGGAAACCGCTGCGAGCGCGAGAACAACCGCGAGCAAATGCTTCATGAAAGTCCTAGAGCGGGAAATGTCGGTTCAGGAAAGCCATGGCGTCTTCCGCGCAGCGGTCGGCCATGTAATCGGCGATGTTGTGGCTTTCCACGTCGTACGTGAGAAGCTCGCTCGCCTTCATCAGTGCGTGCATCTGCTGGTAGGCATTCGCGTTGCCGATCGCGTCGCCGCGCGGCGCGACGATGAGCGTCGGGCAGGTCACTTTCGCGAGATCGTCCATCCAGTACTGCGTCGTCATGTAGAGCACGAAGCGCCGCACGAACGCCGGATCGTTGCGCGCGATCTCGTCGAGGAACCAGTCGACCTGCGCCTGGCTCACCTCGCCGATCGGCAGGCGGTCCGAGATCGTCTCGGCGATGAACGTGCGCAAACCCCTGCGCTCCATCTCCGGGATCCAGGCGGCGCCGTTGCTGTCCTTGAACCCGGGGCGCGAGGCGAGCAGCACGAGGCTCGTCACGCGCTGCGGATCGTGGATCGCGAGCTGCTGCGCGAGGTAGCCTCCGCCCGAGACGCCGACGAAGTGCGCGTGCTCGACACCCAGGTGGTCCATGAGGTCGCGCACGTCCTGTGTGAGCCTCTGGAGCGTGAGCGGCTGATCGGCGCGCGGCACCTCCGAATCGCCATGACCGCGCAGGTCCATGCACACCACGCGAAAGCGGCGTGCGAAATGCGGCACCATCGCGGCCATGCGCCGCGAGCTGCTCATGGCCGAATGCAGGAGCACGATCGTGTCCGGCCGGGTCCACGGGTCGGTGAAATCGTCGACGCGGTATGCGATCGAGAGCCCGTCGCTCGTGGTGAACCGCTGCATGTCGTTTCTCATGGGATTTCGACTTCCTTGCCCTTGCCGAGCTTCTCGGCCTGCTGCAGCGCATACGCCGCGAAGGCGACGTCTCCGACCGCCATCCCCTGCATGATCGCGAGGATCCGGTCGTCGGGTGTGAGCCTGCCGGGCTTGGTCCCGCCGGCGACTTCACACGCCAGCGCATCGACGCGTGCACAGAACTTCTCCGGCGTGAGCCTGCCCTGCCGTATCCATGCGCCGCCGTCGCCGACTTCCATCGCGAAGTCGGTATCGTCGACGACGAATCGATCGATCTCGGCAAGGACGCCGAAGTCGATCTCGTTCTTGCCGCCCATGGAGCAGACGAGCGCGCCCCGCTTGAGGGTGCCGGGATGCACCAGCGGCTTGTCCGCATCGGTGATCGTCAGGACGACGTCGGCGCCGTCGAGCATGCGCGCAGCGTCCGCCTCGCCGCGTAGCTCGAAGCTCGATGCTGTCGAGTGCTCGGCCACGAAGCGATCGATGCTCTCCTGCCGGCGCGAGCTCACGCGCAGCTCGCGGATGTCGAGCGCCCGCGCCAGCATCGGGACGATCTCGTTCGCGATCTTGCCGGTGCCGAAGAGCGCGACGACGAGCGGTCCGGGGTTGGCCAGCACTTCCACCGCGGCGGTGCCGAACGCGGCGGTGCGTATGCGGCTGATCCACAGCTCGGCGACGAGCCCGGCCAGCGCGAGATTGCCGTGTTTGTAGACCGCGCAGAAGTTCTTGGCGTCGGGATCGATCGCGGACATGCGCGAGATCAGGCGGATGCCCGACGCGCCCAGGTGCCCGACGTTGGCGGCCTTGAACTTGAACATGCCGCCGCCGAAGCGCCTCGCGTCGAGCGTCATCGCGGACGGTGTCGACAGCGAGGCGTTGCCTTGCGCCTGGTCCCTCAGCGTGCGGCGGGCGATCTCGAGCGCGCTGTCGGTGTCTATCAGCGCCCGGACGTCGTCTTCACCGACGATGCGCAGGCTATTCACGGCCGTAAGCGTCCCGCGCCTGCTGCTCGGTGATGAGACCGTTCCTGAGATCGTGCTCCACCGCTTCCCGGGAACGCGCTTTCGGATCGCCGATCCCGCCGCCGCCGGGGGTCTCCAGTACGACGCGGTCGCCCGCCGGGATGATCTGCCGTCCGAAACCGCGGAGCGTCGCGCCCGATTTGAGGCTCGCACAGCCGGCGCCGCCGCTGTGGCCGCCGCCGCTGCCGCGCGCCGGATGCACGATGCGATCGAACGTCGCCGAGATGATCATCGGCGCGGGCTCTCCGTTGGAGATCTCCATGATCTGGCCGAGCCCGCCCCGATGCTCGCCAGGTCCGCCGGAGTCGGGCCGATATTCTTTTTTCCAGAAGACCACGGGCGAAAGCGTCTCGATGATCTCGACCGCGACGTTGCGCACGCCGCTCGGGAAAGACGTCACCGACAGCCCGTCCTTGTTCGGACGCGCGCCGGTGCCGCCGGTATTGAAGCCGTTCACGTTGAAGCGCGTCGCGCCCTGCAACTGGCTGGGCTCGATCCCCTTGATCGCCTGGCCGCCCGCGAGCCGCAGGTTCCAGAGCGCGGAGCTGTTCTCCGCCGGCACGTGCCCGGGACGCGCCTGGCGCAGGCAGCCGAACACGATGTCCGGCAGCATCTGGCCGACGATCGAGCGCGCGCTGACGGCGACCGGGTAAGGCGCGTTGAGTATGCAGCCTTCGGGCGCCTTGACGCGCACGGCCGACAGCGAGCCGGCATTGTTCGGGATGTGCGGGCCGATCACGCAGCGCACGCCGAACGACGTGTAGGCATCGGTGTAGCTCTTGGGAACGTTGATGCCGTTGGTGACGATGCCGCTCGTGCCGGTAAAGTCGATGTCGACGCCGTCTTTCGAGATGCCGAGCGTGCCGGCGAGCGTGATCGGCGCGTCGTAGCCGTCGGTCGTCATCGTGTACGACCACGAGCCTTCCGGCCATTCGGCCACCGCGGCGAGCATCGCGGCATGCGAGCGCGCGATGATGTGCTCGGAGACGCGCTCGATGTCCCTGAGCTTGTACTCGTCCATCATCGCGAGCAGCCTGCGCCCGCCCACTTCGTTGCACGCGATCAGGCTGTAGAGATCGCCTTCCACCTGCACCGGCTCGCGCACGTTGGCGCGCACCAGCTTGAGCAGGGTCTCGTCGATGACGCCGCGCGACACGAGCCGTACCACCGGAATGAAGAGGCCCTCGTGATAGACCTGCGTGCCGTCGGCGGACAGGCCGAGCCCGCCGATGTCGACGACGTGCACGGTCGATGCGAACAGCGCGACCATGCGCTTGCCGCGGAAGACCGGCGTCACCATCGTGAGATCGTTCAGGTGGCCGGTGGTCTTCCACGGATCGTTCGCGAGGAAGACGTCGCCGGGATGCATCTCCTCCCGCGGATATTCCTCGAGGAAGTAGCGCACCGATTCCGCCATCGAATTGACGTGCCCCGGCGTGCCGGTGACCGCCTGCGCGACCATGCGGCCGTCGGGCAGGAACACCCCTGCGGAGAGATCGCCCGCCTCGCGAGTCGCCGCGCCGAAGGCGGTTCGCACCAGCGTCTGCGCCTGTTCCTCGACGACCGAGATCAGGCGGTTCCACATCACCTGCATCCGGATGTCCGCGAGCTTCGCCATGGCTATTTCCTTTTCGTGGGGCGCTTGTCGAGCACGATGTATCCGAGGCTGTCGATAGCCGCGTCGAAATCGGAGGTGACGACGACGGTGGTCTGATCTTCCACGATCAGCGCGGGACCCTGCGCCTGCGCGCCCGGCGGCATGTTGCGGCGCTCGTAGACCGGGACGTTCAGCCACTTCGCGAGCTTGGGCTCGAACATCCTGCGGGTCGATACCGCTTCGGCCGCTGCGGGCGGCAGCGGCTGCGCCGCGGGCGCGCGCTCGACCTGCGTCGAGACCGTCACCGACCAGCTCATGATCTCCACCGCCATATTGGGGATCACGCGTCCGTAGAGCGCGCGGTAGGCTTCGTCGAAACGTTGGGCGAGCTCGGCGATCGCTCCGGCGACAAGCTCGCCCGCAGGCAGCGACACCGGGATCTCGTGGCCCTGTCCGGCATAGCGCATGTAGGCGATGCGATTCGTCGTGAGCGGCGCGTCACCGGCGGCGGTGCGCACCACCTCGGTCGCCTGCGCTTCCATCTCGCCGAGCAGCCGGTTCGCATGCGCGGTATCGATCGCTGCGACGAGCTGGTACCAGCTTCGCACCGCCTGGAACGCGACCGGCGCGGTGAGAAAACCGAGCGCGGAACCGACACTCGCGCTCACCGGGATGATCACGCGCTCGACGCCCAGCTTGTCGGCGAGACGCGCCGCGTGCAGCGGCGCTGCGCCGCCGAACGCGATGAGGGTGTACTTCTCGACGGTCTTGCCGAGCTCCATCGCGTGCACCCGCGCTGCATTCGCCATGTTCTCGGTGACGATCTCGCTGATGGCGAGCGCGCCGATGGCGGCATTCACCTTGAGCGGCTTGGCGACGTCGCGCTGCACCGCGGCTTCGGCGCGCGCCGGCTCGAGCCTGACGCGGCCGCCGGCAAAGCGCTCCGGATCGAGCATGCCCATGGTGCAATCGGCGTCGGTGACCGTCGCGTGCTCGCCGCCGCGCGCGTAGCATGCGGGCCCGGGCTCCGAGCCCGCGCTGTCGGGGCCGACCTGCACGCGTTCCATGTCGTCGACACGCGCGATCGATCCGCCGCCTGCACCGATCTCGACCATCTCTATCACGGGTATGCGCAGCGGGAGACCGCTGCCTTTCATGAAACGATAGACGCGCCCGAACTCGAAGCTGCGCGAGATCTCCGGCTCGTAATCGTCGATGAAGCAGATCTTGGCGGTCGTGCCCCCCATGTCGAAGGACAGCGCACGCTCGGCGCCGCAGCTTTCGGCGATGTTGCGCGCCAGTATGGCGCCGCCCGCAGGGCCGGACTCGACCAGACGCACCGGTTCCGCGGCACCCATCGCCATCGTGGCGAGCGCGCCGCCGGACGTCATGAGGAAAACCGGGCACGTGACGTCCATCGACTTGAGACGCCCTTCCAGCCGGTTGAGATAGCCTGCCATGACCGGCTGCACGTACGCATTCGCGCACGCGGTCGATATCCGTTCGTATTCGCGAATCTCCGGACACACGTCCGAAGAGATCGTGATCCACAGGTCAGGCATCGCGCTCTTGAGGATCTCGCGTGCACGCCGCTCGTGCGCAGGGTTTACGAAGCTCTGGAGAAACGCGACCGCGACGCTTTCGATGCGCTCCTGTTGCAGCACCGGGACGATCGCCTCCAGTGCGCGCTCGTCCAGGGGCAGCAGCACGCGGCCCCTGGCGTCGATGCGCTCCGGCACCGGCAGGCGCAGATAACGCGGGACCAGGGGCTCGGGCTTGTCGAGAAAGATGTCGTACTGCGCGAAGCGATGCTCCCAGCCGATCTCGACCAGGTCGCGAAAGCCTTCGGTCGTGACGAGCGCGGTGCGCGCACCCTTGCGCTCGATGAGCGCATTGGTCGCCAGCGTGGTTCCCAGGATGAACAGCTCGAGCGCGCCGGGCTTGAGACCCGCCTCGGCGAGGATTTCCTGCACTGCCGCGAGCACCGCTTCTTCGGGCGCGCGCGGTGTGGTGAGCACCTTGCCCGTCCAGCGCTTGCCGCGCGCATCGAGCACGATGTCGGTGAACGTCCCGCCTATATCGACCGCAAGGCGAGCGCCGCCGACCGTTGTTGTTGCCATGACAAACCTTTGGATGATGAGGTCGCGGCGTTCGCTGTCAGGCCGATCTCCAACCGGCCCTGCGCCGCCCTCGATGTTCTGGATGCCGAGTCCCGACTATATCGCGAGATCGCCCGTGCGCGCACGAAGCCGCCCGACCTCCCTGCCGATGCTGTCCAGGATCGGCGGCTCGGCAAGCCGGGCGAGCTCGTCGCGCTCAGCTCCGCTGATCATGCCGGTCGCCGCGAGCGACGCGATCAAAGCGGGGACGCGGGCGCGCGGCTCGCCGTCGGCGATCTTCAGCGCGAGCGCGAGACCCTGCTCCGGCACGTAGGCGGTGATGAATCCTTCCGCACCCGTCTTGACGATGACACGGCCGCGCGTGACGTGAGCGATGCGCACCCCGGGCGCATCGGTTCCCGACGCGTAGCGCGGATGCGCGCGCATCGCGTCGTGGATCGCCATGACGGCGGCGCGCCGGCCGGCCGACGCGGCGCGCGCATCCGCGAATCGAGCCATGGTGGCAGCCATATCCTTCAGCGGCATCGCCGCGGCGGGCAGCGTGCAGCCGTCGATGCCGAACGTGAGGCCGCGCGCATCGACCGCGGCCATTTCGCTCAGCGCGTCCAGATAGAGCTGCTGCGCGGGATGGTCGAGACGATCGTAACCGTCGACGGGCCAGCCGAGATGGCGGCACACGCTCAGGAAGCCGCAATGCTTACCCGAGCAATTGTGATAGATGCGCTGCTTCGATGCTCCGCGGCGCAGCGCGGCGTGCGCCGTCGCGGCATCCATCGGAAGATCGGGTCCGCAGGCGAGAGCGTCCTGATCGAGCCCGAGCCGCGCGAGCCAGCCCGCGACGAGCTCGACATGGAACGGCTCGCCGTAGTGCGAGGCACAGGCGAGCGCGAGATGCTGCGCGCTCAGCCCCATCTTCTCGAACGCGCCCGTCTCGACGAGCGCGATCGCCTGGATCGGCTTCAGCGCCGACCGCGGATAGATCACCGTATCGATGTCGCCCCATCCGGCGACGATCTCGCCGCGGGCGTTGGAGACCGCTGCCGCACCGTAATGAACGCTCTCGACGACCTCGCCCCGCCACACTTCCACCATCTTCACGAACGACACTCAGATTCCTTTTCTCACCAAAGCGGTGCACAGCCTACTCGAAAGCGTACGCGTACGCGCTGCCGTGCCGCACGATCCGTCCGGCCGTCGGCGACGGAAAGTGCGCCGGAAAGAGCCGGGTGCCGCGCTCGGCGTACTCTTCGACGAGACGGGTGCGCGTCTTGCGCGAAAGCTCGCGATCGGTGCAGGCGATCGTCGACAGCTCGGGGCGCGCCAACTGCAGCTGGTGATGCACGACATCGCCGGGGAACACCGCGCGGTCCTCACGCGAAGCCGCGTGAATCACCACATTGCCGGGCGTGTGTCCCGGCGCGCTCTCGAACCACAAGCCGTCCTCGAAGGCGTAATCGTCGTCGACCAGCACCGACTGGCCGGTGCGCACGACCGGCAGCACGCTGTCCTCGAAAGCGAGGCGATGCGGGCTGTCCTCTCCCCGTTGCGCAAACGCCTGCCAATGGTCGAACTCGCGGCGCGCCATGACGTAGCGCGCGTTGGGAAAAGTCGGCACCCAGCGCCCGTTATCCAGGCGCGTGTTCCAGCCGACATGATCCCAGTGCAGGTGCGTGCACATCACGTAATCGATGTCTTCCGGTTTGACCCCCGCCTCGCCGAGATCGGCGAGGAAAGGCGTTTTCAATCGGTGGAACTGCGGGCGCGTCGGGCGCTCCTTGTCGTTGCCGAGGCACGAGTCGATCAGGATCGTGTGCCGCCCGGTCTTCACGATGAAGCACTGGAAGCTGAAGACGAGCTTGCCGGTCGCAGGGTCGATCAGCCGCGGCGACGCCATGTCGGGCCGCGACCGCAGCACCTCCGCGTCGTAATCGGGAAAGAACGTCTCGGGCGCGATGAACGGCCCCTCGGTGACGCGATGCACTTCGAAATCGCCGATACGTGCAGCCTGCATATCTCCTCCGCGCGCGGTATTCTCCGTAAAGATGCCATAGACCTTACAAGGTGGCCGCATGCAGCTCAACGCAATGTTTCCGACGCGGGACATCGGAGCCGATCCGGCCAGGATTCGCGACTGGGCGCAAGCCGCCGAGGATCTCGGCTACGCCTATATCGAGGTGCCCGATCACGTGTTCGGCGCCACGGCACGGGATGGATGGACACCGCGTTACGACGAGAAGGATCCGTTCCACGAAACCTTCGTGACGCTCGGTTTTCTCGCCGCGGTCACCAAGACCATCCGCCTGTCGAGCGGGATCCTAATAGCGCCGCAGCGGCAGACCGGGCTCATCGCCAAGCAGGCGGCCGAAGTCGACCTGTTGAGCGGCGGGCGCCTGCGGCTGGGCATCGGCGGCGGCTGGAACCACGTCGAATACGAAGCGCTCGGCGCCGACTGGAAAACCCGCGGCGCGCGGCAGGCGGAGCAGGCCGAAGTGTTGCGACGGCTGTGGTCCGAGGACCTCGTCGACTTCGAAGGCCGCTTCCATCATCTGAAAGGCGTCAACATCGTGCCGCCGCCGGCGCAGCGGCCGATCCCGATCTGGTTCGGCGGCTCGTCGGATGCGGTGGTGAAGCGCGCGGCGCGGTTGGGCGACGGCTGGATGCCGATCATGGCGCCCGATGCGGAAGCCGAGCAGAAGCTCGCGCTGTTGCGCGAGGAGATCCGCAATAACGGCCGCGACGCCGCGAAGTTCGGCCTCGAAGGATGGCTGCGCATGCACGACGCCGATCCGAAAGCGTGGGAAGCGGCGGCCGACGGCTGGCGTCGACTCGGCGCGGACTTCGTGATGCTCTATCCGATGTGGCGCGAGCCGAAGCTCGAGGATCAGATCGACATGCTGCGAAAGTTCAGGGAAGTCGCGAATAAATAATCAAGGAGGAGAGATTCGATCATGAGCGAAGCGGAATACGACTACATCGTCGTGGGCGCCGGCTCGGCCGGCGCCGTCCTGGCCAATCGGTTGTCGGCATCGGGCACGCATCGCGTGCTGCTGCTCGAAGCCGGCGAAGACGATCGCTGGATGTGGATCCGAATCCCGTCGGGCATCGCGCACATCCTCACCGGCGAGCGTGCGATCTGGCGCTTCCAGACCGAGCCCGACGAGAAGGTCGCCGGCCGCAGCCTCTTCTGGCCGCGCGGCCGCGCGCTCGGCGGCTCCTCTGCGGTCAACGGCATGATCTGGGTGCGCGGCGACCCGCTCGAATACGATCATTGGGAAAGCCTCGGTAACGCCGGCTGGGGATTCACCGAGGTGCTCCCGTACCTGAAGCGGATGGAGCACTACGAGCAGGCCGATTCGGACCTGCGCGGACGCAACGGACCGATGTACATCACGCGCTACAAGGATCGCGATCCCCTCTCCGAAGGTTTCATCAAAGCGTCCGAGCAGGCGGGCGTGCCGGTCACCAACGATTACAACGGCCGGCGCTTCGAAGGCGTCGGCTATCTCCAGCACAACACCCGCCGCGGCCGCCGCCGCCATACGGCCGATGCCTATCTGCTTCCCGCCATGAAGCGCCCGAATCTCACCATCGAGAGCGGCGCGCTGGCGCAGCGCGTGGTGATGGAGGGCCGCAAGGCGGTCGGCGTCGTTTACCGGAAAGGTGACGAAGAGCGCACCGTTCGCGCGCGGCGCGAAGTCCTGCTGGCCGCGGGCGCGATCCAGTCGCCGCAACTGCTCGAGCTCTCCGGCATCGGGCAGCGCGACGTGCTCAAGCGCGCCGGCGTCGACGTCGTGCACGAGTTGCCGGGCGTCGGCGAGAACCTGCGCGACCACCTGCACGTGCGCATCTCCTACGAGACGAAGCTGCCGGTCACGCTCAATACGATCCTGCGCAATCCGCTGCTCCAGGCGAAGATGGGCGCGCGCTGGCTCTTCCTCGGGCGCGGATTGATGGCCTCCTCGTCGGCAACCTCGATGGCGATCGCGCGCAGCCGCCCCGATCTCGATCGGCCCGACATCAAATTCCAGCTACACCAGTTGTCCATGGCGAGCAGTCATTACGCCGACAACCGTCAGGCGCGCAACTTCGCGGAGAAGATGGGGCTCGATGCCCATGGCGGATTCGCGATCGGCACCTACGTGCTGCGGCCGGAATCGAAGGGTTCGGTGCACGTGAAAGGCCCCGATCCGTCGACGCCGCCGGAGATCCGCGCGAACTATCTCTCGCACGAGCACGACGTGAACACGATGCTCGCGGCGCTGCGCATGATCCGCAAGGTCGCCGCCCAGCCGGCGCTCGCGCAGCACATCGTCAGGGAAACGCGGCCCGGTCCGGCGGCGGACGACGACGACGCGCTGCTCGATCACGTGCGCAAGACCGGGCAGACCTCCTACCATCCCATCGGCACGTGCCGGATGGGCAACGACGCGCAGGCCGTGGTCGATGCGAGCCTGCGCGTGCACGGCATCGAGGGACTGCGCGTGTGCGACGCGTCCATCATGCCGACGATGGTCGGATCCAACACCAACGCGCCGTCGATCATGATCGGCGAGAAGGCGTCGGACCTGGTGCTCGCAGCCGCCTGACGCGCGGCCCTCGACTAAGAAGTCGCGAGAGCCCGCTGCAGGCGGGCGATGGCGCCCGGCAGGCCGCGCACTTTCAGGATCCTGCCGTCCGCGTCGTATTCCTCGGAGAGCACGCGCGCGTTTTCGTAGATCTCGCCCAGCAGGGACTGCTTCGCATAAGGCAACACCAGCTCGTCGTCCACCATCGACGCTTCGAAGAACTCGATGAGCTTCTCGCGCAGCATGGCGACGTGCTCCGGCGATTTCGCGGACACCATGATCGCGCCGGGATGTTTCTCTCGCAGCACGGCGCGATCCGCCTCGCCGACGCGATCGATCTTGTTCAGGACGAGGCGCGACGGTATCCCTTCGGCGCCGATATCGCTGAGCACCGAGCGGCTCACCTCGAGCTGCGATTCGTGATCGGGATCCGACGCGTCGACGACGAACAGCAGCAGCGACGCTTCCAGCGCCTCGTCGAGCGTGGAGCGGAACGACGCGACGAGATCGTGCGGCAGCTTCCTGATGAACCCCACCGTGTCGGAGACGAGCACGCGCGGATTCGTCGACGGGTGCAGCGCGCGCACGGTGGTGTCGAGCGTCGCGAAGAGCTTGTCGGCGACCAGCACCTCGCTCCCCGTGAGCGCGCGCATGAGCGACGACTTGCCCGCGTTCGTATAGCCGACCAGCGCGACGCGAAGCTGGTCGCGGCGGGCGTGGCGGCGCTGCGAGTTGTCGCGCTGGACCTCGTCGAGCTGCTCTTTCAGCTCCGCGAGCCGATCGCGTATCTTGCGGCGATCGAGCTCGAGATCGGATTCACCCGCCTGGAGCCGCCCCGGCCCGGCCGAAGACTCGCGCAGGCGCGGCGCGACATACCTCAACCGCGCCATCTCCACCTGCAGCCTGGCCTCGCGGCTGCGCGCGTGGCGATGGAAGATCTCGACGATCACTCCGGTGCGATCGAGCACCTGCGCGCCCGTCGCGCGCTCGAGGTTGCGCGCCTGGTTGGGCGACAGCTCGTGATCGACGACGACGAACTCCGGCTTGCGTGCCGCGTCTGCACCCGGCTCCGCCGGTGCCCGCGGCTGGTCGTCGTCGGCCGTTTCGAAGCGCTCGCGCGCCTTCGACTTGCGCGCCGTGGCGCCCGATTCGACGACGCCGGTCCCGCCCGTCATGGCCGCCAGCTCTTCGAGCCGCCCTTTGCCGAGCACGGCGGCGCTATCGATGGCGGGCCGTTTTTGAGACAGCGTGGATGCGACCTCGTAGCCGAGCGTCTTCACCAGACGGGCGAGCTCCGCGAGGCTCGCGGTGTGAGCGGCGTCGTCGACGTCCGGAAGCTGAACGCCGACGAGGACCGCGCGAGGGATAGGTGGCTTGATTTCCATGCAACGTAAATAACACGAATCACGCCGCAGGAATCAGGCTTTCAGCCTGCAATGCTACCGGCAATAGCAGACAGGCTCACTCGCGTACTCTCCCTTCCAGCACTGCGCGACCTGCGGCGCCTGGCACGAGATCTCGCAGCGCATGCCCGCGTTCACCGCGCTGCACATGCTGCCGGTGCTGCTGTTGCTGATGGTGCTGGACGTCGTGCCGGTGCTGTCGGTCGTCACCGAGCTGGTCACGCTCGACTGGTTGTCGAGAATGACCGAACCCGGGCTGCCGCCCGACGAAACGGTGTTGCCGCTCCCCGACGTAATCGACGCACCGCCCGGACCGGCGGAGACGGTGCTCCCGTCACGCCCGACGATCGTGGCCGATCCGCCGCCCGCCGTGACGCTCTGCGCGAAAACGCTCGTACAGAGGCCTAATGCCGCCAATGTAACCAGATATTTCTTCATCGCATCTCTCCCGAAGCTTTAGATATGGAGAGATGCAAGCATTCTCCGGGCCAGCTTCGCGTCAGTCCGGAATGAATGCAATCGCGTCGATTTCGATCAGCGCCCCGCGCAAAAGCCCGGCCACCTGCACCGCGGCGCTCGCGGGCAGGTTGCCCCGGAAGCGCTCGCCGCGCACGCGGTTGTATTCGGCGTATTCGGTGAGGCTCGTCAGCCACGCGGTGATGCGCACCACGTGCTCCATCGTGCCGCCGGCCTCCTGCAGCGCCCGCTCGATCTCGTCGAAGCAGCCGTTGGTCTGCTCGGCCAGCGAGCCGTGCGGGCTGATGTTGCCCGAGACGTAGACCGTCCGCCCCGGACCGCTGACCGTGACGGCCTTGCTGAACGTGGCGGTGCCGCCGACCGAAACGCGCTGTATGCTCATGTCGTGCTCCTGTGGTTTGGAAAGCGCATTGTCCCACTCGGGAGGGCTCACTGATGATTGCCCATAAAGTCATCGTTCACCGGCTTGCGGCGAGCGGCGGCGTGCCCAATCACCCGCTCTGGCCGGTGCTCGTCTACCAGGACGCGGTCGAGATCTGCGGCGCCGATCCTGCCGCGGCGT
This sequence comes from Burkholderiales bacterium, assembly GCA_036262035.1. Lineage (NCBI taxonomy): Bacteria > Pseudomonadati > Pseudomonadota > Betaproteobacteria > Burkholderiales > Burkholderiales bacterium. The sequence continues at coordinate 104,326 of DATAJS010000009.1, read as the reverse complement.
TCGAAGCGCTGTTCGACCGCAACGCCTGGCCGGCCGCGTGGCGCAACGGCATCTATCCGTTCCATCATTTCCACTGCGACGCGCACGAAGCGCTCGGCGTCTACAGCGGCGAGGTCACGGCGCAGTTCGGCGGTGAAGGCGGCGTCGTCGTCACCGCGAGGCCCGGCGACGTGATCGTCCTGCCCGCCGGCACCGGGCACAAGAAGCTCTCGTCGCACGGCGCGCTGGGGATCGTCGGCGCGTATCCCACGGGACAGCAGCCCGACCTATGCACGCCTCTGCTGTCGAACCTCAAGCGCAGCGCAGCCGCGGTCGCGCGCGTCGCGCTGCCGCGTCTCGATCCGGTGTGCGGAGAGGACGGGCCGCTGTTCCAGCACTGGAAAAGCTGACCTACTTCGGCTCCGGCGTCACGAGCTCCACCATCGAGCCGTGCACCCAGCCGCCGCCGCCCTCGTTCTCGTACCGGCGCATCACCATGCCGGTCGCGAGAGTCGACCGCGGGTCGTGCGTCGTCGAGGCACGCGGATCGCTTAGAATCGCGCACCCATGCGACTCGAGGATGTAAAGCAGCGACTGCGCGCGAGCGGCGCCCGGCCGGCTCACGCCGACCACGTCTTGAAGATGTGGTCGCGCGCCCTGCCCCAGGCTTCCGGCAAGCGGCGCCTCGAGGATTTCCTGCCGCAGTCCTTACGCACCGCCCTGCCCGGCATCGAAGCCGCACTCGCCGGGCTGGCGCGCGTCGTGTCGGTGCATCCGGCCGGCGACGGCTCGGAGCGCCTGCTGGTCCGCCTGCAGGACGGTCAGACCGTGGAAAGCGTGCTGCTGCCTCGGGACGGTCTCTGCATCTCCTCGCAGGTCGGCTGCGCGGTGGGCTGCGTGTTCTGCATGACCGGCCGCGGCGGGCTGGTGCGCCATCTGGGAAGCGCGGAGATGGTGGCGCAGGTCGCGCTCGCGCGGGCACGCCGGAGCGTCAGGAAAGTGGTCTTCATGGGCATGGGCGAGCCCGCGCACAACCTCGACAACGTGCTCGATGCGATCGACCTGCTCGGCGCGCTGGGCGATATCGGGCACAAGAACCTCGTGCTCTCCACGGTCGGCGATCCGCGGGTCTTCGAGCGCTTGCCGGAGCGCAGCGTCAAACCGGCGCTCGCCCTGTCGCTGCACACGACCAAGCCCGGGCTTCGGCGCGAGCTATTGCCGCGGGCGCCGGACCTGACGCCCGAGGAGATCGTCGAGCGCGGCGACGCGTACGCGCGCGCGACCGGCTATCCCATCCAGTACCAGTGGACCCTGCTCGAAGGAATCAACGACGGCGACGACGAGATCGAAGGCATCGTCCGCCTGCTCTCCGGCCGCTACGGCGTGCTCAACATGATTCCCTACAACCGCGTGGACGGCGTGCCGTACCAAAGGCCTTCGTGGGAGCGCGCGGCGCACATCGCACGCACGCTGCACGGCCGCGGCATCCTCACCAAGCTGCGCCAGTCCGCGGGGCAGGACGTCGAAGCCGGATGCGGGCAGCTGCGCGCGCGAGCCGCCGGCTCGCGACAGATCGCTTAGTGCAGGTCCACCCCGACGATGTCGTCGGGTTCGAACTCGTCCGCGACCGTCCCGTCACCGATGCCGGTGACCATGGCCGCGAGCGATTCGCTCTGCTTCACGAAGTATTCCTGGCTGATGGGATCGTAGAACCGTTCGCCGACGACGACGTCGGAGAACTTGATGCGGCGGCGCGTGGGAGATGTTGCCATGGCAGTTTCAAACCTCTGGTATCACCGGGAGCACGAGGTAGCCCGCTCTGTCTCCGCCGGTGTGTATCGTGTTCTCGGCGCCGATATTGTAGTCGGCATGGTAGTGCCGATACACCGATGCGCCGACGCCGTCGCGCGGCTGGACGTCGAGTCGTATGCGATGGCCTTTTTTGAAGACCATGGACGTGGGCCAGATCTCGATGTGGCATTCGACGGGCTCACCGGGTTTCAGCCACTGGCGCTCGTCATGCGCGTGATACGGGCGGTGGGGCAGCGACTTCTCGGGATCGAGCTTGCGGTGTGACGCGCGCAGCCAGCCTTTGGCGACGGGGATGTAATCGGTATGGCCCTGCTGCCCTTCTTCCCAGACGTCCTTGCCGTCGGGACCGATGTTGCGGATCGTCGCGAAGAGATCGGCGTCTTCCGACGTGCTCGACACCCACAGCGCGAGCACGATCGGCCCGGTGACCTCGGCGTCCCGGGTTAGCGGCGGGGACACGAATGAAATACCGGTGCGATCGACACTGCCCATCAGGTTGGACGGCGCCGAAGAGCTCACGCCCGCGTGCGAAGGCGGGCTTGCCGAATAGGTGCAAGCCGCGGGCTCCGCGATCTCGTCCCACGACAGCTCGCCCTCGGGCTCGCCGCTCCGGCTCTGGCGCTCGCTGACCGCCTTCAGGTGCAGCCTGGTCCAGCGCGTGCGTGCGAGCGGCCACTCGTTCTCGAAACGGAATTTGTAGGTGCCCGCGTTGCCGCCGCCGGTGCGGATCATGAGCTTGACCGGCGGCTCGTCCATGATCCCGGTGTCCTGCCCCTTCAGCCAGTAATCGAAGAAGCGCAGCTGGTCGAGGCGTCCTTCCTCCGAATGGAACGGGTGGAAGTGCGTGCCGGTGTGGATGCGCAGCTTCTTGTGTTTGGACGCCGCATTGACGAAACCTTCGATGTTGCCGCGCAGGTGCAGGCCCGCGCCGGTCCAGTTGCCGACGCTGTAGAACGGCACGAGGGTCCTGGCCCAGTCCGCGCTGCGCTGGCGCCAGAACTCGGAGTCGAGGTTCTGCGTCACCCAGTTCCACACCATGTTGTTGTTGAACGCGCCGGGGTTGTACTCGCGCGCCCGGCCGATGATGTGGTGCGCCATGTTGGTCGCGACCCAGTTGGCGAAGAAGCCCTGCGCGTAGATGCCGCCGTGGAACATCTGGTCCCGATAGAGATCGGCACGGCCCTCCCAGGGGATCATCGCCTTGAGCGACGGCGGTTGGAGCTTGGCGACGCGCCACTGGCAGTTCGCGTGATACGACACGCCGAGCGTGCCGATGCTGCCCGAGCACCAGTCGCGCTTCGCGATCCATTCGATCGCGTCGTAGAAGTCCACCGCCTCGGCGTACGAGCTCGGATCCGACGCGCCCGGCGACTTGCCCGAGCCTCGCGCGTCCACGCGCACCAGCGCGTAGCCGCGGGGGCACCAGTACATCGGGTTCCCGGTTTCCCACGCGAGATACGGGTTCGCTTTTTCTTCGAGGTCCTCCGGCGGGATCCACAACCGGTCCTTCTGATACGGACCGATGTTCATGATCGCGGGGACGCGATCAAAGCCCGTGTCCGGACGCAGCACGTCGGCATAGAGGAGCGCGCCGTCGCGCATCGGGATCTTCACGTCCTTCTCGACGATGAGCTGGTAATCCTTCGGCTGCGAGACGTTCTTCGTCGTCATGCTCTCCTCCGCGGATCGCCTACTTTACGCGATACACGAACACCTTCTCGGTCTTGCCCTTGAGCGTCAGCTCGCCGACCGGCTCGGTATCGATCTCGTCCTTCACCAGCTCGCGCGTCGCCGCGCTGATGAGGATGCGGCACTCGGGCAACGGCTCGTCGGGGTTCGACGGGAAGCTCTCGAGCCTCGCCGCGGTGTTCACCGCGTCGCCGAGCACCGTGTATTCGGTTCGGTGGGCGGTGCCGACGCTGCAGGTCACGATGTCGCCGGTGTGGATGCCGATGCGCGTGCCCGCGGTGAGCTCGCCGTTGGCGGCCCAGCGCGCGTTGAGCTCGCGCAGCGCCGCGCGCATGCCGATCGCCGCCCGCACCGCGTTGAGCGCGTCGCGGCGGATCGCTTCCTGCGTCGTGCGCGGCACCGGCACGCCGAACAACGCCATGATCGCGTCGCCGATGTACTGGCGGATGAGGCCGTCGTTATCGAGTATGGGCTGCGACATCGCGCGCATGTAGACCTCGATCCAGCGCGCAAGCCCGAGCGGCCCGAGCTTTTCTGAGATCGGCGTAAAACCGCGGATGTCGCTGAAGAGCATCGACGCGGTGAGCGAGACCGGCTTCAGGCTGCCCCCGCCCACGAGCTCCTCCTTGCGCGCCCAGATCTCGCGCGCGACCGCGGGCGAGACGTGCTTCGAGAAGAGGTTCATGACCAGCGCGCGCTGCCGGCGCTCGAGCGCGGCGCGCATCGAGACCGCAAGGCCCGCGGTCAGGACGAAGCCGAAGACCGCGGGCACGAGCGGTATCCACAGGTCGTGCGCGGCCAGCGCCCAGACGGAAATGCCGGCGATGACGACGACGCCGGCGATCCCGCCCAGCACCACCAGCGTCATGCGCTGCACCGCAAAGAGCAGCACGCCGAGCGCGCACCACAGTGCGGCATAGGCGAGCTGCGCATCGCGGTGCCACGGCACGACCGGGCGCGATTCGCCCAGCCCCAGCCGGATGAGCTGGCTCGTGATGTGGCCGTGCAGCTCGGTGCCGCTGATGCGCTCGCGCGCCGCCCGCCCCTTGCTGTACGGCGTGTAGAACTGGTCGCCGAGGCTTTCGGCGTTCGCGCCGAAGATCACGACCTTGCCCCCGAGTCCCTGCACCTTGCCGTCGATCAGGTCCGCGAGCGTGTGCGTCTCGAAGTGCAGCGGCATCGACCGATAGTCCCTGAGGATCTGGAAACCGGCGGCGTCCGCGCCGGCGTAAGCGCCGTCGTCCGGCCCCAGCGGGTCGAGCCGGATCTTGCCCAGTTGGATCGCCTGCTCGCTGGCGGGGGCGGGCCCTACGGACACGCCGCGCGGCTGGAGATACTTCAGCGCAAGCCCGAGCGCGAGCGACGGATAGGTGGTCTTGCCGTCGTCGAGGAATACCAGCGCGCGGCGGATCACGCCGCCCGGATCGTCGATGGTGTCGTTGAACCCGACTTTGTCGGTGTCCCTGAGCGCGGCGGGCGCAGGCACGAGCGCGCCTTGCGTTCCGAAGAGGAAGATCCACACGAGGTTGGCGTGCTTCTTCAGCACCGCGTCGAGCTCGGCCGTCCCCGGCCCCACGGGGGTGTCCCGATATTTGTCGATACCCACCGCAGCAGGACCCTGTGCCTCGATCGTGTCGATCGCCTGCGCGAGCATGGCATCGGAGAGCGGATGGCCGAAGCGGCGCAGGTCGGCTTCGGTCTCGTGGATGAGCACGATGCGCCTGTCCGCGGGCGCAGGCGTGCGGGCGCGCAGCATCGCGTCGTAGGCCGCGAGCTCGAGCTCCTGGAACAGGCCGAGCCAGCGCCCCGCGGCGACGATCGCGAACGCGCAGGCGAATGCGGCGGCGCACAGCAGCAGCGCTCCTCTTGCGGCAGCGTCCAATTTCAAGCGGTGCACCTTTTGGTTTAGGTAATTGAGCCCCCGCTCGACGCGCCATGCATTAACATTGCACTGTGCGCGGTACGCGCGGCGCATTCATTCTTCGTCGGGCGGCCGTCATTGTGCATAAAAAGCCGCACAGCCGGCGACAACGGGGAGAGTACTGACCATGGGCACTGGTATCGGGTTATTGCTTGCTGCCTCCATGGCAGCGATGCTGGCGGCGCCGGCATCCGCGCAACAAGCTCAGGCGCAGGCCTCCGAATCGGGTCAGCCCCACTACAAGTTGCCCATGCGCGGCGCCCCCGCGAGCCGCATCGGCGGCGGCACCCGAGGCCCGGCCGCCGACAGCCCCAGCGTCACCGTCTTCGCCCCCGAACACACGGGCCTCACCGTGAACCCACAGCCGACGCTGTACTGGCACCTGTCGAAGCAGGCGCCGGTGCAGATCGAGCTCACCCTGATCGACGAAGCGGGGGTGAAGCCGCTCATCGAAAAGGTCGAAAAATCCCCGCTCACGCCCGGCATCCACGCCCTGTCGCTGAAGGACGCGGGCGTGAAGCTTTCCCCGGACATCGAGTATCGCTGGCACGTCGCGATCGTATTCGATCCGAAGATGCGTTCGAGCGACGTGACCTCCAGCGGGACGATCAAGCTCGTCGCCGCCCCCGCAGGACTGCAAGGCAAGGTCGCCGATGCGCGCACCGCGCCCGCGGCGTATGCGGGCGAAGGCCTGTGGTACGACTCGATCGAATCGCTGATGCGCCTCATCCAGGCGTCGCCCGGCGACCCGAAGCTCAAATCACAGCTCGATTCCCTGCTCGCGCAGGTAGGACTGGCCCAGGTCGGCGGTACGCGCTGAATGCGGTTCGCTCGCAGCCGCATCTCGCAGGCGCTCGCCGCCGCGCTCGGGGTCGGTGTGCCTTCGGTACAGGCGCAGGTCCCGCCGGGCCCGCCGATCGTGCTCGACGGCACCATGGGGGGCCTCCCGAGAGCCGTCCCGCTGACCGGCGCCGAGTACCGCATTAACGCCGCAGACGGCCAGCTCCGCGGCACCAATCTCTTCCACAGCTTCGGGCGGTTCAACGTCCCAGAGGACACGCGCGCGACGTTCGCCGCTCCGTCCGACATCAGCATCAACATCAACAACATCATCAGCCGAGTCACCGGCGTCGATCCGTCGCGGATCATGGGCGGGATTCGCTCCGAGATCTCGGGCGCGAATCTGTTCCTTCTAAATCCCAACGGCATCGTCTTCGGCCCGAAAGCGGTGCTCGACGTGAGCGGCTCGTTTTACGCATCGACGGCCCATCATCTCCTGCTGGGCACGAGCGGGCGCTTCGATGCCGTCAACCCGGGGGCTACGGTGCTCACGTCGGCGCCGCCGAGCGCATTCGGATTCATCGCGCCGCCAGCCGGCGTCGTGGTGAACGGCAGCGAGCTCACCGGGGCGCCGGGAAAAACGCTCGGCTTCGTGACCGGTCCGATGATGATCGCCGGCGCGAACATTCAGGTGCCCGGCGGGTTGCTGAGCCTCACGAGCGTCGGCGGTCCCGGCGAGGTCGCGCTCGTCCGCACCGAGCCCGTGCCGGCCGCCGGCGTGACCCGTGCCGCTATCACCGTCTCCGACAGCGTGCTCGGCGCAACCAGCACACCGGCATCGAGCGGCGCCACGGTGGTCATTCGCGGCGGCAGGCTCACGCTCACGAATACGATCGCAGGCGTCCAGAACGATCACGCGGGCGACGCTCCCGGTGTGATCGTGGACGCTGCCGAGTCGCTCTCGATGCAGACCGCCCTGGTCGGCAACATATCGACCGGCAGCGGCAGCGGCGGCCCGGTCGTCGTCACCAGCCCCGAGATCACGCTGCAGGACGCCCTGATCAGCTCGATCAGCGCAGGACCGGGCGCGGCCGGCGCGGTCAGCGTGAGCGGCAACCGCATCAGCCTGTCGGGCCAGTCGGGTATCTCGAGCACCGTTTCCGCAAGCGGCGCCTCGGGTGGCGTGCAGGTGAACGCCGCGGAGTCGCTGACGGTCTTCGGCAGCGCGGCCGCGCGCAGCCAGATCACCAGCGCGAGCGAGGGCACTGGCGCCGCCGGTGCGGTCCGGATCGCGGCGCCGACGGTACTTCTCGACGGCGGCGTCGTCAGCTCCGCGGTCTCGGGACCCGGCGCGGCCGGCCCGATCACGATCGAAGCGAATCAGGTCGCGCTGACCAACGGCGCGCGCATCGATTCGAGCTCGACCGGCACCGGCGCTGCGGGCGCGATCGCCGTATTCGCCCACGAGTCGATCAAGGTGACCGGCGACGAGAATGTCGCGTCGGCGATCGGCAGCGTCGCCACCGGCGGCGGCGCCGGCGGCAGCATCGTGCTTACCGCTCCCCTGGTCGATCTCCTCGGCGCCAACGTCAGCGTGAGCTCGAGCGGCGCGGGCGCCGCGGGCAGCATCGCGGTCATCGCCAACGACTTCAAGTCGAGCTTCAGCCTGATCGACACCAGCGGCTCCGGCACGGGGCCGGGCGGCAACATCGACGTGGTGGCGGACCGTGTGGTCGTGCGCGACAACAGCGTGCTCAATTCGGCCGCGGTGGAAGGTGCCCCGGGCGCGATCCGCCTCACCGGGCTCGAATCGATCGCCATACTCCGCGGCGACGGCAATCCGAATCTCGAAGCCGGGCTCTTCAGCCTCAGCGCGGGGCCGCAGAACGGCTCGATCATCTCGCTGTCGGCGCCGACCGTCACGATCGATCAAATGTCGATACGGAGCTCCACGTTCGGCAGCGGACGCGCCGGAGACATCCGCATCGAAGGCGGCACGCTGTCGCTGCTCAACGGCAGCCAGATCGACTCGAGAACGCGCGCCTCGGGCGCGGCGGGCAATCTCACCCTGAGCGCGACCGATTCGATCACCATCGGCGGCCGCAACAGCGCGGGTGTCATGGGCGGCGTCTCGACGTCGTCGACTGCGAGCGGCGCCGGCGGCAACGTCGTCATGAACGCACCGCGCATCACGATCGGCGACGCGGGCGTGGTCGCCGACGGCCAGTCGACCGGGGCGCCGGGCACGATCACCCTCACCGGCGAGTCGATATCGCTCACCGACGGCGCGCGCGTCTCGTCGAGCTCGCACGCGCCGGGCGCGGGCGGCGCGGTGACGATCACCGCATCGCGCTCGTTCGTGATCTCCGGCGAGAACGCCGACAACCGGTCGGGCATCGAAGGCCTGAACTTCGGGCCGGGCGGCGGCGCGACGATCGCGATTTCCGCGCCCGACGTGACGATCAACAGCGGCGGCATCGACACCACCGCATCGGGCGCGGGCGCCGCCGGGTCGGTGTCCATCGACGGCGCGCGCATCGCGTTCGTCAACGGCGGCGCGATGTCGTCCACATCGACCGGGGCCGGGCGCGCCGGCGACGTGCGCATCACCGCGACCGAGTCGCTCGCGATGTCGGGTCAGCAGCAGAACGGCTTCCCGGCGCTGATCGTCGCGCGCTCGGTCGGCACCGGCGACGGCGGCACGATCTCGCTGAATGCACCCAGCGTCACGCTCGACGGCGCGGTCATCAGCGTGAGCTCCGAGTCCTCCGGGAGCGCCGGCAACATCGCCGTGAACGCCGGCAGGCTCGCACTGCTCAACGGCGCGCTGCTCGATTCGAGCACGAGCGGCACGGGCACGGGCGGAACGATCGACATCGCGGCGACCGAGTCGGTCAGCCTCACCGGCAAGAACAGCATCCGCCCGAGCACGATCAACAGCGCGACTTCGGGCAGCGGCGCGGCGGGCCAGGTGAGCATCGCCGCCCCGCTTCTGACGCTGAGCGGCGGTGCGATCTCGGCCGACACCGAAGGCAGCGGCGCGGGCGGCAACATCCGGGTGATCGCCGGCCGCCTCGAGATCGCCGAGCGAGGGCAGATCTTCTCCAACACCTCGGGCACCGGCGCCGGCGGCCGCATCATCGTCGATGCGGGCGAATCGGTCTCGATCGTCACGCCGTCGGATGCGCCTTTCCTGACCGGCATCTTCGCGCTCGCGCTCGGAGCCGGTCCCGGCGGAGACATCGAGATCACCTCGCCGGCGGTGAGCGTGGACGGCGGATCGATCGCGGCGTCCACGATCACGTCGGCGCCGGCCGGGAGCCTGGCGATTCGAGGCGCCCGTTTCTCGGTCACCGGCGGAGCGTTCGTGGATTCCAGCGGCATCGGTCCAGGTGACGCCGGCCGCGTGCTCGTCGACATGAGCGAATCGATCTCGGTCTCCGGCTCGAACGCCGCCGGCCAGGCGTCGTCGATCTCGAGCTCGGCCTTCCGCGGCGGGCGCGGCGGCGAAGTGTTCCTGAGCGCGCCGCTGATCACCCTGAACGACAAGGGCTTCGTCGGCGTCGACGCACAGGGCGGCGGCAACGCCGGCCAGATCACGGTGCGCGCCGGCCGCGTCGTGCTGACGGGCGGAGGCGAGATGAGCTCGAGCGCGAGCGACGACTCGGTCGGCGGCCGCATCGACATCACCGCGCTGGAGTCCCTCACGATCGCGGGCGCCGGCGCGACGTTCAACAACTCCGGCCTGCTGGCGACGACCAGCGGGCGCGGCGGCGGCGGCGAGATCGTAGTGCGCGCGCCGCTGGTCGATCTGACCGGCGGGACGATCTCCAGCGCGACCGCGGGCGGCGGCAACGCCGGCCGCGTCACCGTCGATGCGGGCCGCGTGGACCTCAGGCGCGGAGCGGTCATCGATTCGAGCACGTTCGGCGCGGGCGCCGGCGGACACGTGAGCGTCACCGCGACCGAGGCGATCAACGTGTCGGGCAGCAGCGCCGCCGGCGTGGTGTCGACGATCTCGAGCTTCAGCACGGGCGCCGGCGCCGGGGGCGACCTCTCGCTGTCCGCGCCGACGATCTCGGTCGACGGCGGCTCTCTGCTCGCGAACACGTCGGCAACGGGCGCGGCGGGGCGCATCAACATCGACGCCGGCCGGCTGGACGTCACACGCGGCGGTCTCATCGATTCGAGCACCTTCGCGGCAGGCGCCGGCGGACAGGTGAACGTCACTGCGACGGACGCCATCACCGTGTCCGGCACCAGCGCGAGCGGCGGCACGTCGACGATCTCGAGCCTCAGCGCGGGCACCGGCTCGGGCGGCGATCTCTCGCTGTCCGCAGCGACGATCTCCGTCGACGCCGGCTCGCTGCTCGTGAACGCGACGGCCGCGGGCGACGCGGGGCGCATGCTCGTCAGCGGCGGTCGCGTGACGATCTCCAACGGCGGCGTGCTGGCGAGCGGCACGGCCGGGTCGGGCCGCGGCGGCACGATGCGAGTGACCGCGACCGAATCGATCCTCGTGACGGGCGAAGCCGGCGGATCGCGCAGCCGCATGACCAACAGCTCCAACGGCACGGGCGACGCCGGAGAGATCTTCGTGATCGCACCCGACATCACCTTGCAGGACCGCGGCTTCATCCGCGGCATCGCGTCCGATCGCGGCCGCGCCGGCAACGTCACGGTTCGCGCATCCACGCTCGCCCTCAACAGCGGCGGCGAGATCTCCACCAGCACGACGGGATTCGGCCGCGGCGGCAACATCGACATCCGCGCGACCGGCAGGACCGACATGACCGACAGCTCGATCCGCTCGACGAGCTCGGCCGCGGGCGAAGCGGGTAACATCGCGCTCGACGCCGGCGGCTCGCTGATCATGCTGCGCTCGGCGATCACCACCGAAGCCAATCGCGCCGACGGCGGCAACATCTTCATCAAGGCGAACGACATCCTGCGCATGACCGACAGCGAGATCACGACCTCGGTCGGCAGCGGCTTCGGCAACGGCGGCAACATCACCATCGACCCGATCTTCGTCGTGCTCGATTCGAGCCGGATCATCGCCAACGCGTTCGGCGGCAACGGCGGCAACATCGACATCAGCACCGACGCGCTGCTCAAGAGCGGCGACAGCACGATCTCCGCGTCGTCACAGCTCGGCGTGCAGGGCACGATCCGCATCAGCGCGCCCGACAGCGATCTCGCGGGCAGCCTGACGCCGCTCGCGAGCGGCCTCATCGATCCTTCGCAGCTCCTGCGCCAGTCGTGCTCCGCGCGCGCGGCGAGCGGCGGCAACAGCTTCGTCGGGGTGGGCCACGGCGGATTGCCCGAACAGCCCGGATCGCTCGCGTTCAGCAGCTACGCGCCGACGCGCGCGATCGCCGCCGACGAGCGCGCCCCGGTCTATGCGCTGCTGAGCGAATTCTCGTGCGCGCGCTGACCGCCGCGGCGTGCCTCGCCGCGATCGGCGCCGCGCACGCGCAGGTCGCACCGCCCATCACAGTGCCGGAACGCCGCCCCGAGTTCGCGCCGCTGCCCGAGATCGCCCCCAAGCCCGCGCCCTCCCCGTTCGTGCTGCCGCCGGTGCCGCCGCTCGACGACCAGCGCCGGCTCTCGTCCACGCTGCGCGTGTTCGTCAAGCGCTTCGAGTTCTCGGGCAACACGGTGTTCAGCGACGCGGAGCTGCACGCGCTCGTCGCGCAGTACGAAGGCCGTGAGCTCGGCAACGTCGAGATCGAGGACGCGCGCACGCGGATCACCGCGCACTACATCGCGAACGGCTACGTGAGCTCCGGCGCGCTCGTGCCCGACCAGGACCTGGCCGGCGGCGTGCTGAAGCTCCGGATCGTCGAAGGCCGCCTCGCCGACATCGTCCTCCAGGGGCAGAACCGCTTCGCGCGCTCGTACATCACCGATCGCGTCTCCGCCGACCCGAACGCCCCGCTGCGCCTTCCTGCTTTGCAGGAGCGCCTTCAGCTCCTCGCGCAGAGCCCGCTGATCGACCGGCTGAACGCGCAGCTCTCGCCCGGGGAGAAGCTCGGCGAAGCCGTGCTGCGCGTGGACGTCACCGAAGCGCCGCCGTACGAGATCGGCTACCGCTTCTCCAACAGTCGCTCGCCGAGCATCGGCAGCTATCTCAACGAGTTCCGGGCGGGCGCACGCAACCTCTTCGGCCGCGGGGTCCAGGTCGGGCTGCGCTACGGTCTCACGCGCGGCCTCGACGAGTACACCGCATACGCGGCCGCGCCGGTATCGCGCTGGGACACCACGCTGTCCTTGCGTTACGAGAAAAACCGCGCGGTGGTGATCGAGCCGCCTTTCGGTCCGCTCGACATCGTGAGCAAGTCGGACACGTTCGAGCTCGGACTCACCCAGCCGGTGTATCGCACGCTCGCGCAGGAGCTCGATCTCTCCGCGTACTACTCCGATCGCGAGAGCGAGACGTTCCTCCTCGGCACGCCGTTTTCGTTCACCGCGGGCGTCGCCGACGCGAAGAGCCGGGTGCGCGCGGCGCGCCTGTCGGCCGACTGGGTCTACCGCACCGAGAACCAGGTGTTCTCGGCGCGGGCGTGGGTGAAATCGGGCCTGGACGTCGGCGGCGTGACCGTGAATCCCAACCTCGCCGACGGGCTGTTCGTCACGCGCTTCATCCAGGCGCAGTGGGTGAGACGGCTCTCGAACGCGGGCAACCAGATCATCGTCCGTTACGACCGCCAGTTCTCCAACGGCAAGCTCCTGCCCAGCGAGCGCTTCGCGCTCGGCGGCGTCGAGAGCGTGCGCGGCTATCGCGAGAACCGGCTGGTGAAGGACCAGGGCTGGTTCGCGTCGGTCGAGTACCGCCATCCGGTGTTCCGCTGGGTGCCTTCGATGCTGAGCACCCGCAGCGAGGACGGCGTCGTGCAGCTCGTCGCGTTCACCGACCGCGGCCGCGCCTACGACGACCAGGAGATCCCCACGAGCTTTCCCGACCGCCTGTCGAGCGTCGGCGTCGGCGTGCGCTGGGATCTGACCCCCGCCATCTACGCGCGCTTCTACTATGCGAAGGCGATGGAGAAGATCGCGGTGCCGAACTCCGATCCCCAGGACCGCGGGCTGCACTTCATGATCAACGTGAGCAAGTACTTCTGATTCGATGAAGATCGCGATCATCGGGCTTGCCCTCTTCGCGGCGCTTGCCTGCGGGGCCCGTGCCGCCGAAACGCCGCCGCCGCGCGAGCTGCTCGAGAAAGCCGAGTCGGTGCAGCGCCTCGGCCATCGCAACCAGGCGCTCGAATACCTCGAGGAGGCGCGCCTGCGCGCCGAGGCCGGCGACGATGCGGCGCTGACCGCCGCGGTGCACGGCGCGCTCGGTAAGGCGTATCTGCTGCGCGGCCGCGCCGACGAGGCGCGCGCCCTCCTCACGCAGTCGCTGAACGAAGCGCAGCGCCTGAACGCGAAGACCCTCGAAGCCGCGGTGCTCAACGATCTCGGCAATCTCGCCGCGGTCGAAGGCAAACCGCAGGACGCGCTGGCGCGCTACGAGCGCAGCCTCGAGACCGCGCGAGCGTCGAACGACTCTTCCGCCGCTGCGCGCGCCGCCTCGAACATCGCCTACCTGCAGGCCGATCAGAAGGACAACGCGCGCGCCGTCGAAGCGCTCGCGGTGCTCGAGCGCGAGATCGCCCGCATCGCCGAGCCTCGCGACAAGGCGCTCGCGCTGCTGTCTGCGGGCGAATTGCTCGGGCGGCTGTTCGAGGCCACGCGCGACCGCGCGCTGCTCGAACGCAGCTTCCGCGCACACCAGGAAGCGCTGAGGATCGCCGAGAAGACGCGCGATCTGCGCGCCCTCTCGCTCGCGCGCGGCGGGCTCGCGCGGCTCTATCACCTCGACGGCCGCGGCGACGAAGCGTCGCGTCTCACCTCGCTCGCCCTCGCATCGGCGCAGACGGCGGACGCCGCGGACCTGCAATATCGCTGGCACTGGCTCGCGGCGCGCGTGCTGCTCGCGCAAGGCAAGACCGACGAAGCGCTGGCGTCGTATCGCCGCGCGGTGCAGCGCTTCCAGACGGTGCGCGTCGATCTCATCCAGGAGCTCAACGCCTCGCGCACGTCTTATCGCGATACCGTGGGCCCGCTCTTCATCGAGCTCGCGGACCTGCTGCTCAAACGCGCGCGCAACGAAGCCGATCCGCAGAAGACGCTCGGCGAGGTGCGCGAAGTCGTCGAGCAATTCCGCTCGGTCGAGCTCGAGGACTACTTCAAGGACGAATGCGTCGCCCAGCTCCAGGCGCGACGGCGTGCGATCGAGACCGTCGCCGCCGACACCGCGGTGCTCTATCCGGTTTTCCTGCCCGACCGCACCGAGATGCTGGTATCGGTGGCAGGCCGCGTGAAGCAGATCACCATCCCGATCACCGCGACCGCCCTCACCGAAGAGATTCACACGTTCCGGTCGCTCCTGGAAAAGCGCACGACCAACCAGTTCCTGCCGCACGCACAGCGTCTCTACGGCTGGCTGTTCCGGCCGATCGAGCCCGAGCTTGCGGGCGGCCAGGTGACGACCGTCGTGCTGATCCCCGACGGCGCTCTGCGCAGCGTGCCGATGGCGGCGCTGCACGACGGCAAGCAGTTCCTGGTCAGCCGCTACGCGTTCGCGGTCGCGCCGGGGCTGTCGCTCCTCGAGCCACGGCCCCTCGACACCAAGGAATCGCGCGTGCTGCTCTCCGGTCTCTCCGAGAGCGTTCAGCAGTTCCCCGCGCTGCCGGCGGTCACCGGCGAGCTCGACGCCATCCAGCGCCTGACGCAGGCCAAGACCCTGCGCAACGCGCAGTTCAGCGAGAACGCGTTCGAGAAAGAGCTGAAGGCGCTGCCGTATTCGGTCGTGCACATCGCGTCGCACGGCCAGTTCGACAGCGATCCGAAGAAGAGCTTCCTGCTCACCTACGACGGGAAGATCACCATGGACGACCTCGAGCGCTATCTCAAGGCCACGCGCTTCCGCGACGATCCCGTCGAGCTGCTCACGCTGTCCGCGTGCCGCACCGCGGCCGGAGACGACCGCGCGGCGCTCGGCCTGGCCGGGGTCGCCATCAAGGCGGGCGCGCGCAGCGCGGTCGCGACGCTGTGGTTCGTGAGCGACCAGGCGTCCAGCGATCTGGTGACGCGCTTCTATCAGCTCCTGCGCACGACGCAGATGTCGAAAGTCGTCGCGCTGCAGACCGCGCAGCAGGAAATGCTCAAGGACGCGCGTTACCGCCACCCCAGTTACTGGGCGCCGTTCCTCCTCATCGGCAACTGGCTCTGAGGACAGAGCCTCGCATCACCCGTCATTTCAGCACATGCCCCTGTTTCTTCTCACGCCCATCGACCGTCGCGCGACCGATTGGACGCTCAGCACCACCGACGAGCCCGTCCAGATCGAAGCGGACTCCGAAGAACGCGCGCGTCGGCGCGCCAATCTCTTTTTCGCAAGACCGGGCGCTCGGGAGCCTGCGAGACCGCCATGGGACCAGCGTCACCTCGTCATCGCACGCATGATCGAGGAGCCCGACCCCGCGGTCCGACTGATACTCGCCGGCGATACCCCGTCGTGACGCTTCAGATCGAAGCCTTCGACTCTCTGTAAGCGCGCACGATCTCCTCGCCCGTCGCGAACCACACGCGGTCGTGGCCTTTGATATAGGCGAGCGCCTTGTCGAGCGCGCCGATGCGATGCGGCACGCCGGTCATGAAGGGATGCAGGCAGATCGCCATCACGCGCGCCGAATCGGCGCCTTCCGCGTACAGCACATCGAAGGTGTTGCGGACGATCTGGCCGAACTCGTCGCCGGTCGCAAAGCGATAGTGGACCTGGCCCGAGTCGTTGACCTCGTAGGAGTACGGCAGGTAGACGAGCTCCTTGTCACCGGCGTTCATGCGGTACGGCTGGTCGTCGTTCACCCAGTCCGAGACGTAGAGATAGCCTTCCTCGGCCAGGTAATCGAGCGTGTTCCACGTCTCGGCGAGGCCCGAGCCGAGCCAGCCGACCGGGCGCTTGCCCGCCGCCTGCGTGAGGCGCTGCGTGCACTGACGGATGAGCGCGCGTTCCTGCCCCGCCTCCAGCGCGGTCAGCCGCGTGCTGTTCGTCTTGTTGTGCCCGATGAATTCCCAGCCGAGCCTGACCGCGTCCTCGATGATCTCGGGATGGAAGTCGCAGATATCGGTGTTGGTCGCGGCGGTCGCGCGTATGCCGTGCCTGTCGAGCACGTCCATCATCCTGAAGATGCCCACGCGGTTGCCGTAGTCGCGCTGGCCCCACGCCCGCACGCTCGGCGCTTTGTGGTCACTCGCCTTCTCCCACGGATGTCCCGCGAGCGGCGTCTTCAGCGAAAAGAATTCGAGGTTGGGGATGATCCAGATCGCGAGCTGCGCGCCGTTGGGCCAGCGCCACTTTTCTCGGCGGTTGATCGGACTGTACCGAAACGGACCGTAGTCTGCGGGTTGCATCTCAGACCTTGCCGCACGCCGCCATGAGCTCGGCCACCGGCGTGCGCTCGAGGTCCTGGACGAGGCGCTTCAGCTTCGCGCAGCGCTCGCTTCCCAGCGCAGGCTCGACGAGGCGCTCGAACTTGGCGACGAGCCGCCGGCCCTGCTCCGCGACGTCGTTCCCCGGGACGCCGGAATCCAGGGTCGCGCGCAGCGTGCGGCCGTCCTTGGTCTCGACGACCACGTCGGCCACCATCTTCGGGCGGTCGGTCGCGAAATCGACCGAGACCTTGTCCCGCAGCGCACACAGCGCGGGCTCGGCGGTGCGCTCGTCGGTAAAGAACCCGAGGTCGGACGTATCCTCGCCCGCCAGCGCCGCCGCCGTCATGAAGCGTAAGGAGAACTTCGCTTCCAGCGCGGTGCGGGGGTTCGGGATGTTGCACATCGCGTCCGCACCTTTGTCGACTCTCAGCTTCACGCGCTCGACGTCCTGCGGTCGCAGCCCGTTCTTCTCGCGCAGCTGCCGCACGCCTTCGATCGAGGCGTGCGTGCCGTAGCACGACGCGTGGTACTTGAAGAGATTGTCGCGAAGATAGAAGCGCGCGGGATCGGCCAGCGCGGTCTCCGGATGGAAATCGGGGCTCATCACCGCCGCGAAACCCTGGCGGCATTCGAGGATGTCGCCGCGCGCGATCATGCCGGCCGCGGCAAGCCGCGCCGCGCGCAGCCCGTTGTGCGCGGCGACGCCGGCGTGGAACGGTTTGCACTCGGTGCCGAACATCGACTTCAGTCCGCCGGCCTGCGTCGCGGCGATGCCCACCGCGTGCGCGGTGCGCTCGACGTCCAGCCCGAGCAGCCGGGCGCACGCCGCGGCCGCACCGAGCGAGCCGACGGTGCACGTCGCGTGATAGCCGCGCGCATAGTGGCCGGGCGCCACCAGCAGGCCGACGCGCGCGCCGAGCTCGTAACCATTGACGAAGGCTGCGATCAGCTCGCGGCCCGACGCGCCCCGGCTTTCGGCGAGCGCCAGCAGCCCCGGCAGGATCGCGGCGCTGGGATGGCCGTTCAGGCTCAGGTTGACGTCGTCGTAATCCAGCACGTGCGAGGACGCGCCGTTGATGAGCGCGGCCTGTGACGCCGTCACGCGTGCGGCATGACCGACGACCGTTGCGACAGGCTCGCCGCCTTCGGCTCGAGCTTCCTCGAGCAGGATGTGCGGCAGGTGATCGTCGCAGCCGCCGATGGCGACGCCGATCCAGTCGAGCACGCATTGCCTCGCGAGCTCGCTCACGTCGGCCGGCAGCTCGCCCGCGGTCGCTTCCCGCGTGTGCTCGATGAGCTTGACCGTGAGCTCGTGGTGGATCTCGGTGATCGCGTGCGGGACGGGTTCGTTCATGGCGCTTCCTCCTCTTCCGGGTTGGGTTAATCTTACCCTCATGGACGCGTCCACACTGCGCGCGGCTGTCGACGCCGCGATGCCGCTCGCGGTCGAGCTTTTCGACACCCTGCGCAAGGAGACCGCCGACGGCGCGGGCGTGAGCCGCGAGTCCTACGGCGCCGGCGAGCAGCTCGCTCACGACCTTCTCACCAAGACCGCGCGAGCGCTCGACCTCGAGACGCGCGTCGATTTCGCCGGAAACCTCTACCTGACGTTGCCCGGCCGCGACCGCTCGGCGCCGGGCTGGATCACCGGGTCGCACCTCGACTCGGTGCCCATGGGCGGCAACTACGACGGCGCGGCCGGCGTGATCGCCGGCATCGTCGTGCAGGCAGCGCTGAGGCGATCGGGCGAGCAGCCGCCGCGCGACATCACCGTCGTGGGCATCCGCGCCGAGGAAGCGAGCAGCTGGTACGAAGGCAGCCACAACGGCCACCTCGGCAGCCGCGCCGCGCTCGGCATGCTGCCGGCGAAAGAGCTGCATGCCGCCGTCAACAGCCGCAGCCGGCGGACGCTGGCTCAGCACATCGCCGAAGCGGGATTCGATGTCGATGCGATCGCTGCACAGCGGGTCGCTCTGGATCGCGGCCGTTACGCAGGCTACGTCGAGCTGCACATCGAGCAGGGTCCGGTGCTCGAGAATCGCGCGTATCCCGTCGGCATCGTCACCGCCATCCGCGGGTCGGCGCGGCTGCGCAGCGCACGCTGCATCGGCGAGTACACCCACTCGGGCGCGGTGCCTCACGAATATCGCAGCGACACCGTGCTCGCGACCGCGGAGCTCTGCCATCGGCTCGATCTCGCATGGGAAGAGGTGCGCAACGCGGGCGGCGATCTCGTGTACACCGTGGGGAAGCTCTATACCGACCCCAAAGCCCATGCGCTCACCAAAGTGCCCGGCGAGACGAGCTTCACGATCGACCTGCGCAGCCAGTCGCAGGTCACGCTCGATGCGATGATGGCGCGCACGCGCGAATTGGCGGACGAGATCGGCCAACGACGCCGCGTGCGCTTCGAGCTCGGCGAATGGAATCTCCAGGAGCCGTCGGTGATGGACGAAGGTCTGCGTGGCGTGCTCGCGCGCGAAGCACGAGTGCTCGGCCTGGAGCCGCTCGCGCTGCCGAGCGGCGCCGGCCACGACGCGCAGGATTTCGAGCGCGCGGACTACCCCGCGGCGATGATCTTCGTGCGCAACGCGCACGGCAGCCACAACCCGTTCGAGGCGATGGACATCGCCGACTTCGCCCTCGGCACGCAGTTGCTTGCGCGGTTTCTGACGGCTTGATCATGGGGACTTCGAAAATGGATTCCCGATCCCTTCCGCTGCCGCGGGTCGGGAATGACGGTCGTTCGTCATCCCCGCGTGTGCGGGTCGGGAATGACGGTCGTTCGTCATCCCCGCGTCGGCGTGGCTCGTCATCCCCGCGCAGGCGGGACATCAGTCCGTCATCCCCGCGCAGGCGGGGATCCATGTTGACCTTCACCGCGGCCATGCTCGCCTCCAACGTAAGCATCGCCAACGCCGCCGACGCCCCTCCCGCGTATCCAAACAAGCCGGTGCGCATGATCGTCGCCTTCGCCCCCGGCGGCTCGTCGGACGTCGTGGCGCGCGTGATGGCTCAGCATCTGACGACGATGTGGGGCCAGCAGGTGGTGGTGGACAACCGTCCCGGCGCGAGCGGCATGCTCGGGCACGAGATCGGCGCGCGTGCGCCGGCGGACGGCTACACCATCATGCTCACGTCGATCGGCCCGCTTGCCGTCAACCCGATCCTCTACAAGAAGGCGGGCTACGATCCCCTGAAGAGCTTCACCCCGGTGACGCTCACGGTATCGCTGCTCAACGCGCTCGTCGTCCATCCTTCGGTGCCCGCGACCAGCGTCAAAGAGCTCATCGCGTATGCCAGGGCGCGGCCCACCCAGATCACCTACGGCTCCTCGGGCATCGGCGGCGCGGGACATCTCGCGGGCGAGCTTTTCTCTTCGATGGCCGGCGTCAAGCTCACGCACGTGCCGTACAAAGGCGGCGCGCTGGCGATGATCGATCTCGTCGGCGGGCAGATCCAGGCGATCTTTTCCACGCTGGTCACCGCGCTTCCGCACATGAAGACCGGCAAGATCCGCGGGCTCGCGGTCACGACGAAGGAGCGCGCGCCGATGGCGCCGGAGCTGCCGACGATCGCCGAAGCGGCATTGCCGGGGTTCGAGGCGAACAACTGGGACGGCATGCTGTTCCCGGCATCGACGCCGCGGGCCATCGTCACCAAAGTGAATCGCGACACCGGGCGCGTGCTGAACCTGCCCGAAGTGCGCGACTTTCTGTCCGCGCAGGGGGCGCTGCCGACACCGAGCACGCCCGAAGCGTTTTCGAAGTATCTTCAATCCGAGATCGACAAGTGGCGCGTCGTCGTGCAGCGCGCCGGCATCCGGGCCGAATAGGAGAAGCAATGAACGATTCCGAAATGATCAAGCACCTGTGGACCCACAAGACGCAGGACCACCCTGTGCTTTCCGACGAAGAGCTCATGATCGAGCGCGGCGAAGGCGTCTACGTCTGGACGCGCACCGGCAAAAAGCTGCTCGACGCCTTCGCCGGCCTGGCCGTCGTGCACGTCGGTCACGGCCGCACCGAGATCGCCGACGCGATACGCGAGCAGGCGTGCAAGCTCGCCTACTATCCGACCACGCGCCAGTTCTCGAATCCGCCGGCGGCGGAGCTCGCGACCAAGCTCGCGGCGCTGACGCCGGGCGATCTGAAGTACACGTTCTTCGCCGTCAGCGGCGCCGAAGCGAACGAGCGCTCGATCCAGATCGCGCGCCAGTACTGGCTCCAGAAGAAGCGGCCGCGTAAATACAAGATCATCTCGCTGCAGGGCGGCTATCACGGCGGCACGATCGGCATGTTCGGCTTCGGCGGCAGTCCGGATCAGACCAAGCCGTACGAGCCTTACCAGTGGAGCGGCTTCACGCGGGTGCCGGTGCCCTACCCGTTCTGGAATCGCGGCAGCGGCACCGACGAAGACCTGGTGAGACGCTGCGCCGACAAGCTCGCCGACGCGATACGCGAGGCGGATCCCGAGACCGTCGCGGCGGTGATCGTCGAGCCGGTGCTGTCCGCGGGCGGCTCGATCATTCCGCCGCTCGGCTGGCTCGCGCGCGTGCGAGACATCTGCGACGACCTCGACGTGCTGATGATCGCCGACGAAGTCATCACCGGCTTCGGCCGCACCGGCAAATGGTTCGGCGTTCAGCACGAGGACGTGGTGCCCGACCTGATGTCGCTCGCGAAAGGCATCACCTCGGGGTACCTGCCGCTCTCCGCGTCGATCGCGCGCGCCAAGATCGCCGATGCGTTCGACGAGAAGAGCTTTGAAGAGAACGTGCACGCCGGCACGTACTGCGGCCATCCGACCTCATGCGCGGCGGCGCTCGCGAACCTCGCGATCATCGAGCGCGAGAACCTCGTCGAGAACTCAGAGCGCATGGGGGCGCGGCTGCACGCGAAGCTGGAAGAGCTCGTCGGCGGCCTGCCGATCGTCGGCGAAGTGCGCTCGCGCGGCCTGATGGTCGCGATGGAGTTCACCGATCCCAAGGACCGCACCCGTCCGCTGAACCCGAAGCTCGTCGGCAGCCTCAACATGCGCGCGTGGAAGCGCGGCGCGATCGCGCCGGCCAAGGGCAGCGTGCTGCGCGTCGCGCCGCCGCTGTCGATCAATGCGGCCGAAGTCGACGAGCTCGCGCAGATCCTCGCGGACTCGATTCGAGAGGTGCAGGACGAAGTGTCGGCGGCTGTCGCCGTCTAGAAATCCGGGTCAGAGTCAGATTTAAGGTTAAAACCACTTTGCCGGAAATCCGACTCTGACCCGGATTACCGAGGCTTTTCTTCCGCAAGATCCCAGAACAACCCCGTCATCATCTGCAGGCCTTCGCGCAGGATGGGGCCCAGCACGTGCTCGTTGGGCGCGTGCTGCGAGCATCCCGCATAGGAATGCGGCACCCAGATCGTCGGCAGGCCCAGCGTTTCGGCGAAGCAGTCGTTGGGCAGCGAGCCGCCGATGTTCGGCAGGATCGCCGGCTTCACGCCGAGCGTGCGGCGGATCGACTCCGCGGCCCAGCGCACCCATTCGTGATCGGGGTCGAGCCGCGTCGCCTGCATGAAGCTCTTGCGCGCCATCCCCACTTGCACCATCCCGAAACCGTTCGCGTCGAGATGGCGGCGTATCGTCGGGATGAAGCTCTGGGGATCGCACCCTGCCACGAAACGGATCTGGCAGGTCGCGGTCGCCTTGCCCGGAATGGCGTTGACCGGGTTGTCCGGATTGCCGGTGCGGAACGCGAGGATCTCGAAGGTGTTCCACGCGTACACCTTCTCGGCGGGCGACAGCCCCGGCTCGCCCCAGCACTCGTCGATCTGCGGCTCGTCTTCGCCCGGCTGCGGCGCGCACTCGGCCAGCGCCGCACGCACCGAATCGGGAATGCGATCCGGCAGCAGATCGCGGACGAGCACCTTGCCTTCGCGCGTGACGATGCTCGCGAGCGCGTGCGCGAGGATCACGCCCGGATTCGCCAGCAGCCCGCCCCAGTTGCCCGAGTGATGTGCGCCCTCGCGCAGCTCGACCGCGAAATTCATGTTGAGCGAGCCGCGCGAGCCCAGGTAGATCGTCGGACGCTCCGCGGAGAGGCGCGGGCCGTCCGACGCGATCAGCACGTCGGCTTTGAGACGATCGCGATACTGCTCGCAGAACGCGCGCAAACCGGGTGAGCTCAGCTCCTCGCCGGTCTCCAGGATGAACTTCGAGTTGAAGCCGAGCTTGCCGCGCTCGGCGAGCACGCACGCGAGCGCAGCCATGTTGATCGAGTGCTGGCCCTTGTTGTCGGCGGAGCCGCGCCCGTAATAACGCTCGCCTTCCTGTTTAAGCACCCAGGGCGAGAGCCCTTCGCGCCACTGCTCGGCCAGGCCGCGGATCACGTCGCCGTGACCGTACGAGAGCACCGTCGGCAGCTTCGCATCCTCGATGCGCTCGGCGATCAGGATCGGCCCGAACTCACCCGCCGGGTTCGGCAGGATGTCGACGGTAAACCCCATGCGCTCGAACGCCGGGGCGATCTCGTCCTTCAGATAGGTGTCCAGATGCCGACGGCTTTCGGGGACCTGGCTTTCGGTGTGTATGGCGACGCGACGCGCCAGGTCCTCGATGAACTCGCCTTGGTCGAAATGTCGCGTCGCGCGCGAGACCGCTGCTTCGCGACTCATGCGCGCGCCGGGATCACGGTGTCGACGACGCTCCGCACATCGGCGGCGTGCTCCATGCCCATGATCGCGTTCAGTGCCGCATCCACCTGCGAGGCCTTGAGCACGTTGCCCGCGAGCATCCTGAACTTGTCGAACACCGCTTCGCGGTCGTTCCAGCCGTACGAATCGCCGCGGCCGCCGTTCGCCTCGACGCGCGGGCAGACGAGGCGCTCGCCGTTCTTGAGCGTCACCACGACGTCCCACCAGTGCGCGCCGCCGAGCGAGCGATGCGGCCGGCCTGCGGTCTCGGGATCCTGCGTGACGTTCACCTTGTGCAGCAGCGCCTGCACCGCGGGCCGCCGCGCGGCGTCGTCGGTGAAGCTCGACAGATCGAGCTTGCCGCCGTCGACGATCAGCGACGACACCGTGTACCACGTGGAGAACTTGCCCTGGAGGCCGCTCTTCGGCCAGCGCAGGTTGGGCGCCATGCACGAGGGCTCGTGGGTCGTGACGATGTCGACCGACGCCACGTCTTCCGGCTTGATCGGGTGCTTCCTGAGCAGCGCGGTCATCGCGGTGTTGGCGCCGTGCGTGCCGCCGCAGCACGGCCAGATCTTGATCGAGATGCCGTTCGCGACCTCGCGCCCGGTGCCCATCAGCGCCCACGGATTGCCCAGATGCCGGGGGATGTTGGAAAGGTTCATCATCTCCTCGCCGTACACCGCCGCGTAGCCGAAGCGATGCTCCATGACGTCCGGATTCGCCTCGTACCCTTTCTGCGCGAGCTTCGCGGCGGTGACCGCCGCGCGGCAGGTGTTGCCGGGATGGAACGGCTTGGTCATGGTGCCGAAGTTGGCGCGTATGCCCGATGCTTGCGTCGCGCCGATGCCCAGCGCCATGCGCGTTTGCATTTCATCCAACCCGAGCATTTTCGCCGCGGCCGCCGTCGAGCCCAGCGTGCCGATGCTGGAGGTGTTGTGCCAGCCTTTGCCGTAATGGTCGTGGCCCATGCTCTGCGTCACCGCGGTGGTGATGTCGAACCCGGTCGCGTACGCGAGCAATGCCTGCTTGCCGCTCGCGCGCAGCTCTTCGCCGAGTGCGAGCACCACCGGCGTCAGCGTCACCGCCTGGTGTCCGGCGCCGTAGTCGTCGAAGTCCTCGGAGTGTCCGAGCGTGCCGTTCGCCATCGCCGCGTTGACCGCGTTGGTCTGGATGCCCGTTCCGACCACTCTGGATACCGGCTTGCCGCCGAGCTCGTCGACCAGGCTCGTCATCATCCTGCCCAGCGGGCGCGTCGTGCCGTAGATCGCGCAGCCGACCGCGTCGAGCAGGCAGAGCTTGGCGAGATTGATCGCGGGTGTCGGGATGTCCTCGAAGCGTGCGCCGCTGATGAACGCCGCCATGCGTTGAGTCGTGCCCATCGCTGCCTCCTCTCAAGGGTTAGCCGGAGCATCGTTTCAGTTGAGCGAGGCGCTGTCAACGCGCGCTATACTGGACCCGCCGCCGAAGCCGCTCCAACAGCACGTCCACGTTCAGCAGGAGGGCACCATGGTCGAGCTCAAGGGCTACCACGCCCACGTCTATTTCGACGCCGCCACCCGCGCGACCGCCGAGCGCTTGCGCGACGCGCTCGCGGCGAACTTCGCGGTCGAGCCCGGCCCCTTCGCCGACGGCCCGCGCGGCCCGCATCCTATCCCGCAGTTCAACGTGATCTTCGAGGAGCCCGAATTCCAGAAGATCGTGCCCTGGCTCATGCTCAATCGCGAAGGCCTCGACGTGCTGGTCCACCCGTTGACCCCGAGCAACTACGACGACCACAGCAAATACGCGATCTGGCTCGGCAACCCGGTGCCGCTCAGGCTCGAGCGCCTGAGCAAGCAATTGCCGCAAGAGCTGCTGCCGACCGCACAACAAGCAAAGGCCTGATCATGTCGCTGCGCATCACACCGCTCACCACGCACATCGGCGCCGAAGTCGAGGGCGTCGACCTTCGCGAGCCGCTCTCCGACTCGCACGCCGACGAGATCCACCACGCGATGGACCGCTACGCGGTGCTCGTCTTTCACGGGCAACCGCTGACCAACGAGCAGCACCTCGCGTTCACCCAGGCGTTGGGACCGCTGGAAGACACCGGGCGCAACACCTTGCGCACCGCCAAGGATTTCCGCCTGCCCACGACCTTCGCCGACGTGTCGAACCTCGACGGCAACAACCAGGTGTACAGCGCCCAGGATCGCCGGCGGCTCTTCGCCATCGGCAATCAGCTCTGGCACTCCGACTCGTCGTTCAAGGCAGTGCCGGCGAAATACTCGCTGTTACGCGCGGTACGCATTCCCTCCAAAGGCGGCAACACCGAGTTCGCGCACATGGGCGCGGCGTACGAAGCGCTGGACGAGGACACCAAGGCGGTGATCGAGGACCTCGTCTGCGAGCATTCGCAGCTCTACTCGCGCGAGTCGATCGGCTTCACCGAGTTCACGCCGGAAGAGCGCGAGCGCTTCAGGCCGGTGCGCCAGCGCCTGGTGCGCACGCTCGCGAGGACGGGGCGCAAGTCGATCTATCTCTCGTCGCACATCGGCATCGTCATCGGCTGGGAGCTGCCCGAGGCGCGGCTCTTGCTGCGCGATCTCACCGAGCACGCGACGCAGCGCGAGTTCGTCTACTCGCACAAGTGGCAGGTCGACGATCTGGTGATGTGGGACAACCGCCAGACCATGCATCGCGGACGTTCGTATCCGGCGCACGAAGCCCGCGACGTGCGCAGGACTACGCTCAAGGGCGACGGACCGACGATCGAGCAGGCGATCGCGGCGTAACGATCAGCGGCCCGGCACCATCCCCACCGACTTGTAGACCGCTGCCGCCTCGCCCGAAGACAGATAGCTCAGCAGCGCCCTCGCCGCTTCGGGCGCCCTGGCGCGCGTGGAGATGAAACCCACCAGCGCGGTCGGCGTCGAGATCTCGCGCGGCAGCGGCCCGACGATCTCCACGCCGGGATCGTGGATCTCGCTCGCGAAGGTGAGGCCGATCTCGGAATAGCCGAACGAGAGCACCTTCATCGCGTTCGCGCCGCCCTGCACTCTCTGGAGCCTGGGCTCCCACGGATCTCACCCGGCCGCTCCGGCCTGGCCCTGTATACCCGCGTCACGCACGACTTTGCTCCAGCGCTCGAGCTCGCTGCGGATCCAGTCGCCGAGCTCTTTCGGCGTGTTGCCCGCGGCAGGCTCCATGCCGATCGTTTCGACGTGCTTGGTGAACTCCGCGTTCCCCAACGCGCGCCGCAGCTCCGCGTTGAGCTTGTTGATGACCGCCGGCGGCGTGCGAACGGGCGCGACGATGCCGTACCAGCCGTCGTTGGAGAACCCCGGGAAGGCCTCGCCGACCGTCGGCATGTCGGGCATGCTGCGCAACCGCTTGATGTGGCCGGTCGCGATGCCGCGCACGCGTCCTCCGGCGACCAGGGTCTGACTCGACGTGACGCTGCCGACGAAGACCTGGATGCGGCCCGCGACCACGTCCGGCAGCGCCAGACCCGCGCCTTTGTACGGCACGTGCGTGAATTTCGCGCCCCCCACCGTGCTGAAGAACGCGACGGTGAGATGACCGACCGTGCCGACGCCGGGCGTGCCGAAGTTGACCTTGCCCGGCTGTGCTTTCGACAGGTCGATCAGCTCGGCGATGGTCTTGGCCTGAACCGCCGGATGCACCACGAAAAGCTGCGGCACGTACGCCGCGAGCCCCACCGGCGCGAAATCCTTCACCGGGTCGTAGTCGAGCTTGGGCGTGACCGCGGGATTGGTCGACATGCCCGAAGCGGCGGCGAGCAGCAGCGTATAGCCGTCCGGCGCGGCCCTCGCGCCGAGCGTGTGCGCGATCGCCGTGCCGGCGCCCGGCCGGTTGTCCGCGACCACCGGCACGCCGAGCTTGTCGGAGAGCCACGCGCCGAGCGCGCGTCCCAGCGGATCGGCGGAGCCGCCCGGCGGGAACGGGATGATGAAGCGGATGGGCTTGGTGGGATAGGCGCTCTGTGCCGCGTGCACGGCTGCGGCCACGAGCGTGAGCACTGCGGAAACGACGACGGTCAACAGCGAGCGCGCTGACATGATGCGTCTCCTCCTCGGGGCGAAGCGGAAACCATGAGACGCTTTTTTTGGCGCGCCCGCAAGATGCATTGCCGTTACTATCGGGATCACAAGAAGTCGCCCGGGGGAACGCATGACCTTCATCGCAGGATCGATCGCGCCGCTCGGCGCCGACAGCCGTCCGCAACCCATGCCGGAGCCGCTGCTGCCGCCGGACGTCACCAAGGTCGCGAGCCCGCTCGACATCTCCGACTACACGACCGAGAACGTCGACCGCGCGATCCGCACGCGCTACTGGGAATGCGTCGACGAGCTGAAGAAAAAAGGCGCGAACCGCATCACGCTGACCGGCTTCCCGATCTCGTCGCAGCTCGGCCGCCCGCGCGCGCTCGAGCTCCTCGCGGAGACGACCCGGCGCACCGGCATCCCCGCCGATTCGCACGGCGAGGTGTCGGTCGATGCGACGCGGCATCTCGGCATGAAGCGCATCGCGATCGCCAGCCGCTGGTCCGAAGAGCTGAACCGGAAGCTCACCGCCTATCTGACCCACGCTGGATTCGAAGTGCTCGCGGTCACCAGCGCCGGACAATGGGCCAAGCAGGCGGGTGAGATGAGCATCGAAGCGGGTGTCCGGCTCGCGTTCAGGCTCGCGCGCGAAGCGATGGGCAAGGCGCCCGACGCCGACGGCCTGCTTCTTCCCGGCGGCGCGTGGCGCAGCCTCGCCGCCGTTCCCGTACTCGAAGAGGACTTCGGCAAGCCGGTCGTGACCAATCCCGTCGCCGAAGTCTGGCGTCTCATTTCGCTGGGCATCGCGCCGCCCGTCAAAGGCTGGGGAAGACTGCTCGCGACGCCGTAACACTTTTCAAGGAGGAGTAATCATGCCCCTCGGAGGCAATGACTGGCACGCGCTGACCACGGAAGCGCCGCTCGAACCGAATCTACCGATCTGCGATCCGCACCATCACCTGTGGGATCGCCGCGCCGCGCGCATTCCCTATCAGCGTTACCAGCTCGACGAGCTGCTCGCCGATATCGGCAGCGGCCACAATGTGCGCTCGACGGTGTTCATCGAGTGCCGCTCGATGTACCGCAGCGAAGGTCCCGCAGAGATGCGTCCGGTCGGCGAAGTGGAATACGTGCAGGGTCAGGCCGCGGCGAGCGCGAGCGGTCTGTACGGTCCCGCGCGCGCCGCCGCAGCGATCATCGGCCACGCCAACCTCAACCTCGGCGAGCGTGTGGAGCCCGTGCTGCAAGCGTTGCAGGCGGCGAGCCCCAACCGCTTCCGCGGCATTCGCCATTCGGTGACCTGGGACCCGCATCCCGAAGTCGAGAACACCGCGGCTCACAAGGCGCAGGGGCAGCTCGCGACCGAGCAGTTCCGCGCCGGCGCGCGGGTGCTCGCAGGCATGGGTTTCACGCTCGAAGGCTGGTGCTTCGAGTCGCAGCTCGAGGAGATGGCGGCATTCGCCAAAGCGGTGCCCGAGCTCACCATCATCCTCAACCACGTCGGCGGCGTGCTGCGTACCGGACCGTACGAGAGCAAGCGCGAGGAGACGATGCAGAGCTGGCGCAAGGGCATGGCGGCCGTTGCGCAGTGTCCCAACGTGGTCGTCAAGCTCGGCGGCTTGGGGATGATCCGCTGCGGCTTCGACTGGCACACGCGTGAAAAACCCATCGGCTCCGAAGAGCTCGCAACCGCGATGGCGCCTTACCTCACCCACTGCATCGAGCAGTTCACGCCGTCGCGCTGCATGTTCGAGAGCAACTTCCCGGTGGACAAAGTCTCGTTCTCGTACAACGTGATGTGGAACGCGTTCAAGCGCTTCTCCAGGCAGTACTCGGCGAGCGAGCGCGCGGCGATGTTCCACGACACCGCGGCGCGGGTCTACCGGATCGCGTAAATGGGGTCAGGTCCACATTTACGTTAATGTGGACCTGACCCCGATTATTCCATAGCCGCACAACGCGGGAGGAGACGATGACGGCAACGCGCATCTATGCAGGCGCAGGGCATTCACCCTCTGGAGCAGGCGGCCTGTTCCGCCGCGAGGTCGGCAACGGCGGCTGGCAGGCGCTGAAGAACGGCTTGCCCGAGAACGTCGAAGTCCGCGCGTTCGCGATCCATCCCCAGAACACCGACGTGATCTACGCCGGCACGCAGGACGGTCCCTATCGCAGCACCGACGGCGGCAATCGCTGGGAGCGGCTCGGCTTCCCCGAGCGGAACGCCGTGGTGTGGTCGCTCTGCATCCATCCCACGCGGCCGAACATCCTGTATGCCGGTCTCGCGCCGGTCGCCCTGTATCGCAGCGAGGACGGCGGCGACACGTGGGCCAAGGTGACGACGGCCCGCTCGCCGGCGCACTGCGAGAAAGACGGCTTCGACACGCGCACCATCCGCATCACCGTCGATCCGAGCCGTCCCGACGACGTCTACGTCGCGCTCGAAGTGAGCGGCGTCATTCGCAGCAGCGACGGCGGCGAAACCTGGAGCGACGTCTCGGAGCCTCTCATCGAGCTCTGCGCAGAGCCGCATCTCAAGAGCAACGTCGGCGGCCGCGCGTGCGGCGATTGCGAAGGCATGCTCGATTCGCATGCGCTGGCGATCAGCAAGGCGGCGCCCGGCACCGCGTTCCTCGCGTTGCGCATGGGTCTTTTTCGCAGCTACGACCGCGGCGCGAACTGGCACGACATGCGGATCGGCCGTTTTTCGCCGCTGACCTATTGCCGCGACGTGATCGTCTCGCCGCACGATCCTCTCGTGATGTATGCGTGTCTCTCGCAGGCGGCGTTCAGCACCGCCGGTTCGGTCTATCGCAGCGGCGACCTGGGAGAGACGTGGCAGCGCTTCGACCGCGGCATCCAATGCGAATCCACGATGATGGGCGTCGCGGTGCATCCGCACGACCCTGCCCGCGTGTACTGCATCGCGCGCGGCGGACAGGTCTTCGGCACCGAGGATTCCGGGGACTCGTGGAACGAATACCGCCTGCCCGCAGGCGTGGAGGACGCTTACACCGTAGTCTGCATCTGAGAGGAGCGTAAGAGATGATGTTGCAACATCGCGCTTTTGCATGGGCGCTCGGAGTTGCGAGCCTCGTAACGGTTACCGCCGCTTTCGCCCAGACCGGCTATCCCACCCGCCCGATCCGCATGATCGTGCCGTATCCGCCCGGCTCCGGCACCGATTTCACCGCGCGCGAAGTCTCGGCGCTCTTCCATAAAGCGCTCGGCCAGCCGGTCGTCATCGACAACCGTCCCGGTGCGGGTGCGACCGTCGGCCACGGCATCGCGAGCAAGTCGGCGCCGGACGGCTACACGCTGCTCCTCGCGACGACCGGCGGCATGGTATCGGGACCGGCGCTCATGGGCTCGAAGATCCCGTACAACTCGGTGAAAGACTTCGAGCACATCGGGCTCGCGACCTACGTGCCGTACGCGTTCGCGGTGACCGCGAGCGTTCCCGCGCAGACCACCAAGGAATTCATCGACCTCGCGAGGGCCGCGCCGCGCAAGTACATGGTCGCCTCACCGGGTGTGGGCACGCCGAACCATCTCGGCGCCGCCCAGCTCATGACGCTCACCGGTATCGACCTCGTGCACGTGCCTTACAAGGGCAGCGCCATCGCCATGAACGACCTCGTGGCGGGCGGTGTGCACTCCATCGTCACGAGCCTGCTCTCGCTCATGCCGCATCACCGCGCCGGCCGCATCCGCGTGCTCGGCGTCGGGCACACCCAGCGCATCAAGGCCTATCCCGAGATCCCGCTGATGTCCGAGGCGGTGCCCGGCTACTACAACACCGGCTGGTGGGGCATCGCCGCGCCGGCGGGCACGTCGAAAGCGACCGTCGCGCGCTTGAACGAGATCATGGTGAAAGGCCTGCACTCACCCGAGGTCTCGGCGCGCTTCGAGAAGGCCGGCCTCGAGCTCGCGACCAGCACGCCGGACGGCTTTCGCGACCTGATCAAAACCGATCTCCAGGCGTGGACCAAGCTGATCAAGGACACGAAGATCACCGTCGATGTCTTGCCGTAACCCCGACGGGACATCCAGGACTGACCGGTCGCAATCCGCGCGAAGTCCGCGCGAATGACGACATGCTGGAGCTCCTCCTCAAGCTGGCGGTCGGAACTGGAGCGTTTGCGATCTACCGGCGATGGGCTAAGGGCGCCCAGCCGTCGAAAGCCGGAATGATGCTCACGTTCCCTGCGCTGAACGGGATGGCGTTGGCAATGACCGGGTCGAGCGGCGTCACCACCAAGGCCGCGAGTATGTTTCCCATGATCTGCCTTAACGGAGCGCTTTGCCTGGCTCTGCTCGCCGCCCTCGATGCACGGCCTCGCTTCGCGCAGCGATTTGCGGTGCCTATAGCCTTCGCCGCGCTCGGTCTATGGCTGCTCGTTGCCTGGCCGGCGCCATCCTTCACCCTGCGATGGCAAATTCTGGCGATCGCGATTTTCCTTGGCGCGGCCCTGTTCACCAGCCATCGTTACGCGCCGCTATCCCCCGTCGAAGGGCTTCGTGACGCGACGAGTTGGTGGCGCGACGCATGGCTTTGGCGCTTCTGCGCGTTGCTGGGTTGCCTGCTCGTCATCGCGCACGCCTTCGCCGACTCTCACGAGATGCTCGGGAAAGCAGGCGCCCTTCCCCTCCTTCCGCTGATCGGCATGACCACGCAAATGCAGTCCGGACAGCGGCCGAGCACGAATCAGACGGCAACCATCCTGTTCGGGCCCGTGATCGCGATGGTTTATGTGCTGGTCGTCGCATGGATTCTCGACCGCACCGAGTTACGCGCGATAGCCGGACATGACTGGCTGGCCGACACCGCTTTCGTTCTCGTGCCCGCATGGATCGCGTGTATCGGCGCGATACTTCTCGTGGCGCGAGCACTCGAGGGTCCGAGCAGACCCAAAGCGGGCTAGGCCAATCCCGCCACCTTCGCCAGCGCCTCCATCTGCTCGTCATACCGCGCGACCGGATTGACCAGCAGGTGAGTGGCGCCCGCCTCCACCAGACGCTCGAGCTGCTCCCTCACCTGCTCGGGCGTGCCGTAGACGTCCGAGTCGGCGGCGCCGCCGGGCCGGCGGTAGACGATCTGATACCAGCGGTCGAGCTCGGCTTTCGCCGCAGCGGGGCTCTCGTCCACCGATAGAAAGACGCGCTTCGAGATCGCGAAGCTCGCCGGATCGCACCCGAGCTTGTCGAGCTCCTCGCGAACGATCTGCACCGACTGCGCGAATCGCTCGGTGCTCGCCCCGCCCGCGCTGATCCAGCCGTCGCCCATCGCGACCGCGCGCCGCACCGCGTCGGGGTGGTCGCCGCCCATCCAGATCGGCGGACGCGGCTTCTGCTTAGGCTTCATGACCATGTGCGCGTGCTCCAGCCGGTAGAAGTCGCCGCTGTAATCGACCTCGTCCTGCGTCCACAGCGCCTTCACGACGTCGACGCCTTCGCGCAGCCGGCGCACGCGGCGCTCCATCGGTATCTGGAATTCCGCATAGTGGTGCTCGCGGCCGAGACCGAGGCCGAGGATCGCCCGGCCCCCGGAGAGGTAATCGAGCGTCGCGTACTGGTTCGCGATGTGGCTCGGGTTGTGCACCGGCAACACGCACACCGCGACGCCGAGGCCTATGCGCGTGGTCGCAGCCGCGGCGTAGGTCAGGACCAGCGCCGGATCGAAGCTGAAGACCCAGTCGAGCGTGTTCTCGGTCACCCACAGGTCGCGAAAGCCCAGCGCCTCGGCGCGCTGCGCGAAGTGCCGCACGGTCGACGCGTCGATCGCCTCGGGTGAACGGTGCGGCAGGGAGATGCCTACGGGTATGCGGTCCTTGATCGCCATCGTGTCTCTCGCTCGGCATTGAAAGTCGCCGGAAGTCCTGCGATGCTACCGCAGGGAGGAAAATGCCATGAGCAACGAAGCACACGAGCATCACGACGGCCGCCGCGTAGAAGACTTCCGACTCATCACCGGCGCCGGCTGTTACGCATCCGACTGGAACGTCGCCGGCCAGCTCTACGGCCATTTCGTGCGCTCCGACCGCGCGCACGCCGAGATCGTCTCGGTCGATATCGAGAAAGCGCTCGCCTCTCCGGGCGTGAAGCGCATCTTCACCGGTGAGGACGCGGTGCGCGCGGGCTACACCAGAGCGCCGCACACCATGCAGTTCGTCGGCAAGAACGGCATGAAGGCGCTGGCGCCCGACCGCCCGGTGCTCGCGCACAAGAAAGTGCGCTTCGTGGGCGAAGCGGTCGCGCTGGTCGTCGCGGACACCGCGGGCGCAGCGCAGGATGCCGCCGATCTCGTGGAGATCGAGTATCGCGATCTCCAGAGCGTCACCGATCCGGAAGGCGCGCTGGCGCAAGGCGCGCCGCTGCTCTCCGACCAGGTGCCCGGCAATCTCGCGTGGGAGCACGAGGTCGGCGACGAGAAAGCCGTCGAAGCGGCGTTCGCCCAGGCCGCGCACATCACCAAGGCCAAGGTCATCTCGACGCGCGTCGCGCCGAATCCGATGGAGCCGCGCTCGTGCCTCGTCGCCTACGACGCGAAGGCCGACACCTATCGCATCCACTCGCCGATGCAGGGTGTGGGCACGCTGCGCTCGCAGCTCTCGGCGTATACCAAGGTGCCGCAGGAGAAGCTGATCTTCGAAGCGCGCGACGTCGGCGGCGGCTTCGGCCAGCGCTCGGGCGCGTATCCCGAATACGCGGCGCTGATGATCGCCGCGAAAGAGTGCGGCGCGCCGGTGAAATGGGTCGGCCGGCGCACCGAAGGCCTGCTCACCGATACGCACGGCCGCAACATGATCGCCTACGGCCAGCTCGCGCTCGACAGGGACGGCAAGTTCCTGGCGATGCGCCTGGATTGGATCGTCGACCTCGGCGCGTATCTTTCGCCCGGCGCGCAGGGACACATCCGCAACACGACCAACTGCATGACCGGCGTCTACGCGATTCCGGCGCTCTACGGCACCTATCGCATCCCCATCACCAACACCACCCCGATCGGCGCCTATCGCGGCGCGGGACGGCCCGATATCGCCTACACCGTCGAGAGCCTGGTCAACCAGGCCGCGGCCGAGATCGGGATGGACCCGGCGGAGCTGCGCCGGCGCAACTTCATTCCTCCGAACGCGTTTCCTTATACGTCGCCGAGCGGCGGCAGCTACGAGATCGCGGACATGCCGGGGGTTCTGAAGAAGGCGCTCGACCTCGCCGACTGGGGCGGCTTCGCCGCGCGACGCGAGAAGTCGAAGCAGGCCGGCAAGCTGCGCGGCATCGGCATCTCGACCGTCATCGAGAACACCGGCCTCGGCAACGCGCCGGCCGACGAAGTCGAGATCCGGCTCGACGCGAGCGGCACGGTCAGCCTCTTCACGGTCAGCAAGACCCAGGGCCACGGCCACGAGACCACGTTCGGCTCGATCGTCGCCGACGCGCTGCAGATCCCGCTGGAGAAAGTAAAGCTCCGGCAGTGCGAACCCGGCACCACGCTCAAGGGCAACGGCACCGGCGGCTCGCGCAGCACCGTCGGCGCGGGCAGCGTGTGCCACCTCGCGGCGTTGAAGCTGATCGACGAAGGCAAGGCCCTCGCCGCGCTGCAGATGGGCGTCGAGCCTTCGCAGGTGTCGTACGCCCACGGCGAGTTCAAGTCCGATGCGTCGGATCGCGTGATCGCGCTCGCTGACCTTGCGAAAGAGAAGACGCTTTCCTACATGGCCGACGGCAAGTTCGGCTCGACCTATCCCAACGGCTGCCACATCGCCGAAGTCGAAGTCGATCCCGACACCGGCCACACCGAGGTCGTCTCGTATTGCGCGGTCGACGACATCGGCGTGGTGATCAACCACGCGATCGTCGAAGGGCAGCTGCACGGCGGCGTCGTGCAGGGCGCAGGACAGGTCTTCGGCGAGCAGGTGTACTACGACCCCGAGTCGGGCCAGCCGTTGACCGCTTCCTTCATGGATTACTACATGCCGCGGGCGGGGTTGATTCCGGGCATCAAAGGCGAGGAGCATCCGACGAAGAGCACGGTGAGCCCGCTGGGGGTCAAAGGTGTGGGAGAGTCAGGCTGCACTGCTTCCATTCCCGTGCTCGTCGGGGCAGTGCACGATGCGCTGCGGCAGGTTGGAGCGAAGGCGATCGATATGCCGCTGACGCCGGCGCGGGTGTGGCGGGCGCTTAGCGAGGCCGCGCGGTAGGCGCAGACAATCTCGGCGCTCCCTTGCGAGACCGCAGCGCCGAAACCATCATGATCGATACGGTCAATATGGAACGCCGATCATGATCACCGAGATCAGTGCCGTCGCATTTCGTCAGAACCTGGGCGAAATGATCAACCAAGTCCAGTTTCGCAAGGACAGCATCGTCATCACCAAAGACGGCCGCCCCGTCGCCGCGTTGATCGATGCCAAGCTCTTCGAGCGGATCCGGCGCATGCAGGAGCGCTTCGACGCCCTCTCCGCCCGCTTGGCCGAAGCCTATGCAGACGTCCCCGAAGGCGAAGGAATGGCGGAGATCAAACAGACTGCCGCACGAGCGCGCGGCGAGCTCAAGGCAGAACGCAGCGAGCCTGCTCGAACTGCGAAACGCAAGAAAGGCTGATCCTTGCCCACGCTGCGCGTGGTGCTGGATACGAATGTTCTTGTGTCCGGCATCGCGTACCCCGGCAGCACTCCGGGGCGCATCCTGGCCGCATGGCGGCAAGGCGCCATCGACGTCATCCTGTCGCATACATACTACAAGAGCTTGGACGCGTCCTGCCTCGACTGAACCATCGCCTTCAGTGGCAGCCTCAGGACTTCGCTGATTTCATCGACCTTCTAGCGATCCAGACCGCGCTGGTGGAGCCCGAACCGCTCGATCCAAACGTTTCACGCGATGTCGCCGATGTGCCCGTGCTCGGCACTTTCATCGCGGCGAAGGCCGATTACCTCATCACCGGGGATGATGATCTGCTCGCACTCGCTGAGCGCTACCCCATCGTGAATCCCGCGGAATTCTGGCGCAGGCACGGAAGCTAGCGATACAGTACTGACGAATTCGCATCGCGTCAGGGCAATCTTGCCCAGCCGGCTCTTCTCGCTTGCCGGGCGCGCTGGTCGTCCAGCTTCTGTAATACCATGTGATAAGCGCCGAACTCATGGTCTCCAAATCCATGCGCGCAACCCCATAGGTAGAGCTGGAACCGCCGGAACTGCCGCTCGCCCCATCTCGCAACGATGTTGCTCCGCGCGGTTTCCAACCGCTTCGCCCATTCCAACGTCGTCAGGCGATAGCTCTCGCGATCGTCGACGACCTTCAGCACCTCGAACGGACTCTTAGCCACCGCTTCGAGATATTCATGCGGGACCAAAGGCGTCGCATTCCCCGGCCAAATGTGCCGCTTGATGAATGCGGAGAACGGAAACTTCACGCGTGAGCTGCACGCGTCGAGGAAGACCCGGCCGCCGGGTTTCATCGCCTTCGATGTCGACTTCCCGCGCAGGAAAGCTTCGCCGAGGCGCAGGTCGCTGCGCAGGAGCAGCGCGCGCACCGCGGCGCTGGTGTGCAGGCTGCATCGGAACGCGGGCGCCGACGGTCCGCAACGGGTGACCGCGCCGTCGGGCCAGCACACTTCGAAGGAGGTGGAAGCGGTGCGTTACGCGGCTATCGCCGCTAATCGTACTGTGTCATCGCGAGGCTCGCACAGCGAGCCGCGACGATCTCGTGGCGCACGAGCCGTCCCGAGCGCCTCGGGATTGCTTCGTCGCCGCGCGCGCGGCTCCTCGCAATGACACAGTAGGACTAACGCACCCTACGCAGAATCCCTACCTGGCCAACCCCAGCGCCTCGTCGACGCTCATCTCGCGCACGTGCGCGGCCGCGACGTCTGCGCTGTGGCCCTGCCGCACGAACGGCGCGAGCTCGATCAGCAGGCGCTCGGCGAGCGCCTGCGTGAACGCGAAGGACGCGCTCGCCCCGACGGCGTTGCCGTCCCGCGCGTGCAGCTCGAGGTTGTCGAGGCACGTCGCGAGCTGCGGCGCTTCGAGCGAGGTGACGGCGCCTTTGAGCAGCACGACGTCCTGCACCACCGCGTCGAAATCCTCGTTCATGAGCGATTCGCGGATGCGGCTCAGCACGTCCGGCGCGTGGTAGAGCACGAGCTCGGCGACGCGCGACAGCAGCCTCGGGTCCCCGCCCAGCCTGGCCTGGCTCATGTGGCGGCCGAGCACGCTGAGCTTCACACGCTGCTCCGCGGCATCGGTCTCGATCGCGGTCAGCAGCAGCTGCTTGCTCGCGAGCTGGCCCTGCATCGCTTTCAGGCCCAGGAGCTCGCTGACGCAGGTCTGGAGCTCGACGAAGGTGAACGGCTTCAGGAGAAATTCGTCGACGCCCTGCTGCAGCGCATTCCTCAGGATGCCCGCGTCGATCGCGGCGCTCACGATGACGATCGGCACGCTGTGCGTCGAACGGCTCATGCGCAGCACGCGGCTGAACGCCACGCCGTCGATCTCGGGCATCATGAAGTCCACGATGACGAGGTCGGGCGGGTTGTCGAGGCAGTGATCGAGCGCCGCCGTCGGGTCGCTGAACGCGAGGACGTCGCACTGCGGCAGCTTGGCGACGATCTCCTTCATCACGGTCAGGCTTACCGGATCGTCGTCTACGATGACTATGTTCATTCAGCGTCTCCCATGTCGGATGGCGTCAACTGAAAGGCGCTGAAGGAGCGGCAACGGGCGCGGACTGATGTCGGCCCGGGAAAGGCTCACGTTCGGCGGTCCCGCTACCGTAGAGCGCGCGCTCCTTAGGCCGGTGACTTTGCGTCGCCGTCTTTCGACGGGTTTGCCCTTTCGACGGGTGAAGGCTACACGTTCGGGCAGCCGCGTTCTGTGGCGTTCGACACGGTCGAGGCAATCGGAACTATGACTGTTTGTCGAGATAGTGCTTCTCCAGGAACTCGGACCTGAAGACCTGCGGCGGCGTCGGGATGTCGGGGCGGCCTTCCGGGGTGAAGTCCATCAGGTTCCAGTACGCCCACACGGTGTCGACGTGGTTCGCTCCGAGCTCGGTGCCCCAGAAATGGAAGATGTCGGCGCCTTCCCGCCTGAAGACATGCATCACCGGCCGCTGCATGTCGTCGGAGTCACCCTGGCATTTATAGTCCGCCTGGTAGGTCGCCTTGAAGCCGGAAACCAGCTCGATCTGCGACCAGCCGCGCTGATGCGCCCAGTCGTTGATGCGCTCGGGCTGGGCCTTGGCGATCGCGACGAACGCCGCGTTGCGCGTGACCTGGTACCAGGTGCGATCGAAGCCGTCGACCAGCGAGGTGCACGACGGACACGGCTTGTCCCAGCCCGGACCGAACATGAACGAGTACATCAGCAAGGTCGTCTTGTCGCCGAAGAGCTCCGAGAACTTCACGTCCCTGCCGACCTTGCCGTCGTTCGCCCACTGGAAAACGTAGTCCTCCTTGAGCTTGCCGCCGCGGGGCAGCCTGCGGCGCTTTTCCGCCACGGCCTTGACCTTGTCGATGAGCGCCTGCTCGTCTTTCAGGA
Organism: Burkholderiales bacterium; assembly: GCA_036262035.1. Classification (NCBI taxonomy): domain Bacteria; kingdom Pseudomonadati; phylum Pseudomonadota; class Betaproteobacteria; order Burkholderiales; species Burkholderiales bacterium. Next base: position 65,409 of record DATAJS010000009.1, on the reverse strand, counting down.
GCGCATCGCGCGCGTCGCGATACTCTGTGCTCTCGTTGGGATACCGGGGTTCGCTCATCGGGGTCTCCTGTCGGCGATCGAGGCTCGATCAGTATAGCCGCGGCCTCGAAGCGCCCGGCCGGCCCTCGTCACGGATCCGGCACGAAGCGCACGTCGGCCGGAAACGGCTGCGGCTCGCGCCGAGAGTGGACCGGCGACGGCGCGGGGATCACGCCCATCGCCACGAGGTTCTCGCGGCGGTCGTACTGGATCGCGACCGTTTGCGCCGGGCTGTCGGTGGCGCGCTCGAACTGGACGAGGGTCACGCGCGAGGCTTCGTCGCGGCCGTGGCCGGTGCCGAGCTTCGCCGACGCGCGCGGCGGGCGCATCGAAGGTTCCTGGCGCGCGAGCTCGTCGGCGCTCGAGCCCGCGGGCCCCGCGGCGGATTCGGCTTCGGGCGCCGCCTGCCCGCGCGCGATGGCCTGATCGCGGCGGGAGATGATGTGCTCCTTCTCGCGAAACGCCGCGACGCCGATGACGCCGACGTCGTTGGGGCGCCCGGTGCGCGCCGCGTAGGAATTCCGGTGCTCGGTGAAGAAGAACGCCGCGGTGCGCTCCAGGCTCTTGCGCCAGCCGATGATCTCGACCGATCCCCACGGCTCCAGGACGTAACCCGATTGCGACGCCGCCGCGGTGTCGCCGGAGATCACGTTCACGCCGTCGACGCTCGTCACGACGAGCACGCGGCCGCCGGTCGTGTTACGGATGCGCAGCGCGTATTCATGGCCCGGCGTGCCGACGACGTAACGGCGCCCGTCCCTGGCATACACCGCGAGCGGGGAACCGCGGGTGCGGTCGTACACGTCCACCTGCACCAGTCCCGGCCTCGCGATCGGCGGCGGCGCCCGTAACGGCTCGTGCGCGGCGCATGCACTTACGGCGAGTCCCAGCACCGCCGCGAGCAGCGCGCGGCGCGTCATCGATAGTGCGCGATCCATGATTCGCTCTCCCGTTCGCGACCGGCGCGGCGCCGGTCTCACCGCTGCTCAAACGCGGGACGGGACCGAATGGGGTTAACCTAACGACCCAATCGAGGGGGAGGCGTCATGCGGAGAGATTCGCGGTTGGCCTTGTGCGCGGCGTTCGCCGCGATGCTGTCGGTCGGGGCGCACACGACGTACGCACAGGAGCCGTATCCGGTCCGTCCCGTGCGCACGGTGGTCGCATTCGCCGCCGGAGGCGGCACCGACATCGTCGCCCGTTCGCTCGCCGCACGTCTGTCTTCGCGCTTCGGCCAGCAGTTCGTCGTCGACAACCGGCCGGGCGCCGGCGGCACCACCGGCATCGAGCTCGTCGCCAAAGCGCAACCGGACGGCTACACGCTGCTCGTCGTGTCGAGCAGCTTCGCGGCCAACGCGGCCTTGCGCAAAACCTCCTACGATCCGGTGAACGGCTTCCAGCCGATCTCGCTCCTCACGCGCCAGGCGCTGCTCGTGCTCGTGCATCCTTCGGTGCCCGCGAGCAGCGTGAAGGAGCTGATCGCGCTCGCAAGAGCGAAGCCCGGTGTCCTGAGCTACGGCTCGTCCGGCAACGGCGGCATCCAGCATCTCGCCACCGAGATGTTCAAGAACATGGCGAACGTCGACCTCGTGCACGTGCCCTACAAAGGCACGGCGCCGGCGTTGACCGATCTCATGGCGGGCCAGATCCAGATGGCGATGCTGTCGATCGTCGGCTCGCTGCCGCAGGTGCGGTCGGGCAAGCTCAGGGCGCTCGCAGTCTCGAGCGCGAGCCGCTCCGAAGCCGCGCCCGACATACCGACGGTCGCCGAAGCGGGCGTGCCGGGTTATGCGTTCTATGGCTGGTATTGCCTGCTCGCCCCCGCGAAGACCCCGCGCAGCATCGTGAGCGCGCTCAACGCCGGCGTGGTGAGCGCGCTGCAATCGCCCGACATGCGCGACCGCCTCGCGGCGGACGGCAGCACCGCCGTGGGCAGCTCCGCCGACGAGCTCGGCGCGCACATCCGCAACGAGATCGCACGCCTGACGAAGCTGGTGGCGCAAGCGAAGATCCGCGTGGACGATTCGCGTTGATACGCGCGATCGCGGTTCTCGTCTGTCTGTCAGCGGGCTCGGCTTCGGCGCAGACCGCCGACGCCGATCTCGCGGCCATCGCGTCATGGGTCGCAGTCGACGCCGCGACGGGCTACGAGACCCGGACGGCGCCTGCATTGGGCGATTGGCGCGCCGACCGCTGGGGCAACCTCGTCACGACCATCGGCTCCGGCTCGCCGCATCGCATCGTCGCGTGCGCGCTCGATCGTCCGAGCCATGCGGTGACGCAGATCACCGACAACGGTTACCTCCGGCTGCATCGCATCGGCCGCGGCTCGCGCCATCCGTTGTGGGACCAGCAGTTCGAAGCGCAGCAGGTGCGCGTGCTCACGGCTCGCGGCCCCGTCGCCGGTGTCATTGCGCGCGCCAACCAGCACTTCTCGCCGCAGCACCGGCGCGAGACCGATCCGGTCACCGCCGACGATCTGTGGGTCGACGTGGGCGCCGAATCGCGCGCCGACGTCGAGGCGCTCGGCATCGCGCTGCTCGATCCGATCGCGCGTCACCTGCCGCCATGGCCGATCGCGGGCGCGCTGGCGGGTCCCGACGCGGGACGGCGCACCGGTTGCGCCGCAGTGGTTGCGATCGCTGCGGCTGCACGGCGCGGCGGCACGAAAGGCCGCATCACCTTCGTGCTGAGCGCGCAGGAAGTCCTGGGATGGGTCGGCCTCTCCTCGCTGATCGCACACGGCGATCGAGCGCATGCGGTGACCGTGCTCGCGCCGGGCGAGAGCGCGCGCACCGACAACGAGCGGCCGTCGAAAGCGCTCGGCGCATTCGGCCGGGTGCTCGGCGCATCCGGCCTCGAGTCGGTGCGCTGGCTCGCGCCGTCGGTCGAGCAGGCCGGCTCGCACATGGAGATCGTGCGCGCGGCGGAGGCGGAGTGGCTGCTCAAGGCAGCGGCGGAAGCGGCGGCTGTGACTGTTGCACCGGCGTGGATCGCGGCGCCGCGGCCGGCGGCGTTTCGCGTGCACGGCGATCAGCGCGCGTTCGACGAGGTCGCGTCGCTGCTGACCGATCTCGTGGAGCGCCACGCGGTACCGGGGCGCGAATGGTCGGTGCGCCGCAAGGTCCTGGAGTCACTCCCCGCGTGGGCGCGCGAGCGCGCGGTCGTCGACGACATCGGCAACGTCACCATCGAAGCCGGGCCGCAGGGACCTGCGAGCGTGTTCATGGCGCACATGGACGAAGTCGGCTACGCCATCGAGTCGATCGCGAAAGACGGCACGGTGACGCTCAGGCAGCAAGGCGGCGTCGCCGCGTCGGCATGGGAAGGCCAGACCGCTCTCGTCCACTTCGATCCGAAGGGCGCACCGAGCACGATCACGGGCGCTGGCGACGACCTCGATCCGCGCTGGAAGGCGCAGTCGCTGAGCGCCACTGCGACTCCGCCATTGCGCGGCGTGTTCCGGATACGGTCGGAGGCGAAGCAGAGACATCCCGACGCGCTCCAAGCGTGGTTCGGGCTGGACGCCGCGGGACTTGCCGCGCATGGCGTCGGCGTAGGTACGGCGGTGACGAGCCACAAGGAAGGCCTGCGCCTCGGCCGCACGCGTTACGCCGGGCGCGCGCTCGACGATCGCGCCGGAACCACCGCGCTGCTGCGCGCGATCCAGCGCATCGATCCCGACAAGCTCCCAGGCCGGGTGATCTTCGCGTTCTCGGTGCACGAGGAAGGCGGGTTGAACGGCGCCGCTGCCATGGCGCGACGCTTCGGACGCGCGACCGCGCGCATCTATTCGGTCGACACGTTCGTCGCGTCGGACACGCCGCTCGAATCGCCGCATTTCGCGCACACGCCGCTCGGCAAGGGACCGGTGCTGCGCGCGATCGACAGTGCCAACGTGTCGCCGGATGCGGAACGCGCGCGCGTGCAGCGCGCCGCCGCAGCCGCGCGCATTCCGCTGCAGATCGGGCTCACGCAGGGCGCGACCGACGGGACGACGTTCACCTTCCGGGGCGCGCCGAACCAGGGATTGTCGTGGCCGGGGCGTTACAGTCATTCGCCCGGCGAAGTGCTGGACCTGCGCGATCTCGAGATGCTGGCCCGGCTCATCGTCGCGGTCGCAACCGCACGCGATTAAACCGCGACGATCGGCTCGCCCTGCACGCTCGTCGACGGCTTGCCGTCGACGCCGACCGGCACGTCGCCCACCAGCGTGACGCGATAGAACTGGCGGTCGAAGTCCGAATCGAAGATGTCGCGCGGCGCCAGATGCGAGGTCGCACGGTTGTCCCAGAACGCGACGCTGCCCGGCTTCCAGCTGAAGCGCACCGTGAACTCGGGCCGCACGATGTGCTCCCACAGAAACTCCAGCAGCACCTGGCTCTCGCGCGGCGAGAGACCGACGATCGATTTGAGGAACGACGGGCTGACGAACAGCGTGCGCTCGCCGGTCTCGGGATGCACGCGCACGATCGGATGCTCGCTCACCAGCGTGCGCTTCTTCATGAGCTCGCGATACTCGGGCGTCTCGTCGACGCCCGGCGGCGGCGCGAAGCGATGCACCCCGCGCAAGCCGTCGAGGATGCCGCGCATCGTCGGCGACAGCGCGTTGTACGCCGCGACGAGATTGGTGAACTGGGTGTCGCCGCCGTACGGCGGCACGATATCGCCGCGCAGGATCGAGGCGGCCGGCGGATTGATCGCGGCGGTGATGTCGGTGTGCCAGCCCGACCACGGCCGGAACAGCACCTGCCCCTGGAAGCGGTTCGCCTTGCGATGCTTGGCGACCGAGTAGATCTGCGGGTATTCGCCGTCGCTGCCGTAGACGACGTGGCCCGCGGTCGTCTCGCCGAACTGGCGCGCGGCCGCGATGTGGCTGCGGTGGTCGAGCTGCTGATCGCGGAAGAACACCACCTTCCAGCGCAGCAGCGCATCGCGAACGGCCTTGACGTGTTCTTTCGGCAGCGGCTTGGACAGATCGACGCCGCGAATCTCCGCGCCGATGTGTATGGCCATCGGCGCGATTTCGACGCCCGCCGTCTGCTGCTCCGCCGCATCCCTCACTGCCTGTACCGACATCGACATGGCCCGCTCCTCCCTAATTGGGGTCAGGTCCACATTTTCCCGGAAAATCGGACCTGACCCCGATTATCGCTCAGCGAACGCCAGCCGGTCCTGCACCGACCATCCGAGGGCCGCGAGCTGCTCTTTCGCCAGCGGCGTAACGGTGCCGGTGACGAGCAACTGGCGATCTTTGCCGCGCAGATCGGCACGGTTCGCGAAGGCGTACACGACGTCGGTCCACGGCAGCACGTCGAGCGCCAGCGCGACCACGAGCTTGCCGTCCGGCGTCTGCGCGCCGACGAACCGGTCGAACGCGCGCACGCGCGCGAGCGGCGTGCTGCGCCCGTAGTTCGCGAGCAGCACCACCGAATTGTTGACATAGCGCGCTTCGACTTCGGAGATCGCGCGCGTGGCGAACGTCACGACCTCGGCGCGCCCTCCGACCTTACCCATCGACTCCAGGGTGAGCGTCAGCATGGTTTGCAGCGTCGGGGTGTAGTAGCCGTTCCTGATCAATGCACGCACCCGGGCGCTGTCGACACCCATCGCGTTGAGCCGTTCTTCGTTGCGCTTGTTCAGGTCGAGCGGCGGCACCTGGTACGCTTCGAGCGTGCCCTGTTCGTACGCAAGGCTCGAGTAGTGCAACGGCGCCACCACCGCGCCGAGCGTGAGGTCGACGGCGAAGGTTCCGGCAAACGAGACCTTCGCGACATCGCCGAGCTTGTCGGACAGCGGCGCGTTGGTCGTGTACGGATCGATCTTGAGACGCTGCGCCCACTCGCGGCGGGCCCTGTTGTAACCGAGCGGGTCGCCGACGAACATGCGCGGCGGCGCAGTTCCGGCCGGGAGCGCCGGGGTGCCCGCCGCGATCGGCGTGCGTCCGTCGTCGGCGCCGCTGATCCTGTCCCCCGTATTCGCGGCGGTCGAGCCGACGAAGCTCCCGACGCGGCCGAGCATGATGCCGGCGCCCGACACCAGTTTGCCGGTGGTGTCGAGCGGCTTGGTGACGAGATCGCCGGCGACTTTGACCGGCGCCACGGCCGCTTTGCCGAGCGCGGAGGCGAATTCGTCGCCCTTGCTCACTTCGGCAAGCTGGCTGAGCGCGGACAGCTCGGAGACGCGGATGTCGAGCATCTCGCGGCCTCGCGCCTCCCATACGCCGTGTCCGGATCGGATCGTGAAGCGCGGCATGAAGTTCTCGAACGTCACCCGCTCGTCGACCGTGTATCCGGTTCCCTGCAGCAGCGCTTTCGGGGCGAGCGCGCTGGCGTTCAGGTCGGGCTGCTCGTAACGCTGCTGCGCCTGCGAGGGGGTAGCAAGGGTCGAGGCGGCCAGCGCGAGCGCCAGCGCCGCTGCCGGGACATGACGTTTCATGGAGACCTCCGCATAAGGTCGCTCGTGCCGGCTCGACCCGAGCGGGGCATAAACGCGAGAGACCTTAATGCGGCGCGCGCCGTCTGCGTATTGGACCAAGGTCGCAGCGCAGTTCCACCGCGTGCCGGTGAACAGGCCTTCGGGTTACGTGCGGCCCATCGCGGGCGCGTCGGCCCGCAGCCGTTACGGCAGTGTCTCCGAAGCGGGCTGCTTCGCTTTGGGCGTGCTCAGCACGCCGCCGCCCGCCATGACCGCCGCGTTCAGCGCGAACATCGCCGCAAGCCCGAGCGCGCTGCCGATGGCGCCGAACACCACCGGCCCGACCAGCTTGGTCAGATGGATGAACGTCATGCGCAGACCCAAAGCCTCCGCGGTGCGGCCTTTCGGCGAATAGCTGTACATCAGCATCGTGATGATCGGCTGGCCGCAGCCCATGCCCAGTCCCAGCATGAACGAGAGCGCGGCGAGCACGTACACGCTGTGGAAGAACGGCATGAGCCCGAGGCTGACGGCGCCGACGAAGAACGAGCACGACAACACCCGCTCTTCCCTGAACGTGCGCAACAGGCGCGCGAGGAACAGCCGCACGGTGAGCTCGGCGCCGAAGTTGACGGCCTGCACGATGCCGATCAGCGATGCCGACAGCCCGATGCCGTGCGCGTACACGGGGAAATAGAACGAATAGAGGTCGCGCCCGACGTTGATCAGGCTGCTGGTTGCGATCGTGCGGCGCACATCGGGAATTCTCAATATCGCGTAGACGCTGCCGGTGGCCTTGGGCCCGGTCGGCGCACGGGGCAGCCGGCCTCCGCGCACCACCAGCATCGCGATCGCCACGACGTTGAGCAGCGCGAGATAGAGGCACGTCGTCGCCGGCCCGGCCAGATCGACGAAAAAGCCGCCGATCAGCGGGCCCATGAGGTTCGCCATGCCCATGCCGAGGCTGAAGTTGGCGAAGTTGCGCGCGCGGCTTTCCGGGGTGCTGATGAGCCCCATCAGGTTCTGCAGCGGCACCACCATGGCGAGCGACAGCCCGATCAGCGCCGACGCGACGAACATCGCGGTCACCCCGGGAAACGCCCACGGGACGAGGAGCCCGAGGCTGCTCCCCAGCAGGCAGAACAGCAGCAGCGCGCGCGAGCCGTAGCGGTCGGCGAGCCGGCCGGCAGGCATCGAGAAGATCATCGGCAGCACGGCGAGCATCGCCCCGAGCAGGCCGATGACGAAAGCGGAGGACCCGAGCTTGAGCGCGTACAGCACCAGCACCATGTTGCCGGCGCGCACCGCCGTGCCGCTCAACGCGGTGAGTGCGAGAAGATAGAAAGTCAAAGTGCGCCGAACATACACCACTAAAGGGCGTCGCAACGGCGATGCCCACGAAGCGTGCGCCCCGCCCGAAATTGGGTAAGCTCGCCCCCTACGGGCCGAATCATTCAGGGCGGGGAGATGGGATGGCGCTGCGTCGTATCGCGTTCGCACTCGCTGCCGGCGCGTTCGCCGGCCTTGCAGCCGCCCCAGCAGCGCAGCCCGCCCAAGGACCCGGTCGGCGGCAAGGTCCACTCGGCGTGGGCGCTGACCCAGATGCCCGCCGAGTCGCGTTGACGGTCAGTCTTGCTGTCATTGCGAGGAGCCGCCCGGCGGCGACGAAGCAATCTCGAGACGCTCGTAACCGTTCGTGCGCCATGAGATCGCCACGGCCCGCTGCGCGGGCCTCGCGATGACCGAATCTTAGAAATAACCTTCGATGAACCGCCCGACCCACGGCGGCATGGTCACGTCGTCCATGCGGTCGAACGGCGGCATGTAGGGCTTGATATCGAGCACCGGCGTGCCGTCGAGCGCGTCGAGGCCTTGCACCCTCACGACGCTGCCCTCGATGCCGAGCAGCTTCACCGCGGTCACGCCGATCGGGTTGGGACGATATTTCGTGCGCTGCGCGAACACGCCGAGCTCCTGGAGGTCTTCCATGCCGCGCGGACGCCGCAGGAGCTGCTTCTTCAGATCGAAGCCCTGCGCGCGGTCGAGAAAGAACAGCACGAGCACGTGCGAGAAACCTTCGAGGCCCTGCAGCCCCGGCGCGTAGCTCGGGTCGAGACGGATCTCCGACTCGACCGTCGCCCAGTTGCCCTGCGACATCTCGTCCACCGGACAGTGCGCGGTGCCTATGGGATGAACCTGAAACATTCGGAATCCTTTGTTCGTCGGGTTGCCTGACGGGCGTTAGTATAGGCAGCGCCGACATCCGCAAAAGGGGGGAGACCGTGAAAGTCTACGACGCGATGGCCAACGCCTTCGTCAAGGAAGGCACCACGACGCTCTTCGGACTGCTGGGCGACGGCCAGATGACGTGGTGGTCGGCGATCGCCAAATTTCCCGAGATCAAGATCGTCGACGTGCGCGACGAAGGCTGCGCGGTGACGATGGCGGAAGGCTGGGCGATGGCGACCGGTCAGGTCGGCGTCGCGAGCGCGACCCAGGGACCGGGCCTCGCACGCATGACGACCGCGCTCATCGTCGCCGCGCGCTCGCACACGCCCCTCGTCGTCTACACCAGCAAGACCGCGCTCAACAACGAGCACCTCGTGCAGCACCTCGACCAGGACCGGCTGGTCAGCGCGACCGGCTGCGGCTACATCGAAGTGTTGAAGCCATCGTATGCCGAGAGCGCGGTGCGCGAAGCGTTCTATCGCGCGCGCCGCGAATCGCGCCCGATCGTGCTGTGCTGCCCGCTCGAAGTGCAGCGCATGGATTGCGACGCCGACGGCGACGATTACGTGCCTTCCGGCGCGATGTTCCCGGGCCAGCAGGCGATCCGTCCCGACCTCGAGCGCCTGCGTGCAGCCGCCGAGATCATCGGCAAGAGCAGGAAGCCGGTGATCGTGCTGGGACGCGGCGGGATGACGCCGGCCGCGAAGGCTGCGGCGACCCGATTGGGCGAACGCATCGGTGCGCTGCATGCGACCACGCTCGTCGCCAAAGGCACGCTCGCCGATTCGGACTGGCATACCGGCATCTCGGGGTTGTTCTCGTCGCGCGAAGTGATGGAGCTTTTCAGCCAGGCCGATTGCGTGATCGCGGTCGGCGCGAGGCTGACGACGCACACGCTCGCCGGCGGCTATCTCTATCCGAAGGCGCGCGTCGTCCACATCGACGTCCAGCCTCACATCGTCATGGGGAGCGACCGCGGCGCGGACTGCTACGTGCAGGGCGACGCGGCGGCGACTTTGCAGGAGCTCAACCAGACGCTGGAGCGCGAAGGCGCCGGCGGCGCCGGCTTCCGCACCGAGGGTGTGCGCCGCATCCTGCGCTCGGCGGGACGCGATCCCGCCGAGTTCGAGATCGAGCCCGGCACGGTCGATCCGCGCGAGGCGATTCAACTGCTCGACGAAAAGCTGCCGCCCGAGATGAACCTCGTGTCGTCGGGCAACGCGCACGCGTGCGCGTTCCGCGCGATGCTGATGAAACGCCGGCGCGGCCTGCAGATCTTCGTCACCTCGTTCGGCTGTATCGGACAGGCGCTGTCGACGAGCGTCGGCGCGGCGCTCGGCGCAGGCGGACCGATGGTGTGCGTGGAAGGCGACGGCAGCGCGCTCCAGAACATCCAGGAGCTCGATACGGTCGCGCGGCTGGGTCTGAAGTTCCTGTACGTGGTCGTCAACGACGAAGCGTACGGCGCCGAGTACCACAAGCTGCGCGCGCACGAGCGCGATCCCATGCTCTCGTACGTGACCACGCCCGATTTCGCGACCCTCGCCGAGGGCTTCCGCTGCCGCGGCCGCACCGCGCGCACGCTGGACGAGCTGAGCAGCGCGGTCGACGAGTTCCTCGCGGGCGAAGGCGCGATGGTCCTCGACCTGCGCATCTCGCGCAACGTCGTCAGCATCCCGTACCGGCGGCTGCATTTCGGGATGGATGTGTGACCCTTCGACGGGCTCAGGGCGCACGGCGCAGCCAAATTCGGCCGCTCTTCGGTTAAAGTTCGCCTGTTCGAGGCATCGACCATGAGACGAGATGCGACTGAATCTGCCGCTGTTGGCCGTTCTGCTGTGCCTTAGCGCCGCCGCGCGGGCGGCGACGCCCGCCGCGGCCCCTCCGCCCGGCGATCCGCACGCCTGGTGCGCCGCCGTCACCAAAGTCATCCCGCAGATCAAACCTGCCACGTGCGCGTCGGCCCAGCTCAGGCCATGGGCGAAATCGGTCGACGGCCGCCCGATCCTGCTGAGCGAGTTCCGACCGGCGGGCGGCTCGCTCGCGCGCGTGCTGGTGGTGGGCGGCATCCACGGCGACGAGCTCACATCGGTGTCGATCGTGTTCCGCTGGATCGAGCGTCTGAAAGAGACGAGCGGCGAAGCGGCGCAGTATCACTGGCGCGTGATCCCGCTGCTGAATCCCGACGGCCTTCTGGCAAGGCCTCGCCCGACGCGCGTCAACGCGCGCGGGGTCGATCTCAACCGCAATTTCCCGACCGACAACTGGCAGGACGAAGCGCACCACTACTGGTCGGTGTCCACGCGGCGCGACCCGCGGCGCTTTCCCGGCGTGGCGCCGCGCTCCGAGCCCGAATCGAGCTGGCTGCACTACGAGATCACCACGTTCAAGCCCGACGTGATCATCTCGGTCCATGCACCCTACTCGGTGCTCGATTTCGACGGACCTCCGGCGGTGAAGCCTCCGGAGCGCTTCGGGCGGCTGAAGCTGCACCGGCTCGGCGTCTATCCCGGATCGCTGGGCAACTTCGGCGGGCTCAAGGAAGGCATCCCGGTGGTCACGCTGGAGCTTCCGCACGCGCTCGACATGCCGAGCGAGAAGGAGCTGGCGCAGGTGTGGCGCGACATGCAGAACTGGCTCAGCACCAATGTCGCCGACCGCAAACCCGCCAACCAGTAACGGTCAATCGGAGCGGTAAAGGCTCGGCACCTTCAGCACCACGCCGACCATCACGACCAGGGCCGCAACCGCGTAAGCGCCCTGCGCCCACGCAGGGCCGATACGCTCCGCGGCGGCGCCCGCCAGCAGGTTGCCGAGCGGCAGGCTGCTCACCACGCCGGAGCGCAATCCCATCACGCGCCCGCGCATCTCCGGCGCGGTATAGCCCAGGATCAGCGTCGCGATCACGGTCCACACGATCGCCTGGGTGAGTCCCGCCGCGAAGACGAGCGCCAGCGAGAGCGTATACGACGTCGAGGCCGCGAACGCCAGCAGCGACAACGGCCACGCGAGCGCCATCCACACCAGCAGCCTGCCCTTGCCTCTGAAGTTCCCCATCGTGACGACCCACAGCCCGGCGACGAAGGCGCCCACCCCCGCCATCGCCGTCAACATGCCGTAACCGGCCGGGCCGGTGTCGAGCACGTAGCGCGCAAAGACCGGGAGGAACGCGTAGCGATACGGCGCGGCGAGCATGTTCAGGAGGCACGCGACGACGAGCAGCACCAGCACGGTCTGGTTGCTCCACACGTAGCGCAAGCCGCCGACCAGGCTCTTCGCCGGCGACTCCGCGACGTTCGCTGCGACGTGCTTCGAAGACGGAAGCATGCACAGCACGATCGTATCGAACACGTAGATCGCGGCGATCAGCGCGTACGCGCCGCTCATTCCGAGTACCGGAATCAGCACACCGCCCAGCGCCGGTCCGACGACCACCGTGATCTCGACGGCTACCGCGTTGAGCGCGATCGCATTGGTGAGGTGCTCCTTGTCGACGAGCTCGGGCACGAACGCCTGCCGCGTCGGATGGTCCGCCGACCACGTGAGGCTGCTCACCAGCGCGAGCGCGATGACGTGCCACAGCTGCAGCAGGCCCGTCGCGAAGAGGAGCAGCATGAACGCCGACACCGCGACGTTGATCACCGCCGCCAGGATCAAGAGCCGCCGCTTGTCCATGCGATCGGCGATGACGCCCATGAACGGCGCTGCGAAATAGCCCGCCATCTTGCTGCCGGCGACGATGCCGACCATCAGCGCCGAGTTCGTCAGCTCGAGCGTGAGCCATCCGATCACCACCATGTCGGCCCAGCGTGCGGTGGCGGACAGCAGCGTCGCCGTCCACAGCAGGCGAAAGCCGCGATGGCGCAGCGCTGCGAGCTGATGCATCCGTGAGAAACGGTCGGTGAGCGCTCGAATCACGTCGTCAAATGAGGTAAGGTCCGCATGGACGCGAACCTTAAGGCATAACACCATGAAAAAGGTATATCTGGTCCACCACGTGGATGCGCTGTCGGCCGAGCAGGATCCGCAGCGTCACATCAGCCCCAAGGGCCGCGAGCAGGCCGACCGCCTCGGCGTGCGTTTGCAAAAGCTCGGCGTCTCGCCGGTGCGCATCCTCCACAGCGACAAGCAGTGGACGATCGACACCGCAGCGCGCATCGCCACCAAGCTCGGCGCCGAAGACCGGACCGCGAAAGCCGCCTACCCGATCAACACCGGCGATCCGGTCGAGCCGTTCGTGGCCGAGATCGCCGCGGCCAAGGGCGACGTCATGATGTGCGGCCACGTCGACTATCTCCTGCGCGCGGCGTCGCGGCTGGTGTGCGGCGACGAGAAGCGCAAAGTGGTCGAGTTCAAACCCGGCAACGGGACCGTCGCCTGCCTCGAAGGCGAAGGCGACGACTGGGTCATCACCTACGCCTGGCGTCAGGATCACGCGCCGGGTTGATCGAGAGGAACAGCGCCATGCCGAGAACCCGAATCGCCATTCCCGACGTCGCCGAAGCAGGGCCCGGCCTGTGGTCGAACTGCATACGCGCGGGCGATACCCTCTACATCTCCGGGCAGGTCGCGCGTCCGCTCGAAGGCGGCACGACGCTTGTCGGCAGCAACGAGTACGAGCAGGCCAAACACATCTTCATGCGCATCCAGCGCATCTGCGAAGGCGCGGGCGGCAGCATGGCGGATGTGGTCAAGCTGACCATCTTCATGGTCAACATCAGGAACAATACCGAGGTCTGGCGCGCGCGACGCGAGTTCTTCAGCGGCGATTTCCCCGCATCCACGCTGGTGGAAGTGCGCTCGCTCGCCGGGCCGGAGACGCTGGTCGAGATCGAAGCGGTCGCGTATCTCGGGAAATAGGCTCGGTGCGTTACGCCGTTCGGCTGGTGCACCCTACGATTGTTTTACAAGGAAGAGTTGATGTCGAAAGTCGCAGTCATCGGTAACACCGCACGCGCGATCGGCGCCGTGTGCGCGGCGGATCTCACGCTGTCGGGCCATTCGGTTCGCTTCGCGGTTTTCCCCGAGCAGGGAAACGTCACGGAAGTACGCAAGGCCGGCGGGTTCACCGTCGAAGGGGACGCCAAGCACCTCATCTCGAAGAAGACCGGTTTCGCCAAGCTCGACCGGATCTGCGACACCACCGCCGAAGCGCTCAAGGACGCCGAAGCGGTGCTGATCGAAGTCGACATCCAGCAGCTCGAAGAGAAGTTTTCAAAGCTGATCCCGGAGTTCGCGCGCGGCGCGGTCGTGCACGTGCAGAGCCACGGCTACTGGCCGGCTGCGCGCCTCACGCCAATGCTGCGCAAGGCAGGCCGCGAGGACGTGCTCGTGACCGAAGCGCCCGCCCCGACGCACGCCGCCCGCATCGAAGGCACGGTGGTGACGCCCAAAGGCTTACGCAGCGGGATCGAGATCGCGACGGTGCCCGCGTCGCGCTCGGACGAAGCGCTCGCGGCGCTCAAACCGCTCTTTCCCTACTTCGTCGCGGCGAAATCGGTGCTGCAAACCGGCCTCGAGAACCTCAACCTCATCGTGCATCCGGCGATGGTGCTGCCGAACATCGGCGCGATGGAGCGCGCGAAGCTCGACGGACGCAAGTTCGGCTTCTACCAGGAAGGCGTGGTGCCGGCGGCAGGCGTGCTGGGCGACGCGCTCGACGCCGAGCGTAAGCGCGTGTGCGAAGCGTACGGCGTCGCGCACACCTCGATGCCGAAAGCGATCGAGCAGTACTACGGCTACCAGAGCGGCACGTTTTACGAAGCGATGCAGAACCCGGTGTACAAGTCGTTCCCGCCGTTCCAGCCCGACATCTGGCGCTCGTGGTCGTCGGACGATCTGCGTTACGCCGTGGTGCCCTGTGTGCAGCTCGCCGAGCAGGCGGGCATCGCGGTGCCGCTGCATCGCGCGTTCGCCGAAGTCCTCGGCGTGCTGCTCGGCGTCGATCCGTGGAAATGGGGACCGTCGCTGGAGGACATGGATCTGAACGGCACGCCGGACGCGGTGAAGAAGCGGGCGCTCGGCTCACGCTAGAAAAGCTCGACAACCGGGGAGGTGGCGATGCGGCGCAGTCTCCTTGCAGCGATGATGCTCGGTGCGATCGCGCCGGTCGTGGCGCAGCAGTATCCCGCCAAGCCGGTGCGCGTGATCAACCCGTTCGCGCCGGGCGGCGGCCTCGATCTCGCCCTGCGACCGGTGCTCCTGAAGATGAGCGAGAGCACGAAGCAGAGCTTCGTGATGGAGAGCCGGCCCGGCGCGGCCGGCATCATCGGCACCGAGGTGGTCGCGAAGTCGCCGCCCGACGGTTACACGCTCGTGGGCGCGACCACGGGCACGATCACCATCAACCCGAGCACGTACGCGAAGCTGCCGTTCGATCCGCTGCGCGACCTCGCCCCGATCACGAGTGTCGGCAGCGCGTCGTTCGTGCTGGTGACGCATCCGTCGCTCAATGTGAAAGACGTCGGCGAGCTGGTGGCGCTGGCGAAGCGCAGGCCCGGCGAATTGACGCTGGGCTCGCCGGGTTACGGCGGCATCAATCACGTCGCCGGCGAATACTTCGCGCAGCTCACCGGCGTGCGCTTCACGCACGTGCCGTTCAAGGGCAGCAGCCCGATGCTCACCGACATCATCGGCGGGCACGTCATGCTCGCGTTCGATTCCACGCAGGCGACGCTGCCGCACATCCGCGCGGGCAAGCTCAAGGCGCGGGGCATCGCGGCGGACAAGCGCTCGCCCATCGCGCCCGAGATACCCACGGTGCAGGAAGCGGGCGGGCCCGCGATGTCGGTGTCTTCGTGGTACGCCCTGCTCGCGCCCGCCGGCACGCCGCGCGAGATCGTCATGAAGCTCCACGCCGAAGCCGCGAAGGCGCTTGCAGCGCCCGACCTCCTCGAGCGGTACCACGCGGCAGGTCTGGAAGCGATCGGCAATACGCCCGATCAGTTCGCGGCGGTGATCCGCGAGGACACCGCGCGCTGGGCCAAGGTCGTGCGCGCGGCGAACATACGCGCCGAGTAACCCGACAACTTGTAACGCAGCGTAACAGTCCGTAAATCCGCGGGACGCGCATACCCGGCGCGTGTCCAATCCTGCGTGTAAGTCAAACACGCAAGGAGACAGACATGCTCAGGAAAACCGTTCTCGCCGCCATGCTCGCGTCGTCGCTCGCCGGCGTCGCCGCCACCGGTTACGCCGCCGACTTCGGCTTTCGCCACGCGCCCCCGGTGCCGCGCGCGGAAGTGATCCCCGCGGCGCGCGCCGGCTACGTGTGGGTGCCCGGCTACTGGGATTACAGCAAGCACCGCTATCAATGGGTGAACGGGCATTACGTGCGCGAGCGCCGCGGCTATCACTACCAGCAGTCGCACTGGGTGCAGCGCGACGGCCGCTGGTACCTCGAGCGCGGCCGCTTCGCGCGCGACCGCGACGGCGACGGCGTGCCCAACCGCTTCGACCGCCGGCCGAACAATCCGCGCCGTTACTGACGCGCGGTGGGCATAATCCTCCCTTGGTGATCCATAAGAATCACGACACCCAGGGAGGATGCTTTGAGAGAGGACGCTTCGAGGCCTTCCCGGCGGCACTTTCTCGCGGCGCTCGGCGCGCTCGGAGCCGGCGCGCTGCTGCCGGGCTGTCAGACGCCGGGGAGCGAGCCCGGCAAACCGTACCGCATCGACGTGCACCACCACTTCGCGCCGCCGGGCTACTCGCAGGAGCTGAAGGCGCTGATGCTCGGCCATGCGAAGTGGTCGGTGCAGGCCACGCTCGACGAGATGGAGAAGAGCGGCATCCGCACCGCGTTCACCTCGCTCATCAATCCGGGCATGCAGGCGTGGATGGGCAACGTCGAGGGCTCGCGCAAGATCGCGCGCATCTCGAACGAATACGCGGCGCGGCTCATGCGCGACCATCCGGGGCGGTTCGGTTCGTTCGCGTCGATCCCCTTTCCCGACGTCGAGGGGAGCCTGCGCGAGATCGAGTACGCCTACGACACGCTCAAGGCCGACGGCATCTACTTGTGGACGAGCTACCAGGGGCGGCTGCTCGGCGATCCTGCGTTCTTCCCCATCCTCGAAGAGCTGAATCGCCGCAAGGCGGTGGTGTATACCCACCCCGCGACGCCGGCGTGCTGCGCGAAGATCATGCCTTACCTCTCGATCAATGCGATCGAAGGGCCGGTCGATACCACGCGCACCATGATGAGCCTGGTCTTCCAGGGCGGCGCCGCGAAGTATCCGGACATCCGCTGGATCTTCTCCCACAGCGGCGGCGTCACGCCTTTTCTCCTGTCGCGCTTCATCCGCGAAGAGCAGGAGAAAGACCGCAAGCGCGAGATCCCGAACGGCGTCATGCACGAGCTGCGCAAGTTCCATTACGACACCGCGCAAGGCCATCACGAAGGCGCGCTGAAGGCGCTGCTCGCGATCATCCCGACGTCGCAGGTGCTCTACGGCACCGACTTTCCGTTCTGGGACGGCCGCCGCGTCAGCACCGACCTCGACAAAGGGGCATTGAGCGCCGCCGACCGCAGGGCGATCGATCGCGACAACGCCCTGCGCCTCTTCCCCCGCCTCAAAACCTAAATCCGGGTCAGAGTCACATTAATTGCGAGAAATCTGACTCTGACCCGGATTTTCGGCGACCCAGCGCGCGATCGCGGTGACGCGCGCGTCTTCGTGCGGCTGCCCCATGATCTGCACGCCGCACGGCAGTCCGCCGATCGAGAGCAGCGGAATCGTGACCGCGGGTGCGCCCAACGTGGACGACGGGTAGTTGTAGATCGCATCGCCGGTCGGGCGCGGCGCGTCGGGATCGTGGATCGGCGCGGGGCCGGGCGAGGACAGTCCGATCAGCGCGTCGCCGACTTGCGCAAGCGCCGCAAGCCGCCGGCGCGCTTCCTCGCGCTGGAGCAGCCGGACGCGTACGCCTCCTGCGTCATCTTCCTGCCGCGCTCCAGCGTGCTCAGCGCGCGCCTGCTGAGCTTGCCCGGATGCTGCTCGTCGAGGTTGGCGAGGTTCCACCACACCTCGTACGCGCAGAGGTCGCTGTTGATCCCCTTGATGTCGGCAATGCCCTGCTCGAACGCTTCGACGAGCGCCGAATCGCCGCGCCGCACGATCTCGACGCCGCGCATGCGCAGCGACTCCAGCACACGCTCCAGCGCCTCACGCGTCTGCGCGTCGAGCGTCGCCCAGGCGACGGTTTCCATCACGACGAGCCGCCCCGGTTTCATGGGCTCCGGTAGATCGCGCGGACCGGACAACGCGGGATGCCCCGGATCGCCGCCGGCGCGCTGGCCGATCTCGTACGCGACGTTCCACATGTCCACCGGCGAGCCCGCGTGCACGCCGACCACGCTCTGGCTGTAGCCCTGGCGCTCGCCGCGATTGAGCGCGCCGAACGTCGGCTTCAGCGCCCAGTTCGCGCAGTAGCTCGCGGGCCGTATGACCGAGCCGCCGACCTGCGTCCCTATTGCCGCCGGCACCATGCCCGCGCCGATCGCCGCGGCCGAGCCGCTCGACGAACCGCCCGGCGTACGCTGCGGATCGAACGGATTGCTCGTGGGCCCGGGATGCGCGCCACCCAGCTCGGTGGTGACGGTCTTGCCGACGATCACCGCGCCCGCGTCGCGCAGCGCGCGCACCAGCGCGCTGTCGCGCTTCGGGAAGTTGCCCTTGAGCGCTTCGCAGCCCTGCTCGGTCGGCATGTCCCTGGTCTCGATCAGGTCCTTGATGCCGATCGGCATGCCGTCGATGCGCGACAGCGGCTCGCCCGCGCGCCAGCGCGCCGCCGAAGCGTCGGCCGCTTCACGCGCGCCCGCTTCGTTCAGCACCACCCACGCCTTGACCACCGACTCGCGGGCCGCGATCGCCGCGAGGCAGCGCTCGAGATAGGCGCGCGGATCGTCGGCGCCGGCCTTGAAGCGCTCGACCGCGTCGAAGAACGTGAGCGGCCGGAAAGTCGACGGGTCGTACGCGCCTGCCGCGCCCTGATTGCCGATCGCTTGCTTCTCGATGGTGAGCATGAGGTCTCCTTGCTATGTCCGGGGTAGCGCCGCGTCGAGCTCGTCGAGATTCTGCCATTGCATAGTCCGCTGTCCGCTCTCGATCTCGTCGAATATGCGCCATTGCAGGCGGTTGAGCGGCGTCGGTATGCCGTGACGCTCGCCGCAGCGGACGATCTCGCCGGTGATGTGATCGATCTCGGTGCGGCGTTTGCGGACGACGATGTCGCGCCAGTAGCCGGTGCGGATCTTGGTGTTGCCCTTGGCCTGGCCGGCGGCGATCTCGTCGAGCACGTGGAAAGCCGCCTCGCGGCCGGCCGGTGTGTCGTCGAGAAAAGGCGCCGGATCGAAGTGCGCGAACCTGGCGACCGTGACCCCTTCCGCCGCTGCGACCTCGATCCCTTCGCGCACGAGCTGCGCGCGCACCGCGTGGTACTTGCGATTGAAGCGCACTTCGAGCGCGTTCTCGTCCACCAGCGCGGTCGTCGCGTCGATCGTGCCTTTGCACATCTTCGCCCAGACGTAGCCCATGATGTTCTCGCACGCGTACGCGGGCGTGGACAGCGCGAGCAGGCGCCTGATCTCCTCGATGAGCGGCGTCACCCGGCCGTCGAGCTCGCCGACGAAGAGATTGCCGGTGCGCCCGCGCGCGATGAGCCCGGCACCGTGATAGTCCGCGCTGAAATCCACCAGACAGCCGATGGTGCGCATCGCGCCGATGCGCTTCGCGATGTACGGCTCGTTGACGCCGTTCTGTAGGGACACGACGGCGGAGCCCGCGTGCAGATGCGGCGCCACCGCATCGAGCGCGGCTTGGGTGAACTGCGACTTGACCGCGAGAAACACGAGATCGAACGCGCCGGCCACATCCTGCGGGAGCGCGGCACGGACTTGCACCCGACGCTCGTCGCCGGCCGTGTTGATGACGAGCCCGCTTTCGTTCATCGCCTGCACGTGCTCGGGGACGATGTCCACGAGCAATACGTCTTCGCCCGCCGCGGCCATGCCGGCGCCGACGACCCCGCCGATCGCACCGCTGCCCCATACCGCGCTCTTCACTGCGCGCTCCTCATTCGGGTTTGATGCCCGAGGCTTTCACCACGCGCGCCGCGCGCGCCACTTCGTCGCGGATGAAACGCGCGAAGTCTTCCGGCGAGTTGGTCTCGGGATCGGCGCCGTGGTCGATCAGCGCCTTGCGCACTTCGGGCGTGTTGACGGTCTTCACGATGACCGCATTGACCCGCGTTATCACGTCTTTCGGCGTTCCGGCCGGCATCAGCACGCCGATCCACGAGCGCGACTCGAATTTCGGAATCGTCTCGGCCACGGTGGGAAGCTCGGGCACCGAGGGATGACGCTTCGGACTGCTCACGGCAAGGCCGCGCAGGCGGCCGTTGCGGTGATACGGCACCGCGCTCGCGATCGCCGGAAACATGAGATCGATCTGGCCGCCGAGCAGATCGGCGAGCGCGAGCCCGACGCCTTTGTAGGGGACGTGCACCATCTTCACGCCGGTCATCATCTTGAAGAGCTCGGCCGACAGATGCGCCGCGCTGCCGTTGCCGCCGGAGCCGAAGTTCAGTTTTCCCGGCTGCGCACGCGCGAGCGCGATCAGCTCGCCCACCGACCGCGCGGGCACCGCCGGATGCACCGTGAGCAGGTACGACGCGTGGAAGATGAGGCTGACCGGCGCGAAGTCCTCGACGATGTCGTGAGGCACTCTCTTCATGAGGCTCGGGTTGACGGTGTTCTGCCCTGTCGCGAACAACCACGTGTAGCCGTCGGGCGGCGATTTCGCGACGACCTCCGCGCCGATCATCGCGTTCGCGCCGGCGCGGTTCTCGACGACGACCGGCTGGCCGAGCGCGTCGGAGAAGCGCGGCGCGAGATAGCGCGCGATCACGTCGGGCGCGCCGCCGGGGGCGGTCGGCACGACGATGCGGATGGGCTTGGACGGATAGGTTTGGGCGATGCAAGGGATCGCGCACATAGTGAGCATCACGGCAACAAAATGGATTCCCGCCTTCGCGGGAATGACGGGCCTGCACGCCTTCGCGGGAATGACGGGCTTCTCCACCTTCGCGGGAATGACGGGTTTCTCCGCCTTCGCGGGAATGACGGGCTTCTCCGCCTTCGGAGGAATGCCGAACCTGCTGGCCTTCGCGGGAATCACGGGCCAGTTCGTCATTCCCGAACCGCGGCAGCGGGGCTGTCGGGAATCCATTCTCGACGCTTCGATCGCATTCATTCCCCCTTGATCCCCGCGGCTTTCACGATCTGCGCGAACTTCGGGATCTCGCTGCGGATCATGCGGCCGAGCTCGTCGGGCGTGCTCGCCGCGGGCTCGAGGCCCTGCGCGGCGAGATAGGACTGCATGTCCTTCTCGCCGACGATCTTGGTCAAGGTCGCGTTGAGCCGCGACACGATCTCCTTCGGCGTCTCCGCCGGCGCGACGACGCCGAACCACGTGGAGATGTCGTAACCCGGCAGCGCGGCTTCGGCAATGGTGGGTACCTCGGGCAGCTCGCTCGACCGCCGGGCGCCGGTGACGCCCAGTGCGCGCAGCCGGTTGCTGCGCACCTGCGGAATCAGTCCCGAGATGCCGCCGACGTAGAAGTCGACGTGCCCGCCGATCAGCGCCGCGATGGCCGGCGTCGCCCCCTGATACGGCACGTGCACCGCGTTGATCTTCGCCAGGGTCTTGAAGAGCTCGGTCGCGAGGTGCGGCGGCGCGCCGACGCCGGAGGAGCCGTAGTTGAGCTGCCCCGGCCGGCTCCTCGCGAGCGCGATCAGCTCTTTCACGTTCCTGGCGGGGACTGCCGGATGCACCACGAGCAGGTACTGATTGCGTGCGATGAGCCCGATCGGCGCGATGTCGCGCACCGGATCGTACGGCAGCTTCGGATTGAGGCTCGGCCCGATGGTGACGAAGCTGCCTGCGAGCAGGATGGTGTAGCCGTCGGCAGGCGCTTTCACCATCGCTTCGACGGCGATGTGCCCGCCCGCGCCCGCGCGGTTCTCGACGACGACCGGCTGGCCCAGCAGCTCCGACATGCGCTTGGCGAGCGCGCGCGTCACGATGTCGCTCGGTCCGCCCGCGGGAAACCCGGCGATGAAGCGCAGCGGTTTCGAAGGATAGCCTTGCGCGGAAGCCTGCGAGGCGCAGAAAGCGAGGACGAAGACGAGCGCGCGCATCAGTCGAGCTTCACTTTCGCGGCCTTGATCACTTTCGCCCATTTGTCGGTCTCGCTCGCCAGCAACGCCGCGTATTCGGCGGGCGTGCCGCCGATGGGAACGAAGCCGAGCTCGACGAGCTTGTCGCGCACGTCGGGCATCTTGAGCACCTGGGCCATGGTCGCGCTCACGCGCGTGACGATGTCGTTCGGCGTGCGCGCCGGCGCGAGCGCACCCCAGTACGAGCTCGCGTCGACCTCCTTCATGCCCGCCTCGCCGAACGTCGGCACGTTCGGCATCGCCGGTGATCGCGCGGCGCCCGTCACCGCGATCGCCCGCAGTCGGCCGTTCTCGACGTGCTGCTTCACCGAGCTGATGCCGGCGAACATCATCGTCACCTGCCCGCCGAGCACGTCTGCCACCGCCGGGCCCGTGCCCTTGTAGGGGATGTGGACGAGGTCGATCTTCGCGATGTACTTGAGGAGCTCGACGCCGAGATGGGTCGAGCTGCCGGGGCCGCCCGACGCGAAGTTGAGCGCCCCGGGTTTGGCGCGCGCCAGCGCGACGAGCTCTTTCACGGTACGCACCGGCACCGAAGGATGCACGATCATGATCACCGGCCCCGACGCGAGGAGCGACACCGGCGCGAAATCCTTCGCCGAATCGTACGGAAGCTTGGAGTACAGGCTCGGGTTGGTCGTGAACGCGGTATCGACCATGAGCAGCGTGTAGCCGTCGGCCGGCGCTTTCGCGACCATGTCGGTGCCGATCTGGCTGCCGGCGCCGGGCCGGTTGTCGACGACGATCTGCTGCTTCAGCGCCTCGGTGAGCTTCGGCAGCATGATGCGCGTCAGGATGTCGGTGCCGCCGCCCGGGGCGAAAGGCACGATCACGCGGGCCGGTTTGGACGGATACGTTTGCGCGTGGCTCGTTCCGCACAGGGCCGCCGCGAGCACCGCGATTGCGAGCTTGCGTGGCATGGCGGTTACGCCCCTTTCCCTTTCGGTGCGAAATTGGGCTCGAGCTGCACGCGGAACGCGGTGATCGTCGCGCCGAGCGCCATGAAGTAACCGCAGAGCAGTGAGAGATCGGTGATCTGGCGGTCGGAGAAGTGCTTGCGGGCTTCCGCGAACGCCTCGTCGCTCACCTTGCCGCCCTGCGCGAACTCGCGCGAGTAACGGATCGCGGCCTGCTCCGGGGCGCTCATGCTCGCGGCGAGCGGCCCGCCTTCGAGGCTGTCGAGCTCGGCCTGCGTGACGCCGGCTTTCACCGCGTGCGGATGGTGATGGCTCCACGCGTACTGGTTGCCCGCCGCGATCGCGAGCACGCACAGCTCGCGCACGCGTCCCGGCAGCTCGGTGCCGTAGCGCACGTATTCGCCGTACGCCGCGAACGCTTCGAGGCCCGCGGGCGCGTTGGACAGGCTCATCAGGATGTTCGAGACATAGCCGCGCGTCCTGGTGATGCGGTCGTACGTCGCGGCGAGCTGCGCGTCGCCTTCGGGGTTCTTCGGCTGCATGCGTTGCATCGTGACTCCTCGTCATTTAATTCGTCATTCCCGCGCAGGCGGGAATCCCATTTGAAGTTGAAGGTCGTTGAAAATGGATTCCCGATCACTTCCGCTGGCGCGGGTCGGGAATGACGGCGCTTTGGTGCTTCAAAAGAAACCGCTTCAAATCCTCCGCGCACCGATCGGGCACCGCATCGGTGATGTTGTGCGGCAGCCCTTCGTAGACGATGAACTCGGTGCCGGGCACTCGATCCGGCACCGCGCGGTAGTTGTCGACGGTGTGTATCGGATCGCCGCCCGGGGCCACGGCGAGCACCGGACAGCGGATGCGGTGCAGGTCGTCGATCACCACGAACTCGCGCATCATCGGCACGAAGCGCTCCAGCACCGGGACCGGCGTCTGCGCCGACACCTCGATGAACCAGTCGACGAATCCCGGCTCGGCGGTCTTGAGATCCACGCGGTCGGCGATGGTCTCGCGCAGGAAAGCGGCGAGGCCTTGCTCGCCGATGCGCTTCACCCAGCTGTTCTGGTCCTGGAGCGCGTGCTTGATGCCGCCGGTGCCGGCGAACACCGCGAGCGAGAGCACGCGCTCGGGATGATCGATCGCGACTTTCTCGGCGACGATCGCGCCCGCCGACGAGCCTGCGACGTGAAAGCGCTGCGCCCCGATGTGATCGGCAAGCTCGACCACGTCCTTGACGATGCGCTGCTGGTCGAGCTGCCCCGGCCCGGGCGCTTCGCTCTGGCCGTGGCCGCGCATGTCGATGCGCACCACGCGGAAGTCGCGTGCGAGGTGCGGCACCCATGCGTAGAAGCGCCTGGAGCTGCCCATCGCCGCGTGAACGAGGATCAGCGTATCTGCCGCTTTCCACGGATCGGTGAAATCGTCGACGACGTAGGCGATCGTGAGACCGTCCGACGCCTTGAACTTCTGCATCTCCCAGCGTGCTTCCTGAACCATTCTCTTTCCCTTCCCTGTCATTGCGAGGAGCGATAGCGACGAAGCAATCCCGGAACGTCCGTTACGTGCGTCACGCTGACGGCGGGAACCGTGTTCCCGCCGTTCGTTTTCCGGCCATAAAGCTGCCGCAGGCAGCGTCGTCGCTGCCGCTCCTCGCGATGACGGTTAGTACGCCGAGCGGCCGCCGTCGGCGGGTATGCTCGCGCCGGTGATCATTCGCGAATCGTCGGAGGCGAGGAACAGCGCGATGCGCGCGATGTCCTCGGGCTGTCCGACCCAGAACGGATACTCCTTCACGCGCCCCGCGGCGTCCTGCTTGTCGACGACCGGTCCCTGCGCTTCGGGCGTGCCGTAGCGGCTGGTGATGCGCTCGGTCAATATGCGCCCCGCCGCGATCGCGTTCACCCGCACGTTGTCCTTGGCGAAGGCGCCGGCGAGCGCGCGCGTCAGAGAAACGATGCCGCCTTTGGCGGCGGTGTAGATGTGCGCCGGGCTCGCGCCGCGCAGCGCCGCACCCGAGCACATGTTGATCACGACGCCGCCGCCCGCCTCGACGATCCGCGGGATGCCGTGACGGCACATGAGGATCGGTCCCAGCAGGTTGAGCGACATCGTGCGCTGCCATTCGGCGATATCGACTTCGGTGACGAGATCGTCCTCGGCGGTCGAGCCGCCGGCGCAGTTGTAGAGCACGTCGAGCCTGCCGAAGCGCGCGATGGTCGCCGCGAGCACGCGCTTCGCGCTCTCTTCGTTCGTCACGTCGGTCTCGACGAAGAACGCTTCGTGTCCCGCCTGTCTCAGCATCGATTCGGTCGCGCGGCCTCGCTCGCGATCGATCTCGGCGACCACGATGCGCGCGCCCTCCTCCGCGAAGATGCGCGACGCCGCTTTCGCGATGCCCGAGCCGGCGCCGGTGATGAGCGCCACCTTGCCTTCGAGGCGCTTCACCGTGCGCGGTGCTTCAGCAGGAACTTCAGGAGGTCCTCGGCGCAGCGCTCGGGCACCGAGTCGGTGATGTTGTGCGGCAGCCCTTCGTAGACCACGAGCTCGCTCTGCGGCACGAGCCTGGCGTAGACCGAGTACTGCTCGAGCGATCCCAGCGGGTCATGGCCGGGCACCACGTTGAGCATCGGGCACTTGATCTCGTGCAGGCGATCGGTCTGGTCGACCTCTTTCATCATCGGGCCGAAACGGCAGAAGAGATCGGCATTCGTCTTCGCCGATTCGTCGATGAACCAGCGCAGGAAGCCTTTGTCGGCGACGTTCGGGAAGCGCTCCTCGATCGTCTCCTCGAGCATGCCCTTGATGCCCTTGGCGCGGATGTGGCGCACCCACTTGTCCATGTCGATGTTCGAGCGCTTGAGGCCCGGCGTGGACGCGAAGTTGGTCAGCGTCAGCACGCGCTCGGGAAAATCGAGCGTGGTCTGGATGGCGACGATCGCGCCCGCGGAGGAGCCGGCGAGGTGAAACTTCTTCACCTTAAGGTGATCGGCGAGCTCGACGACGTCTTTGGCAAGACGCTCCACGGTCAACTGATCGGGTCCCGGAATCCCGGTCGCGCCGTGGCCGCGCATGTCCGGACGCACCACGCGGAAGTGGCGCGAGAGCGTCGGGATCCATTTATAGAGCCGGCGCGAGCTCCCCATCGCGGCGTGGATGAGGATGAGCGTCTCCTGCGGCTTCCAGGGATCGCTGAAGTCGTCGATTCCGTACGCGAGCTTCAAGCCGTCGCTCGCGGTGAGGTGGTGCATCTCGGTCGTCAGCGGCATGTGGTTACCTCGTGTCCTATGCGGTGCGTTACGCCTCGCTGCTACGCACCGCTACGTTGCTTGTTGAAGGTGGATTCCCGCCTTCGCGGGAATGACGTCCATAAGCTCGTCATTCCCGAACCGCGATAGCGGGAGCTATCGGGAATCCATTTTCAAACCCAACCCTGCGTCGCATTTCGTAGGTGCGCGCAAGCGCACCGCGCCTTAAAAGTCCTCCGGAAAGTGCTTGCGCAGGAACGCGAGCGTGTCCGACACGCAGCGCTCGGGCAGGTAGTCGTACAGGTTGTGGCGGCCGTTCTCGTACACGATGCGCTCCGCCTTGGGAATCCGCCGTTCCATTTCCGCGAAGGCCGAGCCGGTGCCGATCGGGTGCGCGCCCGGCTCCACGATCAACACCGGACAGCGGATCCTGTCGACTTCCTCCATGAACCAGGTGTCGGTCCAGTGGCCGATGAAGCGCTCGAGCCATTTCAGATCGTTCCTGCAGATCTCGCCGAGCACCCACTGGACGAGCCGCGGATCGGCTTCGGCGACGGGAATGCGCTCGTCGATCGTCTCTTCGAACACCGGCCGCATGCCGCGCACCGCCGACTCGCGCAGCCAGCCCTTGCCCTGCTCGCCTTTGAAACCCGGCGTCGCGCTGAAGAGCACCAGGCTTTTCACCCGCTCGGGATGGTGGATCGCGAGGAGCTGGCCGGTATACCCGCCCGCCGAGCCGCAGAGGATGTGAGTGCTTTCGATCCCGAGCGTGTCCAGCAGCTCCAGCACGTCCTTGTTGAGGCGCCATTTGTCGTGCGGCGTCTCCGGCGGCGGCACCTCGGACTCGCCGTGGCCGCGGCTGTCGAGGCGGATCACGCGATAGTGCTTCGCAAGCCCGGGCACCATCGAATAGAACCGCTTCGCGCTGCTCATCGCCGAATGCAGCATGAGCAGCGTCGGCGCGCTCTTCCATGGATCGGTGTAGTCGTCGACGTAGTACGCGAGGCGCACGCCGTCGCCGGTGACCAAGGTGCTCTTCACGCGGCCTCCACGTGCGCGAGGAAATCGGCATAGGCGCACGCGCAGGCATCCGGAATCTCCGCGGTCATGCTGTGGCTCGCACCCTTGAACTCGACGAAGGTGCAGTGGCGCACGTGCTCCCGCAGCCGCTCGTATTCGGCGCGCTCCACCATCGGATCGGGATCGGGCACACCGAACATGACCGGCAAGTCGAGCTCGCCCATTCTTTCGGTGAAATCGTCGCTCGCCATCAGCGGCACGAAGCGCGCGAGGAACTGCGGCGTCACGCCTTCGGCGGAATCGATGTACCAGCGCACGTGCGCAGGCGCCGCCTCGCCGATGCGGTCGCGCGCGGTCTCTTCGAGGAACTTGCGCACGCCGTCACGCCCGACGCGCTCGAGCCAGTTGCCTTTCGCGGGACGCTCGGGCGGTATGCCGGCGGTGGCGGCATACATCGCCAGCGAACGGAAGCGCTGCGGATGACGCAGCGCCGCGCGGCCCGCGATCATGCCGCCCGCCGACGAGCCCATCACGTGCGCGCGCTGCGCGCCGAAGTGCGCGATCAGCTCGACGAGGTCGAGCGCGAGGCGCTCGTGAGTGAGGTTCCGGTCAGGACCCGGCTGGGAGAGTCCGTGACCGCGGATGTCGGGACGCACCACGCGATACGCGCGCGCCAGGTGCGGCACCCAGCCGAACAACCGCAACGAGCTTCCCAGTCCCGGGTGCAGCAGCACCACGAGCGGCGCTTCTTTCCACGGATCGGTGTAGTCGTCGTACCGGTAGTGCAGCCGCGTGCCGTCGCTTGCCGTCCAGTACGAGGAGTGCGTCATCTCTCCGTGCGGTTCGAGCCGTCGATTGATCGGAAGGAGCGAAGCAGCAGCGCGATCGATTATAGGGGTCTGCTATTCTCCGCGGAAGCCGCACCCTCCGAGGACCAACGCCATGTGGACTTCTGCGCTGCTCGCGATCGCCACGCTCGTCTGCGCGAGCGTCCACGCCGCGAGCGCCTATCCCTCGAAACCGATACGGCTCATCGTGCCGTTCTCCGCGGGCGGCAGCGCGGACAATCTCGCGCGCACGCTCCAGCCTCCGCTGTCCGCGGCTTTGGGGCAGCCGCTCGTGATCGACAACCGCGGCGGCGCGAGCAGCGTCATCGGCACCGAGCTCGCCGCGCGCTCGGCGCCCGACGGTTACACGCTGCTCCTCATCACCACCACGCACACCGTGAACCCCTCGCTCCAGAAGAAGCTGCCCTACGACTCGGTGAAAGACTTCGCGCCGATCACGCTCGCGGCGTCGCAGCCCAACATCCTCGCGGTGCACCCGTCGGTACCGGCGAAGAGCGTGAAAGAGCTGGTCGCGCTCGCGAAGTCGAAGTCTTCTCACCTGACATTCGCATCGGGCGGCGCGGGCAGCTCGCCGCATCTGTCGGGCGAGCTCTTCAAGATGGTGGCGGGCATCGAGCTGACTCACGTGCCGTTCAAAGGCTCGGGCCCCGGCGCGGTCGCGCTGCTCGGCGGTCAGGTGACGATGATGTTCGCGGGGCCGCTGGTCTTCGAATCGCAGATCAAGGCCGGCAAGCTGCGCGCGCTCGCGGTCGCGGACCGCAAGCGCTCAGCCGTGCTGCCCGACGTGCCGACGATGACCGAAGCGGGCTTTCCCGGCATAGAGACCGGCACGTGGTACGGTTTTCTGGCGCCCGCGGGCACGCCGCGCGACGCGGTGAGTGCCTTTCACGAGACGCTGACGAAAGTGATGGCCGCGCCCGACGTCAAGACGCGCATCGTGAGCCAGGGCGTCGAGATCGTCGGTGCGGGTCCCGCCGAGTTCGGGAAGATCCTGCGCGACGAGATCGACAAGTGGAACAAGCTGGTGAAGCGCGCGGGCATCACCGCGGAGTGACCGCGCGGCAGTCGCGCTACGCCGCCAGCGCTCGCGCCACCTCTTCGGCGCGCGGCTGCGCCTCGAGGGTGAGGATGCGCTCCGCGATCGCCTCCGCACGGGCGCGATCCATCACCATGTCCGCGTTCGCCATGAACTTGGCGACGATCGCCTCTTCGCTCGCAGGCTCGTCGGGCTTGATCTCCTCGCGCTGACGAAGCTTCGCGCCGTCGCGCAACGTCACGATCACCTCGCCGGTTCGCGTCTTCGGGAATCCGGCGTCGGGATCGATCGAGTAGTGGACCTTCTGCGCGAGCCCGATCATCGACGGGTCGGTGTACGAAGCGTCGTCGATCTCCCCCAGCCCGAAGCGGCGACGCGTGAAGCACGCGGCCATCGCATACGGCAGGCTGAACTGCGCGAGATAGCTCGAGTCCGGCCGGCGCTTGGCCTCCGCGGGCTCGCACACGAGATCGCGCGTCATCTCGGCGACGAGCGTGTCGATGCGCTCGATGTCGGCCGCTTTCACGTCGTGCTCGTGCGCGATCTTCAGCGCGGCGTTCATGAACGCGTGCGACTGGTGGCAGGCGGGATAGAGCTTGACCGACGATCGGGCGAACTCCCACGCGACGCCGAGATCCTGCGTGACGAGCGACGGATCCGCCTTGGAGGCATGCGTCCCGAGGAAGAGGTTGTACAGCCCGAAGCGGCCTTCGTACGCCGCGTCGGGACCGGTGAACCCGCCCGCGGCGAGCCCGGCGGCGCTGATGCCGGCCGCGGCGGCCCATCCCGGGTGCATGCGCTTGGTCCATGTCCCGTCCTGCACCGGCTGCATGCTGCCGCTCGCGGTCGACAGCGCGATGCCCTGCGCACGGCGCATCGCGTCCTCGTCGAGCTTCATGAGGCGCGCGGCGGCCACCGACGCGCCCATCGTCCCGCAGATGCTGGTCGGATGGAAACCGGCTTTCTGGAAGCCGCCGTTGCCGCCCCGGCCCACGCGCGCCGAGACTTCGAGCCCGACGACGAACGCGGTGAGCCAGTCGCGGCCGCTCGCGCCCGCTTCTGCCGCCATGCCGAGCGTGCACGGCACCCCGCTCGCGGTCATGTGCACCGCGCCGGGAAGATAGGTGTCGTCGTAATCGAGGCCGTGCACCAGGATGCCGTTCATCAGCACCGCGTCGCGCAGCGGCAGCGCACGGTCGAAACCGATGACCACGCTCGCGCCCGAGCCGAAGCGGCTCACGCCGTCGAACGCCTTGCGCGCGAACTCGTACTGCGAGGACGCGAAACCGATGCCGATCGCATCGAGCATGAGCAGCTTGGCGCGGCGCGCGACCGGAGCCGGGATCTCCTCGAAGCGGACGTTGTGCGCGAAACGGGACAGGGCGCTCGAAATGGACACGATGGAACTCCTCTGTGGAATGAACGAAGCGCTGCGCTCAGCGAGCGCCGCGTGAGGCTTGCGGTATCGCGGCCAGGGTGCGCGCAACCTCGTTGGTCATGATCATCAGGCCCTCGTCCAGGCCCTTGCCCGGTTTCACCAGCACGCGCCACACGTCGAGCGCGAGACCGAGGTGCACCGAGACGCGCGCGGAGACGTCGGTCTCGTTCACGCTGCCGCCCAGATAAGGCAGCACGCCGTGCTCCTGGCACGAGCGCACCGCGCGGATGGTGTTGAGCAGGTTGCCGTTGTCGGGCATCTTCACCTGGATCGCGTGGGCGGCGCGGTCGGCCGCGAACTGCGCGACCTGGCCCGGCGAATTGGCCCATTCGTCCGCGATGAGCCGGCACGACAGGCCGCGCTTGTCGAAGGCGCGCCGCAGGCTCACCAGGTTCTCGCGCGCCTGATCGGCGGTTTCGGCGAGCAGCGGATCTTCGAAGTAAACGGTATACGGCCGCGCGCGATCGGCGACCCTGGCGAGGAAGTCGCACGCTTGCTCGACGTCGTTGTCGAGCATGCGCCCGAGCATCGAATGGAAATCGATGTGCAGATCGGGCTTGTAGCCCGACGACCCGAGCTTTTCGACGCGGCCCAGCATCCATGCCACGTAATCCGGCAGGCGCTCGACGTCGTCCTTCTTCTGGATGCCGCAGTGGGGAAACATCGCGACGCGCCGGACGATCGCCTTGTCGACGTTCGCGTACCAGTCGCCTTCGCACACCGCGGCGAAGCCGGGCCATTGCGAGGCGACGGTGCCTCCGAACTCGCGCGCGATCACTTCGGCCATCGTCGCGCCGGCCGCGTGCGCGGCGGCGCCGAGCAACGCCTGCGTCACGCCGTACGCGACCGGGCGCAGGGTGTCGCCCGGCAGCGCGAGATCGTCGAGGCTCGCAGCCGCCTCGCGGAAAGACGCGTAACGGCGGCCGACGAAGTGCGCGCGCAGCACCTCTTCGACGCTCGCCATGTCATCGTGGCGCAGCGGCGCAGGGCGTCCTGCGTAACCCGCGTCGACCACCGTCAGGCAGTCGCCGAGCAGCGTCGCGCCGTCGGCGAGCCGCAGCATGACGCAGTACGCCTGCGAAGGCTCCTTGATGCTGCGGAAGCCGGGGCTGACCGGCTCGCCGTCGTAGAAAAAGCCGTCGCGCCTGGCGCCGGTCTGTACCGCGGGCTGGTCCTGCACCCAGAAGCCTGCGATCCCCGGCGCGAGCCTGATCTCGGCGATGTCCATGCTCATGCTGGTCTCCGTCATTCGGGTTTGAGCGCGCCCTGCTTGATCAGGGTCTTGAGCTGCGCGATCTCGCGCTGGAGAAAGCGGTCGAAATCGGCGGGCGAACCGCCGTCGATCTCCATGCCCAGCTCGTCGAGACGGCGCTTCGCATCCGGCGTCTGCATGATGCGGTTGGCTTCGCGGTTGAGCTTGGCGATGATCGCGCGCGGCGTCTTCGCCGGCGCCGACATGCCGAACCATCCCGCCACCTCCGCGTCCTTGATGCCGTTCTCGGCGAGCGTCGGTACTTCGGGCAGCGACTGCAGGCGCTTCGACGCCGCGACGCCGATCACTTTCACGCGCTTGGCCTTGATGAGCGCGTCGGCGGAAACGGTCGTCGCATACAGCAGATCGATATGGCCGCCGACGAGGTCGGTGAAGGCCGGGCCGTTGCCCTTGTACGGGACGTGCGTGTAATCGGTCCGCGTCGCGTTCTGGAACAGCAGCAGACCGATATGCGTAATGCCGCCGGTCCCGGACGAGCCCCAGTTCACCTTGCCGGATTTCGCTTTCAGGTATTCGACCAGTTCCTTCGGACTCCTGGGCGGGAATGCGGGATGCGCGATGAGGATGAGCGGCGCGGTGCCGAAGAGGATCACCGACGCGAAGTCCTCCGGCTTGTAGGGCGTGGTGCTGCTCAGCAAAGGCGTTCCGACGTTGGGACCCGGGTTCGAGAACAGCAGCGTATAGCCGTCGGGCGCCGACTTGGCGACGATGTCGGCGCCGATCGCCCCGCCCGCCCCGCCGCGGTTGTCGATGATGAACTGCTGGCCCCACGCCTGCGCGAGCTTCTCGGCGAAGATGCGCGCGGTGAGCGTCGTCGAGCCGCCGGGCGCGAAAGGCACGACCCAGCGCACCGGACGGTTCGGGTACGATGCCGCGGCGTCGGCCTGCGCGTGAGCGACAGCGGATGAGGTCGTTAAGCACAGCGCCGCGAGCGCGGTGCGCCAGATAGCGCGCCGCCTCACGATGCGCGCTCCGCATGCGGGCCCGCGATGCCGAGCCGGCCGCAGGTACGCGCGAGCTCGTTGGTCATGATCATGAGCCCTTCGTCGATGCCTTTGCCCGGCTTGGCGAGCATGCGCCACACCCCCAGGGCGAGCGCCACGTGCACCGACACGCGCGCCGAGAGGTCGGTCTCGTTGCAGCTGCCGCCCAGGTACGGCAGCACGTCATGGCGCTTGCACGCGCGGACCGCGTCGATCGTGTTCAGCAGGTTGCCGTTGTCGGGCATCTTGATCTGTATCGAGTGCGCCGCGCGATCGCTCGCGAACTCGGCGACCTGCCCCGGCGAGTTCGCCCATTCGTCGGCGATGAGGCGGCACGTGAGGCCCCCGGCGTCGAATCGCCTGCGCAGGATGTGGAAGTTCTCGCGCGCGTGCGCCGCGCTCTCGGCGAGGAGAGGGTCCTCGAAATAGACGCGATACGGCGCCGCCCGCTCGGCGAGCCTCGCGAGGAGATCGTACGTCGCATCGAGGTCGTTGCCGTTCGAGCGGCCGAGCATCGAATGGAAATCGATATGGATGTCGGGCACGTAGTCGGCGGAACCGTATTTCGCGAGCCTCCCGAGCATCCACGTCACGTACTCCGGCAGGCGGTCGACCTCCTCTTTCCTCTGGATCGCGCAGTGGGGAAACATAGCGCAGCGGCGTGCGATCGCCTTGTCGACGTTGCCGTACCAGTCGCCGCCGCACGCGGCGGCGAAACCCGGCAGCTCGAAGGAGCCCTCGATCTCGAACTCCGCACGCAGCACTTCGGTCATGGTCTTGCGCGAGGTGCGCGCAGCCGCGTCGAGCAGCGCCTGCGACACGCCGTACGCGACCGGCAGCGACGCTTCGGCCGGCAACGGCAGCGCCTCGAGGCTCGCCGCGGCCGACCGGAAAGACGCGAAGTGCTTGCCGGCCAGCGCGCTCCTGAGGACCTTCCGGACTTGCGGAAGGTCCTCGTGGCGCAGCGGCGGCGGCCGATCGGCGAAACCGATGTTCACCACGGTGACGCAATCGCCGTATGCGATCGAGCCGTCGGCGAGATCGAGCTCGACGCAGTACGCGTACGACGGCTCCTTGATCGCGCGAAACCCCGGCGTCACCGGTGCGCCGTCGTAGAAAAAACCGTCCTTGCGCGCCCCGGTCTGGACGGCGGGCTGGTCCTGTATCCAGAAACCCGAGATGCCGGGCGTGAGGCGAACGTCTGCGATGTCTATCGTCATGGCGTCACTCCATCCCGAGCTTTTTCTTGGTCGACTCGACTTCCTGGACGTCGGCGATGAGCTGGCGCTTGAACGCTTCGGGACCCTGGAACCCGTCGAAGGTCATGACGCGCGCGAGATAGGCCTTCCATTCGGGCGTCTGCCGCGCGGTGTCGATCGCTTTCACCAGGCGCTCGACGATCGGTTGCGGCGTGCCGGCTTTGGCCATCATGCCGCGCCATTGATAGCGCACGACGTCCCAGCCGCGCTCCTTGTAGGTCGGCACGTCGGGAAAGTCGGGCAGACGGCGATCGGAGGAGACCGCGAGCACGCGCAGCTTGCCGCCGGAGACGAGGCCCTTGATGTTGCCCGGATTGGTGACGCCGCCGTCGAGGTGCGCGCCGGCGACCGCGTTGACCACGCCGGCCCCTCCCTTGTACGGGATCCAGGCGACCTTCGCCTTGGACGCGTCCGAGAACACTTCCCACGCCACGCGGTGCGCGCCCATGTCGAAGGGTCCGCCGATGTTGAGCTTGCCGGGATTGCGGCGCGCGTGCGCGACGAAGTCGTCGATCGTCTTGAACAGGCTGGCCGCCGGCACGACGACGCCGTAGGCGTCGATCTGGGTGCGTGCGAGCAGTTGCAGGTCGTCGATCTTGAAGGTCGACGTCGGCTGTCCCACCAGCAGCGCGAGGCTCATGGTGATCGAGGCGATGGTGTAGCCGTCGGCGGGCGCCTTGAGCATGTGGCTGATCATGACCGCGCCGTCGGCGCCGGGGCGGTTCTCGACCACGACGTTCTGGCCGAGATCGCGCGCCATCAGGTTGGCCATCGCGCGCGCGTAGGCGTCGACCGCCGAGCCCGCCTCGGTCCAGCACAGCATGGTGATCGGCTTGGACGGGTATTGCTGGGCCACTGCGGTCGACTGGAATGCGGCAAGCGCGATCCAGCAGGCCAGATTGAACAGGCGACGTTGCATCGAATCCTCCTCCTCGGGTTGTCGTCTAAGTCGTCGAGCCGCGCTTCAGCGCGGCTCGAGCACCACCCCGCCCTCGCGGGCGAGGTCGTCGATCTCGGTATCGCTGTAGCCGAGCTCGCGCAAAAGCTCCCGGCCGTGCTCGGACAGCCGCGGCGCCGGGCGCGGCGCTACTCTCGGATGGTCCGGCCAGCGCGTGGGCTGCGCGAGGTTGAGCAGCGCGCCCTCGCTCGGGTGTGGCTCGGCGACGAGCGCTCCGGCCTGTGCGAGGTGCGGATCGTCGATGACGTCGTCGAGCGAGGAGAGCTCCGACGCCGGGATGTCCGCGCGCGACAGGAGCTCTATCCACTCGGCGGTCGTGCGCTCGAGCATGTGGCCGGCGATGAAGCGGTTGACCACGTCGGGCGCCTTGGCGCGCCCTTCGTGCTTCGCGAGGTCCGGCATCTTCTCGAGCTCATCGGCCCGGCCGATCTCGCGCAGGAAGCTCTCCCACTGCTTGTCGCTGTAGATGAGCACGCACACGTAGCCGTCCTTCGTGCGATACGGCCGCCGGTCGGCGGCGAGCACGCGCTCGTAACCCGAAGGCCCCAGCGGCGGATCGAAGGTGCGCCCGCCGAGGTGGTCGCTCAGCACGAGCTCCGCGATCGCCTCGAACATCGGGACTTCGATCTCCTGTCCTTTGCCGGTGCGCGTGCGCTCGAAGAGCGCCGCGGTGACCGCGTAGACGATGTGCAGCCCGACCACGCGATCGAACAGCGTCGCCGGCACGTAGCGCGGCTCGCCGCCGCCCGCCTTCGCGGTGAGCCATGGCAGCCCCACCATCGCCTGTATGAGATCGTCGTACGCCGGCCGCGCCGCGTACGGCCCGGATTGCGAGAAGCCGTACGCGCCGACGTAGATGAGCTTCGGATTCACCCGGGCGACGTCTTCGAAGCGCAGCCCGAGCCGCGCCATCGCGGCCGGACGCACGTTGTAGACGAGCACGTCGGCGGTCTGCACGAGCTTCAGCAGCGCTTCGCGGCCGCGCGGATTCTTCGCGTTGAGCGCGATGCTGCGCTTGCCCTTGTTCAGATGCAGGAAGCGATGACCCATGCGCGGATTGCGCATCGGACCGCCGTTGCGCGTGATGTCGCCTTCCGGCGGCTCCACCTTGATCACGTCCGCGCCGAGCTCCGCGAGAATCTGCGTCGCATACGGCCCCATGACGACCGTCGTCATGTCGACGACCTTCACGCCGTCGAGCGGCCCGCGTCGTTTCGATGCCGTCGCCGCCATCAGTCGATCCGCGCGCCGGACAGCCTGACCGCGTTCGCCCAGCGCTCGACTTCCTGTCGCAGGAAGATGCCGAACGCCTGGGGATCGCTGCCGACCGCGTTGCCGCCCAGCGCCTCGAAGCGCTGCACGATGTCGGGCGAGCGCAGCGCCTTCGCGGTCTCCCTGTACAGCCGGTCGACGATCGCCTGCGGCGTCTTCGCCGGCACGACGATGCCGTACCACGACGACAGCTCGAACCCTTTCTGCCCGGCCTGCGCCATCGTCGGCACGTCGGGCAGGAGGGGCGAGCGTTCGGGTGCGGCGATCGCGAGCGGGCGGATCTTGCCGGTCTTGATGAAGGGTCCCGACGACACCGTCGTGGTGAACAGCAGGCTCACCGTGCCCGAGACCAGGTCGGTCAGCGCCTGCGGTGTCCCTTTGTAAGGCACGTGTGACAGCGACACCCCCGCGTGCGCCTTGAAGAGCTCGGTCGCGAGATGAGCGATGCTGCCGTTGCCCGCGGAGGCGTAATTGAGCTGGCCCGGTGCGGCCTTCGCCGCCGCGACGAACTGCGACAGCGTCTTCGCGGCCAGGCCGCCGTGCACCGCGAGCACCAGCGGCACCGACGCGATCTGCGTGACCGGCGCGAAATCGCGCACCGGGTCGTACGAGGAGCGCGGCCGCAACGAGACGTCGATCGCGTTCGGCCCGGTGTTGGCGAGCAGCAGCGTATAGCCGTCGGGGCGCGCTTTCGCCGCGATCTCTGCGCCGAGCGAGCCGCCGCCGCCCGGACGGTT
Source organism: Burkholderiales bacterium (assembly GCA_036262035.1). Taxonomy (NCBI): domain Bacteria; kingdom Pseudomonadati; phylum Pseudomonadota; class Betaproteobacteria; order Burkholderiales; species Burkholderiales bacterium. The sequence goes on along the minus strand of DATAJS010000009.1, from coordinate 28,498 downwards.
GTCGATCACCACCTGCTCGCCGAAGTACTCGCCGAGCTTGGCGCCGACGACGCGCGCGAAGATGTCGTTGGTGCCGCCCGGCGGGAACGGGACGACGAAGCGGACCGGGCGATCGGGGTATTGCGCCGCGGCCGATACGGCAGGCAGCAGCGCGATCAGCGCCGCCGAGGCGAGTACACGAATCTTCATGTGCGCCCTCACCAGTCCGCCGTCACGCTGCGCACGTCGGCGACGCGCTCGAGCGCGCGGAACGCCGACAGCAGCCGATCCTGCCGTGCCGCGTCGGCGACGGGGCTCGCGATGTCGCGAAACTTCGCTTCGAGATCGGCGTCGCTCAACGGCCTGCCGATGCCGCCGAGCGCTTCCTCGACGCGCACCTTGATCGTCGTGCCGTCGGTCGTCTCGGCGGTCACCTCGCACTGGTCCGGCCGCACCGCCGCGTCGGGAATGAACCTCAACTTGCGCCTGAGCACGGCGAGCTTCGGATCGCGCACCCGCTCGTCGCTGTACTGCGCGAGGGCCGCGCGGTTGTCGGTCAGCGCGACCGCCGCCGAATGCTGGACGCTGAACTTGCCTTCGGGCCCGGTGCGCGGCTCGTCGACGTTGGCGGTGTCGAGCACCGCGGGATACACCACGCACGTCGCCGACCGCAGGTGCTCGGGCGTCACGTCGTGCGTGCGCCGCAGCGCGAGGAACGCATCGACGGTCGCGTGGTGCTTCAGGCAGCACGAATACGGCTTGTAGGTGTTGCGCAGGAGCTCCCAGCGCGTGCCGGGATCGCCGACCGCTTTTTCGAGGTCGTACGACGGCGACGTGAGCGCGGCGAAGCCGAGCGGCGCCTCGAGCGCGACCAGCGAGCTGGTCAATCCTTCACGGCTGAGCAGCGCGCCGAGCAGGCCGTTCATTCCCGCCTTGCCGCACTGGAAAGGCTTGGACATCGTGCCCAGCATCTGGCGCGTGCCGCCGGCCTGCGACGCGGCGAGGCCGATCGCGTTGCGCATGCCGTGCACGTCGAGCTTCAGCAGCTTGCCCGCGGCGACCGCGGCCGCGAAGGTGCCGACCGTCGCGGTGCCCTGCCACCCCTTGTGATACAGGTGCGGGTACACCGCGCGGCCGATGCGCGCGCCGACTTCCCAGCCTGCGACGAACGCGGTGAGCAGCTCGCGGCCCGAAGCGCCCAGGCTCTCGCCGAGCGCCCAGACCACCGGCGCGACCGGAACGGTGCCGTGATAGAAGAAGTCGGCGTGCGTGTCGTCGAAATCGAGCGCGTGCCCGGCGGCGCCGTTGATCAGCGCGGCGCTGAGCACGTCGGCCTTGCGCTCGCGTCCGACGAGGCTCGCTTCCGGCGCGCCGGCGCGCGCGGCGTACACCGCGAGGAGCTTGTCGACGACCGCGTCGCGGCTGCCGGCGATCGCCGCGCCGTGGAAATCGAGGATCGCACGCTTCGCTTCGGCGACGACCGCCTCCGGTAGCGTTTCCCAGGTGAGCTCGGCCGCATAACGCGCGAGCGTTTCGGTCGCGCCGGCGACCACGGGGTTTTGCTGCGCCATGAATTCAGGCTCCGTAGGTAAGGGGCAGACGCTTACTTCTGTTTGAGGCCGGCTTTACGGACGACCTCGCCCCACTTGCGGTATTCGGTGTCCATGAAACGGCCGAAGTCGGCGCTGGTGCCGCCGAGCGGCTCGCCGCCCGCGTCGATCACGCGCTTGCGCACGTCCGGACGTTTGAGCACCGCGTTGAGCGTCTGATTGAGCTGCTGCACGAGCGCAGGCGGCGTCTTCGCCGGCGCGACGAATCCGAACCAGGCGGACGAATCGAAGCCGGGGACACCCGATTCGTCGAGCGTGGGGATGTCGTTGGCGACGCTCGAGCGGCGCAGCGTCGAGATCGCCAGCATGCGCAGCTTGCCCGAGCGGCCGATCGGCAGCGCGTGCGGCATCGCGTCGAACGCGAACGCGACCTCACCGCCCATCAGCGCGGTGATCGAGGGGCTCGCTCCCTTGTAGGCGACGTGCACGACGTCGATACCGGCCATCGTCTTGAAGAGCTCGCCCGAGAGATGGGTCGAGCCGCCGTTGCCCGACGACGAGAAGTTGAGCTTGCCGGGCGTCGCGCGCGCCAGCGCGATCAGGCTCTTGACGTCGGTCGCCGGCAGCGAGGCATTCGCGACGAGCAGCAGCGGCGTCATCGCCACCGGCGCGATCGGCGCGAAATCGCGGCGCGGATCGTACGGCAGATTCCTGAGGAGATGCGGCGAGATCGCCATCTGGCCGACCACCGCCTGGAACAAGGTGTAGCCGTCGGGCAGCGCCTGCGCCGCGGCTTGCGCGCCGATGATGCCGCCGGCGCCCGCGCGGTTGTCGACCACGATCTGCTGGCCGAGCGCGTCGGTCAGCGCCGCGCTCACCACCCGCGCCAGGATGTCGGAGCTTCCTCCGGGCGAGTACGGAACGATCAGGCGTATCGGCTTCTCGGGATATCGGCCTTGCGGCTGGCCGTAGGCGCCGAGCGCCGCGAGCGAGCCGACCGCGAGCCCCACAGCTCGCATCCATTTCATTGCGGTTTCTCCTCGTGATCTATCGTTTTATTTGCCCGTGAACTGCGGGCCGCGTTTCTCTTTGAAGCTGCGGATGCCCTCGGCGCAATCGTCACTGCCCGCGATCTCCTCGATGACGTCGCGGGTCATGGCCATGACCTCGGGCGGCGAGCGGTTCACCGTCGCCAGCGCGAAGCGCTTGAGCATGCGCAGCACGAGCGGCGCGTTCGACGCGATCTTGCGCGCGAGCGCGAGCGCCTCGTCGAGGTGCGCACCCGGCGCGGTCACGCGATTCACCAGCCCTGCGCTCTTCGCCTGCGACGCGTCGATCGCCTCGCCGAGCAGCATGATCTCCATCGCGAGCTTGTAGGGGATGCGCGCCGTCAGCGCGGTGATCATCCCGCCGCCGCGGCCGAGCCTGGCCTCGGGGAACCAGAACCGGGCGCTCTCGTCGGCGACGCAGAGGTCGCACATCGTGACGAGCACCATCCCGCCGCCGATGCACCACCCGCTCACCGCCGCGATCACCGGCTTGGTCAGCTGCACGCCGATGCCGGGCACGCCGCGGGCGAAGTTCTTCGGCGGGTTGCGAAGATCGGCGCCCGCGGTGAAGCATCCGCCTTCACCGCTGATGATCAGCACGCGCTCTTCGGAGCGCTCGAACGCCTGCAGGATCTCGCGCAACGCCTCGACATCGTCCTGCGTCAGCGCGTTGCGGGCATCGGGGCGATCGAAGGTGACGATGCCGACCGGGCCGTCCACCGTGTAGCGCACCATGCTCACTCGCCTCCCGCGGCGGCGAGCCGCATGCGGCAATCGACGAGCACCGCCCCCTCGCCGGCTTCCTTCACGATGAGCGGGTTCACGTCGAGCTCGCGCAACTGCGGGCCCTTGCGCGCCGCATACAGGCTGATCGCGGACACCGCGCGCGCGAGCGCGTCGACGTCGCGCCGCGCGCGGCCGCGCGCGCCGTCGAGCAGCGGCCAGAGCCTGAGCTTCTTCAGCAACCTGGTCGCGCCGGCGACGCTCACCGGCGCCGCGGCGACCGCGACGTCCTCGAGCACCTCCACGTAGATGCCGCCGAACCCGACCATGACGAGCGCGCCGCAATCGGCGTCCCACTTGGTTCCGACGAACACTTCGAGCCCGCCTTCGAGCTGGCGCTGCACGACGAGGCCCGCCACCGAATCGCGCACTGCGGCGTCGCTCGCTGCCGCCGAGAGCGCGTCCCACGCGCGGCGCAGGTCGTCCTCGTCGCGCAGGCCCAGATGCACGAGGCCCGCGTCCGACTTGTGCACCACGCCGCGGCATTGCGCTTTCAGCACGACCGGGTAGCCCAGCGCCGCAGCCGCCGCACAGGCGTCCGGCAGCGAGGCGACCGCGCGCTGCTCCACGACTTCGATTCCGAGCGCGGCCATCTCGACCCTGGCGTGCGCGTCGCCGTGCGCCTGCAAGGGCGCAGCATCCGCAGGCGGCGCCTCCAGATAGTCGTCCGGCGCCGGCGGCTCGTGGCAGAGCAGGTCGAACGTCGCCGCGACGTCGTTGAGGCGGTCGAAGAACGCGCTCTGCGCGTCGCGCAGGGCGCGGCGCACGTCCGACGCGACGTCGCCCACGGTGAGACACAGCAGCACCGGCTTGTCCGACGCCTCGGCGAACGCGGCCACGGTCTGCGAGGTCGTGAGCATCTTCGCCTGCGCGGTCATGACGTACACGACGCCGTCGACGTTCGCATCGCGCGCCACGTCGGCGAGGATCTCCGCCAGTATCGATTCGCGCCCCTTGAGCGACGGCGCCAGCGCGCCGACGTCGACCGCCGCGTGCTGCGGCGGCTGGTCGAAATAGCGCGCGAGGCGCTCGCGGGTGGACGCGGCAAGCTCGGGACACGTGAAACCGCGGCGCCCGAGGTAGTCGACCGCGGTCACCACGCCGCCGCCGGAGCCCGACACCACGGCGATGCGGCGCCGGTGCCCGACGCCCCAGCGCGCGATCGCGCCGGCCGAGGCGGCGGCGCCTTCGACGTCGTCGGTCATCAGGATGCCGTGGCGCGCGCACGCGGCTTCGAACGCGGCGTGGTCCCCGGCGAGGCTCGCGGTGTGCGAGAGCGCCGAGCGGCTGCCGGCCTCGGTGGCGCCGGCCTTGCACAACAGGACGAACTTGCCGTTCTGCGTCGCCGTGCGGGAGGCCGCGAAAAAGCGCTGCGGCTCGCGGATGCCTTCGGCGTAGACCACGATCGCGCGCGTGAGGTCGTCGTGCGCGAAATAGGCGAGAAAATCCTCGAAGCCGAGGTCGCTCTGGTTGCCGAGCGAGACGCACGCGCGCAGTCCGATGCCGCTGTCGCACGCGCGCGAGAACATGTTCGCCATCAGCGCGCCGCTCTGCGTGATCAGCGCGACGCCGCCCTGCGGCAGCCGCGGCACGCTCATCGCGAACGACGAGGTCAGCGCGAGACGGTGGTGCGGATTGATGAGGCCGAGGCAGTTGGGTCCGAGGAGCCGCATGCCCGCCTGGTGCGCGAGGCGCTCGATCTCGGCCTGGCGCTGCCGGCCTTCGTCGCCGGACTCGGCGAGACCGGCGGTGATGATGATGGCGCAGCCGACACCCGCGGCCGTGCAGTCCTGCACCGCGGCCATCAGCGACGCCTCGGGCACCGCGATGAGCGCGACGTCCACGTCGCGTTGGGCGGCCGCGACCGATGGAAACGCGGGCAGCCCGCGAATCTCGCTGCGGCTCTTGTTGATCGGCAGGATCGCGCCGCCGTAGCCGTGGCGGATCAGGTGCTCGATGACGCGCCCGCCGTATTTGGAGGTGTCGTCGGAAGCGCCGATGACGGCGATGGATCGGGGCGCGAGTATGCGCACGATGTCGGTGGCGGGCTGCACGGTCATGAGGGAGTCGACGCGAGGGGAATGCCGATGATAGGCAGCGCGACTATGCCTGGCAAAGACCATAGTTGTATGCGATATGCGCCGTTCGTATACTCGGTCCATGACCCTGCGTCAGCTCCGCTTCATCTGCGAGATCGTCGATCGTGAGCTTTCGATCTCCCGCGCCGCCGAAGCCCTCCATACCTCCCAGCCGAGCGTGAGCCGCCAGATACAGGCGCTCGAGGACGAGCTCGGTTTTTCGATCTTCCGGCGCTCGCGGCGCCGCCTGCTCGGCATCACCGCGCGCGGCGAGGACGTCGTGCGCATCGCACGCACGATGCATCGGCTGTCCGACGACCTGAAGCGCATGGGGCGCGACGTCGACGCCGCCGACAGCGGCGATCTCACCATCGCGGCCTCTCACACCCATGCGCGCTATTCGCTGCCCGACGTGATCGAGCGCTTCATGCAGCAATACCCGCAGGTGAAGCTGGTGCTGAGGCAGGGCGACCCGTCGAGCATGGCCGACCTGCTGAGCCGCGGCGAAGCGGACCTGCTGATCTCGGCGAAGCCCGTGGAGCCGCGGGCCGACATCCTGTTCCTGCCCTGCCGGCGCGTGCATCGCATCATCCTCGCGCCCCGGAGCCACCCGATCTGCGCCGCCTCGCGCCTCACCCTGCGCCAGCTCGCGAGGTATCCGCTCATCACCTACGACAAGGCTTACGAAGCGCACGGCCAGGTGCGGCGCGCGTTCGCCGACGCGGGGCTCGAGCCCAACATCGTGCTCACCGCCACCGACATCGGGGTCATGAAGACTTACGTCGAGCGCGGGATGGGGCTCGCGATCGTCGCCTCGATCGCCCATCGCCCCAATGAAGACCGCGCGTTCTGCGTGCTCGACGCAGGGCATCTGTTCGCGCCCAACACGGTGCACATCGGATTGCGGCGCGACGCCTACGTGCCTTCGTACGTCTACACCTTCATCGCGATGTTCGAGCCGGCGCTGACGCGCGCCAAGGTCGCCCGCGCCGCCGCGGCCCAATAGCCTCACCGGGCCGGCCGGCGCGCCTGTCCTTCGCGAAACGCGCGGATGCGCTCCTTCAGTCCCGGCACACTCACCGACCGCGCCAGCGCAGCCATGTCTTCCGCGCGCGTGTCGCGCAGCGTGGCTACGCCCAGCGCCGCCGACGCCGCCGGCGAGAGCTTCGCGCTCTCCCCGCGAGCGGCGGCGACGAGGTCCGGCCATTGTTCGCGGGGCGCAATCCGGGTGAGGAACCCGATGCGCAGCGCTTCCTGAGCATCGAAGCTGCGCGACGTCGACAGGATGTCGCGCGCGGCGTCGCCGCCCACGCGCGCGGCGAGGCGGCGCGTGCCCAGCACCACGCCGAAGCGCAGGCCCGGCATGAGAAACGCCGCATCGGGCGCGGCGATGCGCCGGCTGCACGAGGCGACGATGTCCGCGCCGGCGCCGAACACGCGGCCGTGCGCGAGCGCGAGCGTCTCGCAGGGGCTGTGATGGATCGCCTGCAGCAGCGTCTCGATGCGGACGAAGCGCAGCGCGAGATCGCCGTCGCTGGCGCTCTCGTAGTCGGTGAAGTCGAAGCCCGCGCAGAAGTGCGGGCCCGCGCCCTCGAGCACGATGAGGCGCGTGCCGTCGCTCGCCGCGCGCTCGAACGCTTCGAGCAGCGCCTCGACCAGCGCGGCGGACAGGGCGTTCGCCTTCTGCGCGCGGTTGAGCGTGAGGCGGGTGACCCCGTCCTCGCGCGCGGCGATCAGCGCGTCGTCCGCCATCACTCGGCCTGCAGACCGATGTGCTTCACGACCTTCGCCCACTTCGCGATGTCGCGGCGGATGTGGGCGCTGAACTCTTCCGGCGTGCCGCCGACCGGCTCCGCGCCGTCGGCCGCGATGCGCGCCTTCATCTCCGGCTCCTGCAGGATCTTGACGATCTCGGCGTTGAGCTTCGTCACGATGGCCTTGGGCGTCTTCGCCGGCGCGGTGAGGCCGAACCACTGCGACACGTCGTAGCCGGGCACGCCCGCCTCGCTCATCGTCGGCAGCTCCGGTGCGAGCGAGTTGCGCTTGGGCGTGGTGACCGCGAGCACGCGCAGCTTGCCGCTCTTGATGTGTGGGTTCGCCTGGAGCAGCGTGGAGAACAGCATCTGGATCTGGCCCGAGATGACGTCGATCATCGCCGGCGTGCCGCCCTTGTAGGGGACGTGGCTCAGCTCGATGCCGGCGATCGAACCGAACATCGCGCCCGACAGGTGGCTGATGCCGCCGGTGCCCGACGAACCGTAATTGAGCTTGCCCGGATTCGCCCTGGCGTAGGCGATCAGCTCCTTCACCGATTTCGCCGGCAGCGACGGGTTGACGACCAGCGCGAAAGGCTGCGTGGTGAACTCGGCGATGGGCGCCAGATCGCGCACCAGATCGTACGAGAGCTTTTTGTAGATGCTCACGTTGACCGTGTGGCTGTTGGAGATCGCCACGAGGGTGTAGCCGTCGGCCGGCGATTTCACCGCGAGGTCCACGCCGATGACGCCGTTGGCGCCGCCGCGGTTGTCGACGACGAAGGTGTTGCCGAGGCGCTCGGTGAGGCGCTGCGAGACCGCGCGCGTCGTGACGTCGGTGCCGCCGCCGGGGGCGAACGGAACGATGACGCGCACCGGCTTCGTCGGATAGGTTTGCGCGCTCGCAGGCGCTGCGACCGAAAATGCGGCGGCGATCGCCCCCGCGATCAGGGTTGCGTTACGGTTCATGCGTGGTCCTCCTAGGTGTTTGCGCCGACTTCGCGCAAGACCTGGTCCACGCTCTCTTCGGCCGATCCGATGTAATTCGCCGGATCGAGGGCAGCCTCGATCGCGGCAGGTGCCAGTTGCTCGCGGATGCTGCGGTCGTCGCGCAGCACCTCGCGCAGATGCACGTCGCGCTCGAGCGCGACGTTGCACGCCTCGGTGACGAGCTCGTGAGCGCGCGTGCGGCCGATCCTGGTCGCGAGCGCCATCATGACGGCCTCCGCCATCACGAGTCCCTGGGTCATTTCGATGTTCGAGCGCATGCGCTGGGGGTAAACCTTCAGGCCGCGCAGGATGTGCCCCATCTGCTGCAGGCCGGCGTGCGTGACGAGAAAAGCCTGCGGCACGACGATGGTCTCGAAATGGCCCTGCCAGTCGCGGTCGTAGTCCTGCACCATCGCTTCGAGCGCGATCGCGGTGAACTGCGCGGCCATCTTGGCGTAGACCAGCACGAGCTCGGAGCCGACGGTGTTGTGCTTGTGCGGCATCGCGCTGCTCGTGCCGCGGCCCGCGACGTCCGGCTCGCGCGCTTCGCGCACTTCGTCGCGGGTCATGACGACGAGGGTCTTGGCGATGCTGCCCATCGTCCCCGCGATCTCGGCGAGGGTGAACACCACCTCCGATATGCGGTCGCGCGAGGCGAACCACGAGATCGCCGGCGCGCGCAGGCCGAGCTCTTTCATCAGCGCCTTCTGCACCGCGAGCCCGTGCTCGCCCAGCGCCGACAGCGTGCCCACCGCGCCGCCGAACTGGCCGACCCGCGCCTCTTCGCGCACGCGCGAGAGCCGGCCGATCTGGCGCTGCACTTCGGACAGCCAGATCGCGGTGCGAAAGCCGAACGTCGTCGGCAATGCGTGCATGCCGTGGGTGCGGCCGATCATCACGGTGCTGCGGTGCTCGCGGGTGAGCTTCACCAGCGCGTCCTTCACCGCCGCGAGGTCGCGGTCGATGAGCGCGAGCGCCTCGCCGAGCTGCAGCGCGGTCGCGGTGTCGGTGATATCGCGGGTGGTGGAGCCCCAGTGCACATATTCGCCCGACGCGCCGCACGCTTCACGCAACTGCTTGAGATACGGGAGCACCGGGTAGCCGATGGTGTCGGTGTCGTGCTTGAGCCGCGCCCAGTCGATCTCGACCGCCTCGGCGCCGCGGCGGATCTCGTCGAAGCTGCCTTTCGGGATGACGCCGAGGTCTTCTTCCACCTTGGCGAGCGCGACTTCGATGGCCTTGAACTTGGCGATGCGCGCCTCGTCCGAGAACACCGCGCGCATCGCCTCCGTCCCGAAGAAATCCTTCAGGACCCTGGACGAAAAGACGGACATGCCTTACTCCGGTTTGGCGCCCGCGGCCTTGATGACCTTGTGCCAGCGCTCGATCTCTTCCTTGAGGAAGTCGGCGAAGAACTGGGGCGATTCGTGGATGGTGTCGGCGCCGAGCTTGGCGAGGCGGTCGTTGAAGTCCCTGGACTGCACCGCCGCGTTGATCACGCCGTTGAGCCTGGTGACGAGCTCGTTCGGCGTGCCGGCGGGCGCGAGCACGCCGTACCACGCGGCCACCTCGAAATCCTTGAGGCCGGATTCGATGAGCGTCGGCACGTTCGGCAGCAGCTTCGATCGCTTGCGGCTGGTGATCGCCAGCGCCTTCAACCGGTTCTGCTGGAGGAAAGGCTGAGCCGACGGGATGTTGTTGAACGCGAAATCGACCTCGCCGCTGACGAGCGCGGTCAGCGAAGGCGCGCTGCCCTTGTACGGGATGTGCGTCATGCGCACGCCGGTCGAGAGCTTGAGGAGCTCGCCCGAGAGGTGCTGGGTGCTGCCGCTGCCCGACGAGGAGAAGTTGAGCTTGCCCGGGTTCTTCCTGGCGAACGCGATGAACTCCTTGGCGGTGCCGACCGGCATCGACGGATGCACGAGCAGCAGGTTGGGGCTCTGCGCGAACACCGCGATCGGCACGAAGCTCTTGATCGGATCGTAGCTAAGCTTGGGATACAGGCTCACGTTGATGCCGAGGGCCGAGGAGGCGAGGAACAGGGTGTAACCGTCGGGGGCCGCGCGCGAGGCGATCTCGGCGCCGATGTTCTGCCCCGCGCCCGGGCGGTTCTCGACGATCACCTGCTGGCCGAGCGCCTCGGTGATGCGCGGACCGATGAGGCGCGCCATGATGTCGACGCCGCCGCCGGGGGCGTAACCGACGATCATCCGGATCGGCTTGGAGGGATAGCCCTTCGTATCCTGGGCGACGGCTGCGCCGGCGGCGAGCGCCAGCGCGGCGAATGCAATGAGAGTCTTGCGCATGATCAGTTCATCCATCCGTTGGCGCGCTGCTCGCCGAGCACGCGGTCGACGATCTCGGGCGCGAAGCCGGTGTAGGTCGTGGGATCGAGCACCGCTTTGAGCTCGTCCGCGGTGAGCGCCTCGCGCACCTGCTTGTTCTCCATCAGCGACTTCTCGAACGACACGCCGTTCTCGATGCCGTGCATCGACGCTTCGTACACCAGCTCGTGCGCGGTCTGCTTGCCGAGCTTGTCCGAGAGCTTGAACATCACGCGCTCGGAGAGCAGGAAGCCGCCGAGGATGTCGAGGTTTTTGCGCATCTGCTCGACGTCGACGTCGAGGCCTTCGAGCACGTATTTCATCATCGACAGCATGCCGCCCATGATGAGGCACGACTCGGGCAGCGCTTTCCACTCGCCGCGCCACGACGAGCCGTCGCGCTCGTGCTCGATCACCATGCACTCGAGCATGAAAGCGACGTTGTAGCGCAGCGCGCGGCTCGCGCCGACCACCGCCTCGCAGGTGGAGGGATTGCGCTTGTGCGGCATGGTCGACGAGCCGACCTTGCCCTTGCTGAACGGCTCGTAGAGCTCGGAGACCTCGGTGTGCTCCAGCGTCACGATCTCGTTCGCGATCTTGCCGAGCGTGCCCGAGACGATGCCGAGGACGGAGACGTATTCGGCGAAGCGGTCGCGCGCCGGCTGCCAGTTGATGTCGGCCACCCCCAGCCCCAGGCGCTTCATCAGGCGCTGCTCGAGCTCGCGTGCTTTCGGACCGAACGAAGCCTGCGTGCCCACCGCGCCCACCATGCCGCCGACGAACGTGCGCGATTCCAGCGCCTTGAGGCGCTCGTAGTTGCGCCCCATCTCGGACAGCCAGATCGCGGCCTTGTGGCCGAAGGTGATCGGCAGCGCCTGCACGCCGTGCGAGCGCCCGACCATCGGCGTGTCGCGGTGCGTTTCGGCGAGCTTGGCGAGCGCGCGCCCGACGGCCTTGATGTCGCGCAGGAAGATCTCGTGCGCATCGCGGATCTGGAGCATCGTCGAGGTATCGAGGATGTCCTGCGTCGTCGGGCCGAAGTGGATGAACTCGCCGGCGCCGCCCTGGCAGAGGTCCTCGACCGCCTTCAGGGCGGGCACGAGCGGGTGCTTGATGCGGCGGATCCCCTCCGCGATCGCTTCGACGTCGACCTTGTCGAGCTTGCAGTTGCGCGCGATCTCTTCGCCCGCTTCCTTCGGGATGATGCCGAGCTCGGCCTGCGACAGCGCGAGCGCGGCTTCGTAGTCGTACCACTTCTGGATGCGGTTCCTGTCGTTGAAGATCGCGCGGACTTCGTCCGTGCTCCACAGCTGCTTGATCAATGCGTCGTCGAAAACGCCGGATGCCATAGTCTTATCCCAGTGCTGAGTTGAAATCACGCCGTGCGGCGGCGTTCGCGCTCGAGCTGCGAGAACACATCCTCGTTGTGCTCGCCGAGCGCGGGCGGGTTGCGGGTGACGGGAAGCCCTACACCCGAAATGCGGAGCGGAGAGGCGAACGTGCGCGTGCGCGCCCCGCCCGGAAGCAGGATGTCCTGCACCCATCCCATGTGCTGCACCTGGGGATCGGCGAGAGCCTGCGAATAGGTGTTGATCGGCGTGCACGGGACGCCCGCTTCGGCGAACCGCGCGAGGAGATCGCGCCACGTGTAGCGCGCGAACTCCCCCTCTAAGATGTCCTTGAGCACGGCCTGGTTCCCGGCACGCAGCGCGTTGGTCGCAAAGCGCTCGTCGGCGACGAGGTCCTCTCGCGCGACCACCGCGCACACCGAGCGCCACAGCTTGTCGTTGCCGGCGGCCATCGCGAAGTAGCCGTCCTTCGCGCGAAACGCCTGATACGGCGCAGCGCGCGGGTGGGCCGAGCCGAGCTTGACGGGATCGCGATCGTTGCCGAAGTACTCGCTGGTCTGGAGCGCGGCGATGCCGAGCGAGCAGCCGAGCATCGACGCGTCGATGTGACCGCCCTCCCCGCCTTCGCTCACGCGCCGCAGCAGCGACGCGACCGCGAAAGCGCCGTACAGGCCCGTCGCGAAATCGGACAGCGGAACGCCGCATTTGACGGGCGCCGCGCCGGGCTCGCCGGTGACGCTCATGATGCCGCTCATCGCCTGCATCGTGAGATCGAAGCCGCCTTCGCCGGCGCGCGGGCCTTCCTGTCCGTACGCCGAGATCGAGCAGTACACGAGCGCGGGCTTGTCTGTGCGGAACGACTCGTAGTCGAGGCCGAGGCGCCGCATCACGCCCGGCCGGTTGTTCTCGAGCACCACGTCGGCGGACAGCACGAGCTCGCGCGCTTTCGCCACGTCCGCCGGATCCTTCAGATCGAGGGTCACCGAGCGCTTGTTGCGGTTGACCGACGCGAAGTTCTCGCTGAAGCCGCCGGTCATCGGCGGCCACTGCCGGAGCGTGTCGCCGCCCTGCGGGTGCTCGACCTTGATCACGTCGGCGCCCATGTCCGCGAGCAGCATCCCGCAATAGGGACCTGCCGCGACGTTACAAAATTCGATGACCCTGATGCCTTCCAACGGCGCCATGCGGCGTTCCTTTTTCATTCGACGGGCGCCGGCTGGCCGTGGAAACCGAGCTCGCGCGAGACCGCACGGCCGATGTCGACGACGACGGGCGCGAAATCGCGCAGCACGCCGGGCGAGAGCCGCTCGAGCGGCCCGGAGATACCGATCGCGGCGACCAGCCGGCGATTGGACCCGAAGATCGGCACGGCGAGGCCGCACACGCTCGCGTTCCACTCGCCGCGGTTCACCGCGTAACCCTGCTCGCGGATGCGCTCGAGCTCCCTGCGCAGGTCGTCGAGGGTGGCGATGGTGCGCGGCGTATGGCGCTCGAGCTTGATGCTCTCGACGAGCTTCGTCGGCGAGTAAGCGAGCTGGGCTTTGCCGGTCGCGACCGCATACGCAGGCGCGCGCCCGCCGATGCGCGAATAGGCTCGAACGGGCTGGGGACTGTCGATCTTCTCGATGTACAGCGCTTCGAAGCCGTCGAGCACCGACATGTGTACGGTTTCCGAGGTGCTCTCGGCGAGCTTCTGCAAATGCGGGCCCGCGATATGCCGTACGTCGATGCGGTCGGCCACGAGCCCCCCATATTCCCACATCTTGAGCGTGCATGAATAGCGCCCGGTATCCGGATCCTGCCGAACGTAGCCGCGCTCGATCAGCGTCTGCAGCAGCCGATGCACCTGGCTCTTGGCGAGCCCCAGCTCGTCGGCGAGCTCGGTGACCCCGCGTGGACGCTCGGCCAGCGCGAGGGTCTCGAGGACCGCAAGGCCGTTGACAAAGGTGTTGTTCATGTTCCAGATACGGGAACGCAGTTCTGCTCGATGCGGAGTTTAGGCTGCACTGCCGGTGGCGTCAAATGCTCGGCGCCCGCTGCACTGGAGCACGGCGGTTGACCCGCCCTGAAGAGACGTTCTAAACTTATTTGGAACGTTGTTCCTTATATCGGAACGCCGTCCTTCTTCAGGTGGAGCTTTGCTATGTGGATCAACTGGAAAGAAACCCTCTCGAACCTGCGTGCGACCGCGGGCAAATTCGCCGACGCCAACCCCAAGGTGGTCAGCGCCTACCGGCAACTGAACGGCGCGCTGGGCGCCAATAATGCGCTCGACGCCAAGACGCGCGAGCTGATCGCCCTCGCGGTCGCGGTCACGACGCGCTGTGACGGCTGCATCAGCTCCCATGCGGCCGCGGCGCGCGAAGCCGGCGCGACACAAGCCGAAGTTGCCGAAGCGCTCGGCACGGCGATCGCCCTGAACGCCGGCGCGGCGTACGTCTATTCGGCGCGCGCGCTCGAAGCGTTCGAGCAGTTCGGGACCGAAGGCCGCTCGGCGTGAGCCTCACGAAGCTTCGCACCTTCGTCGAGGCGGTCACCGCGATCGTCGGCGAGGAGACCGCGGAAAGCGCGCTTCTCGCGCGCATCCGGCCGCGCCTCGCCGAGCTGATCGAACGGGACGACTGGCTGCCGGAGTCGTTCTGCGTCCCCCACCCCACCTACTATCAGCAGTACCTGCTTCACTGCGACCCGCAGCAGCGCTTCTCGGTCGTGAGCTTCGTCTGGGGTCCGGGGCAGAAGACGCCGGTGCACGATCACACGGTCTGGGGATTGATCGGGATGCTGCGCGGCGCGGAGACCGGAACGAGCTATGCGTGCGAAGGCGCGGGCGCGCCGCTGCGCAGGCTCGCGACCTCGCGGCTCGAGCCCGGCGACATCGAGATGGTGTCGCCGACCATCGGCGACATTCACCAGGTCCAGAACGCGTACGACGATCGCGTGTCGATCAGCATCCACGTCTACGGCGCGAACATCGGCGCGGTCAGGCGGCACGTCTACGATGCCGACACCGGCGCGGTGAAGGACTTCGTCTCGGGCTTTTCGTCGCCGCTCTTACCGAACATCTGGCACTGACCGCGCACTCTTCCGGCGCCCTAGGATGTCTTGCGGCATTCCGCGGGCACGTACTTGTGAATTCCCGAAGCTGCGGTGCAGCTCCAGATCAAGGTGCCCCCGGTGCTGATCGACGGCGTGAGGACGAGCGTCACCGAGGTGCCGACCGTCGTCGCGCTGCCCGATAGCGTGATGATGCCGTCGTCGGTCACGCTCCCCCCGCTGATCTTCCCGACCGTGCCGACCGTCAGGCCCGCGCCCGAGTTCGTGAGCGTGCCGTTGGTCTGCGCGGTATCGGACACCTTGTTCTTGAAGCCGCTCGTGGCCGCCGCGAGCTCCGACACCTTCGCGCGGATGGTGTAATCCTGGTACGCGGGCAGCGCGACGGCGGCGAGTATGCCGATGATCGCGACCACGATCATCAGCTCGATCAGCGTAAAGCCTCGTTGAATCTGCATGCAGTGTCCTCTTGGGCGCGCCGCTACTCTACTCGAACGTCACGATCTCGCGGGTCACCGAGCGCGTGTGCGCGGAGACCGGGATGAACACCGAGTGCGACCCCGGTCCTCCCGCGACGACGATCGACAGGTCTTCCGGCTCCTTCGAGATCGGCACGATCGAGTCGGGCCCGATCGCTCCCAGCTCGGCGCTGCGTGCGGTGGCGAGGCGCTCGAACTCGCTGCCGCGCGATCGCCCCGCGCGCATCTTCGACGCTTCCCACAACCGCCGCTTCACTTCGGCCTTGCTCCAGCCGGCACGGTGGAAGAGGTTCGCGTGCTGCGGCGCGAGCACGACGAACGGCGCACCGCCGTAGATGTAATCGCTGCTCGCCGGGTACTGCATGGTGTCGCCGATCATGGCGATCACGTCCTCGGCGTCCCTGGCGGTCATGTTCATGTTCCACGTGCCCAGCGCGCCGACGACGGTGACCGTGCTCGCATCGGCCGCGAAGCCGCGCTCGACGTGCAGCGGCTCCCATGGGTTCGCCTCCTCGTTCTCCGCACAGCAGAACGTGTACTTCGCCGGCTGGCCCTGCGTCGCGCGGTCCATGTCGCCGGGCAGCGCGTGTCCGATGTTCATGAGGATGAGCCGCAGCGCGCGGCCCAGCGTCGCGTTCGCCCACGTGCCGGGCCCGAAGCAGCCCGAGCCGCTGTTCACACCCAGCCGGCGCGCCAGCGGACCGTTCACGATGAGCATGGCGGTCGACGGATTGGTCGTCGCCTGGATCGCCTGGAGATGGAACCGGCTCGTCGCAACCGCTTCGGCCGCGGCGATCAGCACCGGCAGGTACTCGGGATAGCAGCCCGCCATCACGCCCTGTATCGCGATGTACTCGACCGTCGCCGCGCCCATGCCGGGCGCGATGGTGGCGACGATCTCGTCCGGCGCGCGCCGCGTGTGGCGCAGCATGCGCTGCACCGCTTCTTCGGTCGGCGGCGCGATGATGAGGCCGTCGCCCCAGCGCCGCTCGATGAAGAAGCGGTTCAGCTCGTCGAGCGCCGCGGGTACGTCGACGAGGCGGGCGCGCGGCGCAGGCCCGGGCGGGGCGTCAGCCGCTGCCGCGTCCGCCGTCGGCTGCTCGGAGAGCAGCTTCGCGATGTCGTCGGCGCACTGCGCGGCGATGCGGCGCAGCTCTTCGCGCGAGCGCGTGCCGAACGGATGCGGAACGATGGCGATGGGCAGGTCGGGCGCGCCGAGCGCTTTCTGCTGCGCGCGGCCGAGCCCGATGAAGCTGCTCGAGCACACCGTCAGCGCGGCCTTGCCGCGCTTGGCGACTTCCACACTGTCGTGGACACTCCACGACGTGCAGGAGCCTCAGTCGCCCGAGCCGGTGACGACCGCGTCGACCTGCTCGACGAGCTCCTTCATCATCGCCTCGGGCGCGCCTTCCGACGCCGAGCGCTTGCGGCGTTTCACCACACTCGCGACACCGTGCTTCTCCAGCAGGAACTGCGAGACGTCTTCGACGAGATGGTTGAAGTTCGGCTTCGAGTTGTCGATGAATCCGATCGTCTTGCCCGCAACCGCACCCAGCGCTTTTCGGAGCTGTCGCGGCTGCGTGAGACAAGGCGCGACCGGATCGTAGACGGCGATTCGACCGGACATCGGTTCATCCTCCATGGTGTCGGGTATCTTCCGAGTGGTACACAATATCGACCAAAGCCCGAATGTGGTACGAACGGGCTGTTTGTGCAACAGGCTCACGAGGAGGAAGCGGATGAAAAGTTTGGTGAGGGTGCTGTCGGCGATCGGCGCGTGCGCCGCGCCCGTCGTCGTCTGCGCGCAGGGCGCGCCTTACCCGGTGAAACCGGTGCGCGTGATCGTTCCCTATCCTGCGGGCGGCGGAACCGATCTCGTGATGCGCGCCATCCAGCCGGTGCTCGCCGAGCGTCTGGGACAGCCCGTCGTCATCGACAACCGGCCCGGCGCGACGGGCGCGATCGGCAGCGAGATCGCCGCGCACTCCACGCCCGACGGCTATACGCTGCTCGCGCACACCAGCGGCGGTCTCGCGATCGCGCCGCACACCATGCCGCAGATCCGTTTCGATCCGCGGAAGGATTTCGCGCCGATCTCGCAGATCACCTCGTCGCCGTTCGTGCTGCTGGTGCATCCGAAGCTCGCCGCGACTTCGGTCGCTGAGCTGGTCGCGCTCGCCAGGGCCAAGCCGGGCGCGCTCAACTATTCGTCCTCCGGCGTCGGCTCGTCGACGCATCTCTCGGCGCTGCTCCTGTGCAAGCTCACCGGCGTGAACATGGTGCACGTCGCTTACAAAGGCTCGGGACCGGCCACCGCCGATCTCGTCGCCGGACACGTGCAGCTGCGCTTCTCGAGCATCCCGCCCGCGATGCCGCACGTGAAGAGCGGCCGGCTGCGCGCGCTCGCGACCACAGGCGCCAAGCGCTTCAGCCTGCTGCCCGAGCTTCCCGCGGTCGCCGAGACGGTGCCGGGCTACGTGGTCGATTCGTGGTACGTGGTGCTCGCCCCGGCGAAAACGTCCTCCGCGATCGTGGCCAAGCTCAACACCGAAGTGAACGCCTCGCTGCAATCGCCCGACGTGCGCTCGCGGCTGCGTTCCGAAGGCGTCGAAGCGGTCGGCACGACGCCGCAACACGCCGCAAAGCTCATCGCCGAAGAATTCGCGCGGTGGGGACCGCTGGTCAAGGAAGCCGGCGCGAAAGCGGATTAGACGCGCGGCAGAGCGTCGGGCGGACTCACGCCCGCCCGATGCGAATGCGGCTAGCGCATATTGCCGACGCTGCCGCCCGCGCTCGACAGCGTGCCGCCCACCGGCATCGTGCCGCCCGCCGGAATCGGGCCGGAAATCATGCCGACCGCGGCGATCGTGCGGGCGTCGAGACGGCCGGTCGCGCTCAAGCCGTGCGCTTGTTGAAAGGCGCGCAGCGACCGGCTCGTGTGCGCGCTCATGCGCCCGTCGACCGACCCGTCGTAGAAGCCGGCGAGCTTGAGCCTCACCTGCAGATCTTCGACCGGATTGCCGGGGTGCAGCGCGACCGTGGGCATGGATGACACGTTGCGCGGCGCCTGCGTCGATGCCGACGCGAGCCGCTGGTCGGCCGTCCACGAGATCGCGCCCTGCGTGGCGATGAGCGCCTGATTGACTTCATCGATAGCGGCATTGCGCCGCTCCCCCGCGGGCGCGCGCGACATGGCGTGGACCGCATCGTACAGGCGATCCGACGCCTGTCTCAGCTTGTGCATCGCCTCGCGGTCGGAAACGGGCGCGGCGCCGGTCGGATGTCGCGCGGGAAACGGACGCGCCGCCGGCGGGCCGAGCACCGCCATCGCGGCCTGCGCATCGGCGAGCGCGTGATTGGCATCCGCCATCGCCTGCGTGCGGTCCTGCCCGGGTGCGTGCTGCGCCATCGCCTGGATCGATTCTCGCAGGCGCTGCGCCGCGCGTTCGAGATTGGCCATCGATGCCTGGTGCGCGGAGTCGAGCTGCGTGTACGCGTGATCGCTCCGGCTCTGCTGCGCATACGCGGCGGCGGTGCTCGCCGCGAGCGCGACGGCGAGTGCGCCGATACTGAATAAGCGTGCCGACATGTTGCCTCCTGTGAGCAAAAGACAGAGGTATGACGGACGCGCGTCGGGGCGAGTTCGAATGTCTTTATTTCAGTCGAGGAAACGCGTCGGGCCTGACAGGATCCGGCGGCCTGCCCGGTCTTATTTCAAGGCTTCCTCGACGGGATCGGGACGGCGAACCCGAGCTCGTCGAGCTCCCGGATCGCCGCATCGAGGTGATCGAGCAGTCGCTGCAAGGCCGCCGCGTCGGCCGTGTTCCCGCGTGCGGCCGCCCACCTCTGACTGATACATAGATCGCGCGCGCGTTGAAGCAGCGCGACGGCCTGCGCCCGTTGGTGGTCGTCCATGCGGCGAAGTGTCGCATGCCGCCGGCGGCTGCGCCCACCGGCGTTTCACGCCCTGCCGGAGCCTGCGGGCGCCGGCTGACCGCCGAAGGCGCCGGCGAGCTCGTCATCGCTCCCCGGCTCCCGCTCGAAATTCGGACACCCCGACGCGTCGGGAAAGCACGCGTGCCACTTCGCGCAATGCGGGCTCATCCGGAAGACGCCCGCGACGAAGCAGGGTTGATAGGTGTAGCGGCGGCAATGTCGGCATGAAAGTATCTGCATGCACGCGATGGTGCGCACCGGCCTGGCTCGCCACGCGAGCCTGTGGGCTCACGTCGCTTCGTCGGCGGCCGAAACATCGCCGCGGCGACCGGCGTAAGCTGATGCGCTCTATCGCGAGGAGATCACGAGATGTCGACTGACGCCCGATTCGCCGAAGTGGCTTCGATCGCCGGTCACCCGGCGCGCGCCGGCATGCTGCATGCGCTGATGGACGGGCGTGCCTTGACCGCCACCGAGCTCGCCTCGGTCGCGCGCATCACGCCGCAGACCGCGAGCGAGCACCTCGCGCGCATGACGGCGGCCGGCCTCGTCCGCGTCGAGAAGCAGGGCCGCCATCGCTATCACCGCCTCGCGTCGCCGGCGGTCGCGCAGATGATGGAGAGCATCATGCGCACCGCGGCGCAGCTCGAGACTGCGCGCACGGCGCCCGTCGTCGGGCCTCGCGATGCCGCGTTGCGCAGTGCGCGCACCTGCTACGACCATCTCGCGGGCCGGCTCGGCGTCGCGCTTGCCGACGCGCTCGCGGGCCAGGGCTACATGGACCTCACCGACGACGCAGGGGTCATGACCGACAGCGGCGTCTCGCTGCTGAAGCGGCTCGGCATGGACGTTCCCGCGCTGCTTCGGGCGAGCGGCGCCAGGCGCCGCGTTCTGTGCCGGCCGTGCCTCGACTGGAGCGAGCGGCGACCGCACCTCGCCGGATCGTTCGGCGCCGCGCTCTGCGCGCACAGCTTCGAAGCCGGATGGATACGCCGCGTGCAAGGCACGCGCGCCGTGGCGATCACACCGAAGGGGATGCGGATCTATCGCGACGTCATCGGGGCCGGCGTGTAAGCGGCGCCCCGACGGCGTCGATCACTTCTTTCCCGGGTACAGCGCCTCGATCTCTGCGGCCTCGGGCCGCCGCTTGTAGTCCTGGTCGAGGTTGCCGTTGCCGCACGGGCTCTTGATCGTGATGAACGTCGCCGGCCCGTTCACCGGCCGCGAGCGATGGCGCGTGTTGCGCGGGATATGGACGAGCGTCCCGGGTCCGACGACGCGGTCCTCGTCCCCGAGCACGAAGTGCATCTGCCCCGAGATGACCAGGCTGAACTGCTCTTCGTTCGGGTGCTCGTGCAGCGGCGGCCCCTCGCCTTCGGGCTTGGTGACGACGCCGAACTTCATGAACTCGCCCGGGACCGTGCCCGCCTCGATCTTCCTGTTCGTGGAAGACGACTTTCTCTCCAGCTCGTCGAGCTTGTAGAACGGCATGACGACCTCCTCCGATGATCGGCCGCGAAGCACGGCCTGCACGATTATCGGGCCAGATGACCGGAGGCGGGAGTCGGAATCGAACCGGCGTATCGGCCTTGTTTCCGCCGGCTATTCGGCCAACGCGCCCGCACGGGGCCTGGCTCGCGCCGCGACCGCCGCGCCGTCGCTGCGCACGGTCACCTGGTCGTTGAGGATGCGCACGGCTTCGCTCAGCAGGACATCCTTCTTGTCCTTTTGCACTTTCTCGATCGCGAGCTCGTCGGCGAGACTGCGCTCGCTGACCTGCCGGCCGTCGTCCCAGGCGCCGAGGCCCGTGCCGGCCACGTCACCTGCGGCGCCTTCCGTCCCGGCCTTCGTCCGCCCCTCCCGGGAGGCGATGCGCGCCCGCTCCGCGTCGCGTTCCTTGCGACGCTCGGCCTCGTTCAGCGAGATCACGTTCCTGGCGCGCCGCGCGCTCGCTTCCGCGATGTCTTCCACGAGGTAGCGGAAACCGGTGTCGTTCCTGACGCGCGCGTCGTGCATGGCGCGAAGAACCGGCACGATCGGTTTGATGTCCCCGACCCGCGAATATTCGGCGGGCCTGATGCGCGACCACGGGAGCGCATTGTCGTAGCTCGACTCGCCGAACCGCTTCGAATCCGAAGCCGACGGCAAGGCGATATCCGGCGTGACGCCGTGCAGTTGCGTGGTGCCGCCGTCGATGCGGAAGAACTGTGCGATCGTCATCTTGAGCTCGCCGTACTGCGGCTTGCCGTTCTTGGCGACCCGGTCGAGGTCGACCATCGTCTGCACGGTGCCTTTGCCGAAGCTCGGTTCGCCGATGATCACGCCGCGGCCGTAGTCCTGGATCGCCGCGGCGAAGATCTCCGACGCCGAGGCCGAAGCCCGGTTGATCAGCACGGCGAGCGGGCCATCCCACGCAACGCCCGCGATGGTGTCCCTTCCGACCGAGATCGCACCCGCCGCGTCGCGCTGTTGCACCACGGGACCGGTGTCGATGAACAGGCCGGTGAGGTTGATCGCCTCGTTCAGCGAGCCGCCGCCGTTATCGCGCAAGTCGATCAGCACGCCGTCGACGCCGTCCTGCTTGAACCCCTTCAGCAGGCGCGCCACGTCGCGACTGGCGCTCTTGTAGTCCGCGAGGCCTTTCTGTCGGCCCGCGAAATCCTCGTAGAACGACGGCAGGGTGATCACGCCGATCCGGCGGGCGCCCTTGCCGGCCTCGACGGTCCGGATGGTTCCCTTGGCGGCCTGCTGTTCCAGGCCGACCTTCTTACGGACGATCGTGACCGTCTTGTGCTTGCCGTCCAGACCTGCCTCCGCGGGTATGACGTCGAGCACGACGACCGTGTCGACCGCGCCGCGGATCAGCGCGACCGTGTCGTCGAGCCGCCAGCCCTGGACGTCCGTCGCGGTGGTGCCGCGGCCCTGCGCGACACCGACGATGCGATCACCCTTCTTCAGCTCCCCGGAGAGAGCGGCGGGCCCGCCCGGCACCAGCTCGCGGATCGTCGCGTAGCCCTCCTGGTCCGCGAGCACGGCGCCGATGCCGACGAGCGAGAGGCTCATCGAGATGTCGAAGTCCTCCGCCGCCCGCGGTCCCATGTAGTTGGTGTGGGGCTCGATCGCCATGGTGTAGGCGTTCATGAAAGTCTGGAAGGCGTCCGCGCTCTTCACCTGCGCGATGCGCTTCTGGAAATTGTCGTAGCGCCGGTCGAGAATGCGGATGATGCTCTCGTCGCTCTCGCCGGAGAGCCTGAGCCGCAGCCAGTCGCTCTTGACCCGCTTGCGCCACAGCTCGTTCATCTCCGCTTCGTTCGCAGGCCAGGCGGCCTTTTCCCGCGACGCCTCGTAGCTCTCGGCCTTGCTGAAGTCGAAGCCCTGTTTGACCAGCGCGCGGGCATGCGCGAAACGCTCGGCCGCCCGATTTTCATACAGGTTGAAAATCGCGAACGGCGCGGTCAGGTCCTCCTTGAGGATGGCATCGCCCAGACGCGTGCGATACGCCGAAAGCCGGTCCACGTCGGCTTGAACGAAGAAGACTTTCTCGGAATCCAGCGCTTTCAGATACCCGTCGAATATCTTCGAGGACAGGTTTTCGTCGAGGGGGCTCGGCTTGTAGTGGTAACGCGTGAGGATCTCGGCCGCGAGGTGCGCCGCCTGCTGCTCCGGCGCCGCCGGCGCGAGCTTTCCCGCGCCGAACGCAGCGCCTTGCGCCGCCGTCGACAGTACAAGGACGATCCACAGCAGGGTCTTGCGCATGCAGGCTCCACGTCAGGGTAAAGAGGGGTCGTAGGTGCGACTTGCCGTCATCCGGGCCGGACCTGCCGCGGCAGGCGCGGCCGTCTCGTATTTTCGCGCTCCGGCAGAACAGACAATACGCGGCGTGGACGGTTCCCGGACGACCGGCCGGCACGCAGCTTACCCGATGCGCACGCGGTGACGGACCGCAGGGGGCGGGATCGCGCGCGAAAACGCTTTTGGGCGCAGCGGCTTACGCGCGCTTTTCCGGGCACGTTTCCCCGTTACGTCCGCCCTGCTTCGAGCCAGGGCGTCGGCTCTTCAGCCTCGCGTTCAGGAAATCCCGCAATACGACAGCGTTGTTGTGCTTCAGATCGTGCGCGCTGAAGAGCAGGGTCACGCGCCCGCGGCGCGCCTGCGCAAGTATCGGCTCCCAGGCTTCCGGACGAGTGTTGAGCTCCGCACGGTAGCGTCGCCTGAATTCGGCCCAGCGCTCGACATCGTGGTCGAACCACTGGCGCAGCGCGGTGCTCGGCGCCGCGTCCTTCATCCATGCATTCATGGCGAGCGATGCCTTGCTGACGCCTCGCGGCCACAGCCGCTCGACCAGATAGCGCGCGCCGTCGATGCTGGCGTGAGGCTCGTACACCCGTTTGATTCGAACCATTGCGGCAGCCTGTTCCTCTGTCCCCGTGAATGTTAGCCGATCAAGCAGTGCCGTTTCTCGCGGCAACCGCCTTCGAGGATTGCGTGCCCGTGGCCACGAGATCGAGGAGGTCGACTCGATGCCTCAAGCACGACGATGCGTCGACTCTCGTTTCGCTGCCGTGCCCTCGACGTGCGTCGTATCCGCAGCGCTCTCTCCGAGATACGCCCGCTGCACTTCGGGATCGTTCGTCAGGTCGTTCGCGCTGCCTTCCCGAACGATCGCGCCGGTCTCCAGCACGTAACCCCGATCCGCGACGGACAGTGCAGCGTGCACGTCCTGCTCGACCAGCAGCACGGTCACGCCTTCGCTGCGAATCTGCGTCATGGTCTCCAGCAGCAGATCGACGATCACGGGCGCGAGTCCCAGGCTCATCTCGTCCACCATCATCAGCCGCGGCCTTGCCATGAGGGCGCGCGCCATTGCGCACATCTGCTGCTCGCCGCCCGACAGGCTGCCTGCAAGCTGACGCCTGCGCCCGGCGAGAGCCGGGAAAATGCGGTAGACGCGATCCAGGTCCTGCCTGATCCCGTTCTTGTCGGCGCGCTTATACGCGCCCATTAGCAGATTTTCGTCGATGCTCATCTGCTCGAAGAGCTGACGTCCCTCCGGGACCTGCACCAGGCCCATCCCGAAAACGCCGTCGGCGGTGGCCCGGGCGAGCGAGCGACCCTCGAAGATGATGTCGCCCCGCGACGGGATGAGCTTCGAAAGCGCACGCAGCAAGGTCGTTTTGCCGGCACCGTTGCTGCCGACGAGCGCCACGATTTCGGCGGCGCGGATTTCGATGCTCACATCCCGCAACACCGGCATTTCCCCATAACCGGCGTTGAGCCGCGTGACCTGCAGCAGCACGGCGCTCATTGCCGTCTTCGCCCCAGGTATGCTTCGACCACGCGCGGATCGCTGAGCACCGCCTCGGTTGCGCCTTCCACGATTTTCTCGCCATGGTGCAGCACGAAAACGCGGTCGGAGAGGCTCTTGATCGCCTTCATCACATGCTCGATCACCAGGATGCTGATGCCCCGGTCGCGCACTTTCTTGATGACGTCGATGACCTCCTGGATCTCGACGTGATTGAGGCCGGCCATGACCTCGTCCAGGAGCAAAAGTCTGGGCTTCATGGCGAGCGCCCTCGCGAGCTCCAGGCGCTTTCGGTCGGGGCCGCCCAGCGCATCGGCGCGCTGCGCGATGCGCCTGCCCAGACCGACGAATTCCAGGCACTCGCCCGCGAGCTCGCGCGCGCGCCCCATGCTGCGCTCGCCGCCGCCGGCGCCGAACAGCGCGCCCACCGACACGTTCTCGAGCACGCTCATTCCGGGGAACGGCTTCATGACCTGGAAGGTGCGGCCGATGCCCAGATGTGCGCGCCGGTATGCCGGCACCCCGCGCATGGACCGTCCTTCGAAAACGAGATCGCCTCGCGTCGGCTCGAGCGTGCCGTTCACCATGCTCACGAGCGTCGTCTTCCCTGCTCCGTTCGGGCCGATCAGACCGAGAATCTCGCCCTGCTCGAGATGGAAGCTCACATCGTCGACCGCCACCACGCCGTGAAAGCGCTTGGTGAGCCGGCTCACTTCGAGGATGTTGTCCATTTACAGGCGGTGAGCCCTGACGTTGCCGATGAAGTACCGCCAGCCGGCCTGCCTGAGGTTTTTCACCAGGTCGATGATGCCGCGCGGCATGAACACCACGGCGACGACGATGACGACACCGAAGAACATGCTGGCGATGCTCGTGACCTTGGTCGCCAGAACTTCGGAGGTGGCCGACAGCACAAACGCGCCGATCACCGGGCCGAGGACGCTGCCCGGGCCGCCGAACACCGCCATGATGATCATCTTGACGTTGAGAACGACATCGAACACGCCTGCCGGGTCGATGAACGTGATGTAGTAGGCATAGATACCGCCTGCGAGCGCCGTGAACGCCGCCGAGAGCATGAAAGCCAGGATTTTGTAGAGCGTGGTATTGACGCCCAGAACCGCGGCGCCTTCCTCGTTCTCACGAATGGCGATCAGGCCGACGCCGAAGCGGCTGCGCGACAGCCAGAAGATCGTCAGCGTGGTGAGCACGAGAAGTCCCAACGCCAGCTCGTAGAACAGGGCTTCGCCTGTGTGTAGCGGTAGAACCAGTCCGATATTGCTGCCGGCGATCTCGAGATTCGAAACGATCGCCGTCATGACCAGAGCGAGCCCCAGGGTGCAAATCGCAAAATAGTGGCCCTTGAGGCGCAGCACGGCCAACCCCAGCAGCCCGGCGAAGGCGACGCCGAGGCCCAGACCGATCAGCATTCCCGCCCAGAACGGCAAGTGGTATTGCACCATGGCGATCGCTACGCCATAAGCGCCGAGCCCGTAGAAAACCGAGTTCCCGAACGACGGATAGCCGGTATAGCCGCCGATGATGTTCCATCCCTGCGCCAGCGTCGCCAGCAGCAGCAGGTTGATCCCGAACTGCACCAGCACGGTGTTGCCCATCCAGGGCAGCGCGGCAAGCAGCGCGACGATGACGCAGAGCACGACACCCCGCACGATTTTTTTCATGCCGTTCGCCCCAGAAGCCCGCTCGGTCGCACGATGAGGATGAGCACCAGGATGCCGAAGCTCGCGACGTCCCGGTAAGTGGGTCCGATGAAAAGCGCAGTGAGCGATTCGATGACGCCCAGAAAGAGACCGCCGACGATGACCCACAGCGGATTGTCGAGGCCGCCGATGATCGCTATCACGAAGGACTTGGCGGTGAGCGCGCCGCCGATATAGGGATTGATTTGCGACACGGTTCCGTAGAGCCCGCCTGCCACGCCGGCCAGCGCCGCGCCCAGACCGAACGTCAGCGCGTAAATGCGCTTGGGGCTGACGCCATAGAGCCGTGCCGCCACGAGGTTTTGCGCCGCAGCGCGTATGCCTCGCCCGGTGCGGCTGTGAAGCAGGAAGAGCCACATCGCCGCGGTGAGGCCGATCGCGATCGCAAACGCGATGAGCTGAACGAACGGAATCGTGATGCCGCCGACGGCATAGCTCGCGCCGGCGTAGCCCGGGTTGATGGTGCGGTAATCCGCCGAGAACCAGAGCTGCGCGAGATACATCAGAACGACCTCGATGCCGAAGGTGATCAGCAGCGTGTTGAACATCGGCCCGCGGATCACCAGATTCAGAATGCCGCGCTGGATGGCATAGCCGATCGCGAACAATACTGCCGCGGCGATCGGCAATGCGGCGAACGGGTCGAAATGCGCACCGGTGACCAGAAAGTAAGTCACATAGGCGCCCAGCATGATGAGCGCCCCATGCGACAGATTGACGATGTTGAGCACGCCCCAGACGAGCGCAAGTCCGAGCGCCATGAGGGCGTAGAGGCCGCCCAGGAGGATGCCGCTCACCAGGACCTGGACGAACAACGCCATCTCAGCGCTTGTCCCACGGCGCCAGCGGGTACTGGAGCTTGTTCAGGAACTCCTTGCCCGCATAGATCGGAACGACCTTTCCGTCCTGGATCTGAATCATGATCTGCGGCAGGCTGATCTGGCCCTGGTCATTGAAGGACACGTGACCATACAGACTGTCGAAGCTGACCTTCGCCAGGGCATCGCGCACCTTCTGCGGGTCGACGCTGCCCGCGGACTGGATGGCGTTCACGAAGGCTTCGACCGCGGCGACCCCGGCTGCGGCATGGTAGTCGGGCTCGTAGCCGTATCTGGCCTTCCATTCGCGGGCGAACTTTTCGGCATCGCCGAACCATTGGTCCTTCAGCGCCGGCGACGGCAGCCACGCGGTCATCCCGCTCGCGCCGTTCGCATCCCTGCCCAGCGCCTGGCGGAAGTCCGCGCTGGGAACGCCCACGGTGAAGGACTGCAGCATCGGGCTCACGCCCAGGCTTTTCGCCTGGCGGATGAAGTTCAGCACCTCGGTTTCATGGCCCGCGACGAGAACGGCGTCCACCTTCCCGCTCTTGATGCGCGACAGCAGCACGGAGAAGTCCGACGCATTGGTGCTGTAGCGCTCGTCGATCACGGTCTTCAGACCCGCCCTCTTGAGCAACTCGCGCGTGCCTTTCGCCACCGACACGTCGAACGCGTCGTCGGCATAGAGCAATGCCACCGTCCGAGGCCTGGGATCGAGCCGGGTCATTGCGTCGATCGTGCTGCCGAAGTAATTACTCGCAGCCGGCAGCGTCCCGAAAACATGGGTATAGCCGCGGCTGTAGATCTGGTCGGATGCGCCTCCCCCCTGCACCATCGGCACCCGCGTCTTCTCGGCAATGGACGAATCCGCCAGCACGAAATTGCTGGCGAAGGGTCCCAACAGGAAATTCACCTTGTCCTGCGACAGCAGCTGCACGTACTGACGCACGCTCAGATTGACGTCCGACTGGTTGTCGAGAATCTTCAGCGCGATCCTGTGGCGCGTCGAGCCGATCGCGATGCCGCCCGCGGCGTTGATTTTCTCCGCGGCGAACTCGTAAGCGTCCTTGTAATACCGGCCGGTGTTGGCGACCGGTCCGGTCAGTTGAACCGAGGCTCCAAGGGTGACCTGCTGTGCCCACGCCGGCGCGGGCAGGAACGAGAATGCAATGAAAAACAGGAATGCATACATGAAGAGCTCCTTTGCTGGCGCTGCCGGCCCCGAAGATTCGCATGCAGCGACCCCGAAGCCGTTGCAGTTGTGACCCCCGTTTGATGACAGCAGGCTTCAGGGCGTTCCGGGGGGGGGGGGGGGGGCGCCAAGATAAAAAA